>JBKHBO010000012.1:0-35564 GCA_046542315.1 Clostridia bacterium
TTATCACAACACCTAATGCAATGATATGATTTGTTATGGTTTTGTGTAGCTGGAGAATTAAGAAGCAAACAATCAGCTCATCTTAAAAGACATATAACTGAGTTATATAATAAGGGCCACTATGTTGTTGTAGGCGGAGATTGGAATCAGCTTATCTCAGACATACAGTTATCTGATGAGAACTTTTTTGATAACTGGCCTGAATGGTTAGTTGAAGTTCAAGCTGATTTTACCGATGAAGGATTTAAGTGGGGTGTATCAGATATTATGACTGTTAGGGACTTAGACGCACCTTATGAAAGAGGAGTAACATTTGAAACAATAATAGATGGTTTTTTAGTCTCTCCAAATATCGAAATCATTGAAGTGACAGAGCATAATCTAGAATTTGAGCATAGTGATCATAATTCTGTATCTATTAAACTTAAATTAGTCGAATAAGTAAAAATGAGCCATAAATGAAATTTTCATTTGTGGCTCATTGATTTACTTTGTGTTACTATTACCATTTTTAAAATATTCTTCTGCTTTTTCAATGGCGTCTTTGGTAGAAGCAAAAATACATTGATTCTTTCTAAATATTTTGTCTTCACCAAGTTTGTCAATAATGCCATGTCTTTCTAAGGTTTTTACTTTCTCATCATTAAGTCCACAAAGCATAACATCTTTGCCACTTTTTTGCACTTTCTCAATAAACTTCTCTATCTCTTTTATACTAGTCATATCAATGGTTCCAAGTTCTCTCATTCTAATAACAAACTCTTTGCCTTCTACAAAGCTGCTTTCTAAGTGCTTCTTAAACTCCTCGGAAGTATGAAAATATATGTCTCCACTCAGATTAATTACTATTACATCATCTTCTTTGACACTCTCAAAAGATTCTTTGAAGAATAAATTTTCTGCTCTATTCCTATGATCAATGAACGAATAATTCACTCTAGTACTATCTACTAACACTAATATTATAGATATAACAATACCAAAATAAACAGCATAATCTAGTCTTGGAGCTGTTACAGCCACTAAAAATGTTGCAAGAAATATAATCGTATCACTATTAGCACTTCTGAAAATCTTCTTTATCTCTTGTAAATCTATAACATGGGTAGATATAAGAATTAAAAGCGCTGCTAATGATGCTTTTGTTATATATTTAGCAAATGGTGGCATCAAAAAGACTATTATTATTGTTGCTATTGCTGCAAAAAATTGTGAGAATCGAGACTTGGCTCCAGCTTCTGTATTTGTAAACGTCTTCGCAAAAGATCCAGCAATTACAAAGCTATTAAAGAATGCGCAAACAATATTTACAATTCCCTGGGAAATAAATTCCCTGCTAATAGGGAAAGCTTCATCAACATTTTTTTCTAGCAATTTAATAACTGACAGTGTTTGAACGAAACCTATTAATGCGATTGAAACAGCTGAACTCATCAGCGGTAAAATAGTATCAAATTCAAATTGAATCATATTAAACTTTGGCATAGCTGAACTAAATGACTCAATTAATGGCACCTCTGTTCCCCATCCAAAAAGGTACACAACAAACATAGAAACTAAAATGCCAAATAGATATGAAGGTAAAGATTTATTTACTTTTTGAATAACCACAATTGAAGCAACTACAACTGCACCTATTATTACTGTCAATACATTTATACTACTAATATTATTAAAGATATGTACCAACTGCATTATTGGAATATGTGTTTGTGCTTTCTTTAACCCTAAAATGTTTATCATTTGACCGCTTAAAATGATAAATCCTACACCCGACGCTAGTCCTATTACAACTGGATGAGCAACAAACTTAACTAAGTATCCTAATCTTGCTAAGCCTAAAATAACCTGAACTATTCCTACTAAAAACGTTAATAAAAATATTACTTGCAAAGGATTAGTAGTTTCTATTGCAGAGATATTACTAGCCATTGTAACTACAATGATCTCTGTGGCTCCTACTATCATGTAATTGGAATTTCCAATTATTGATGACAATATCATAGAGACTATCATTGTATATATACCATAAACAGGATTTATACCTAAAATCATCGCATAAGCCATATTTTGTGGCAAAGCTATAGCAGCAACAGATATCCCTGACATTATATCAAACTTAATATTATTAAAATCATACTCTTTAAGTGACTTTACAACTGGCAGATTCATAATCAAACTCCTATATCTAATAAAATTATTCTTGAATTCCTACATAGATAATATATCAAAGAGGTTTTCCTTTATCAAGGTAAAATATAACTCAATACATATAATACAAGTAATTAATAGTTTTTGTTATTTTAGAGTATCATATTTAACTGATTATAGCTCTTTATCTATATAATAAAAATAGTACTTTTGGTAGCTATTTAGTCAATATGCTTTTCTATCTCCTCTAATTTAAGAAGAGTTTTTTTAACCTCTAAACCACTTGCAAATCCTCCTAAGCCCCGCTTAGATAAAACCCTATGTCAAGGAACAAAAATAGGAACTCTATTTTTGTTCATCACTTGTCCAACTGCCCTAGCAGCTTTTGGATTCCCTACAGCTTTCGCAATACCTCCATAGGTCATTGTTTGCCCCCACTTGCAGTTATTCTGCAAATAAATATAAACCTCTCTTGTAAACTCTGGAAGATCATTTAGATATATTTTCTCATTAAAATCAACATCTTCTCCTGCTAAATATCTTTTAAATTTTGTAGTTAAATCTGGCCACTGACCTAATTTAGAATCATACATTAACTCACCACTAAGAGAACATGCATGTACAATATAATCTTCATCAAATTCTACAGAGATTCTCCCCCAATTAGTATCAATATATATATGCTTAAGAAATCTCATACATTAACTCTCCCATCTTTTCAATTACATAGTTTATTTCTTGTAATGTATTAAAATATCCTAGGCTAAATCGAATAGTTCCATTAGGATAAGTTCCTAACGTTTTATGAGCTAGTGGGGCACAATGCAGCCCTGATCTTACCATAATCTTATATCTTTCATCCAAAATGAAACTTGCATTGCTCATGTCATAATCTTTAATAACAACTGATAAAGTTGGGACAAAACTAGTAGTGCTACTAGGCACTACTGCTAGGCCATCTATTATATTGAATCCATCTTTCAATGTATTGAAAAGTTTCATCTCATGCTCTCTAATTTTCTTAGTATCTTTATCTAGTAAATATTTAACTGCCACTCCCAAAGCTGAAAACCCAACATAATTTTGAGTCCCACTCTCTAGCTTGTCAGGCAAGTTTGTTGGTTGGTCTAAACTTTCTGATACCGAGCCAGTTCCACCTAAGATTATCGGTCTAATTAACTCACCCGCTTTATCACTTAAAATCATCCCCCCAGTACCTGGAGGTCCCATTAATGATTTATGTCCTGTGAAAGCTAAAACATCAATATTAACTTTTTCTAAATCTATGTCTAAGAATCCTGCAGTTTGTGCTGAGTCAACTAATAATAGAAGTTCATTATCATAAGCAATTTTACTGATCTCTTCAATTGGCATAACTACTCCATTAATATTTGAAGCATGATTAATCACTATCATTTTAGTATTATCTTTAATAGCTTCTTCAATTGATTCTAGTATAATTTCTCCATTTGTTTCATGTTTTGTATGACTAATCTCAACTCCCATTGTCTTTTGCATATATTTGATAGGTCTCATAACTGCATTATGTTCTAGCCCCGTTGTAATAACATGATCATTTTTGTTTAATAATCCTGCTAACGCCATATTAATTGACCAAGTCGCTCCTGGAGTTAATATTACATTTCTAGTTTTATTAAAATTAAAAAGTTTTGCTAAGTTCTTTCTGCAACTGTAAATATCCCTACTAGTATTTAAAGCACAATTATAACTTCCTCTTGATGGGCTACATCCTTTTAACAAAGAATCAGTTACTTTTTCAATTACTGCTTTTGGTTTGTCTTTTGTACTTGAAGCGTTATCAAAATAATACATCAAATCACTCACTTTTTTAGACTAAATCTATTATAGCATATTAAGTTAAATATTTATTATTATTTAGATTATATTTAACAAGATAAATTTTTTTATATTTTTACATCAACTACATGTTGTGGTTTTATATTTTCTGATGTACAATATATTGTATTGAAAGGAGAATTAGAATGATTCAGAAAGTTATTAAAAGAGATGGAAGAGTAGTAGATTTTGATATAGATAAGATTGCTGACGCAATTTTTAAAGCAGCTAAAGCTGTAGGTGGTCAAAATCGTGATTTATCAGTAAAACTTGCTAGGCAAGTTATAGATATATATATAAGAAACAACTCTACAAATGCAACTCCAACTGTTGAAGAAATACAAGATCTAGTAGAAAAAGTCTTAATTGAAGCAGGTCATGCTAAAACTGCCAAAGCATATATACTATATAGAAATCAAAGAAATGAAACAAGAAATTTAAAGCAATCATTACTTAATTTTAGTGAATTAATCGATAATTATATAGATGAGAGCAATTGGCAGGTTAGAGAAAACTCAAATATGGGGTACTCTTTACAAGGTCTTAATAACCACATAGCTTCTTCAATTACAAAACGCTATTGGCTTGAACAAGTTTTTCCTAAAGAAGTCAAAAATGCTCATAGCGAAGGAGATTTACATATCCATGACCTTGGCTTGTTATCTGTTTATTGTTGTGGTTGGGATTTACCTGACTTACTAAATCAAGGATTTACTGGCGTTAAAGGAAAAATCCAAAGTAAACCACCAAAGCATTTTAGAAGCGCTTTAGGACAAATAGTTAATTTCTTCTATACACTTCAAGGTGAAGCAGCAGGAGCACAAGCCTTGAGTAATTTTGACACATATTTAGCACCCTTTATAAGAGCGGACAATTTAAACTATAAAGATGTTAAACAAGCTATGCAGGAATTTATTTTCAATTTAAATGTGCCAACAAGAGTTGGTTTCCAAACTCCTTTTGTAAATATTACAATGGATATAGTTTGTCCAAAATCTCTTGAGTCTATGCCAGCCATTATTGGCGGGGAAAATCAAGATAATAAACTATCAGATTTTCAAAAAGAAATGGATATGATTAATAAAGCTTTCTGTGAAGTTATGACAGAAGGTGATGCAGATGGAAGAATCTTTACTTTTCCAATACCCACATATAATATTACAGAGAAGTTAGATTGGGATAGTGAAGTAATGAATATGGTCATGGAAATGACAATGAAATATGGTCTCCCCTATTTTTCAAATTTTATTAACAGTGATTTGGACCCAGATGATGTGAGAAGTATGTGTTGTAGATTAAGACTTGATAATAGAGAATTGCGAAAAAGAGGAGGAGGGCTTTTTGGTGCAGCTCCTCTTACAGGATCTATAGGAGTAGTTACTATAAACATGCCTAGAATTGGCTACCTAGCTTCAACAAAGAAAGAGTTTCTTGATAAAGTTGGTAGATTAATGGACATTGCAAGAACAAGTTTGGAAATAAAAAGAAAACTCTTAGAAACAATGACTAAAAGCAATTTATATCCTTATGCGAAATTTTATTTGAGACATATTTATCAAGACACAGGAAAATATTGGTCCAACCATTTTAACACTATAGGCTTAATAGGAATGCATGAAGGATTGCTAAACTTCATGAATAAAGGAATTGAGACAAAAGAGGGCCAATCTTTTGCTATTGAAGTTTTAGATTTTATGAGAAAGAAATTACAGGACTATCAAGAAGAGTCTAATATTATGTATAATTTAGAAGCAACTCCAGGAGAAGGAACTACTTACAGATTAGCAAAACTAGATAAACATCGTTACCCAGACATAATTACATCAGGGAATAATGAGCCTTACTATACGAATTCTACACAATTGCCAGTAGATTTTACTGAAGATATATTTACAGCATTTGACCTACAAGATCCACTACAGACAAGATATACTGGAGGTACTGTATTACATGGTTTTTTAGGACAGGCTTTAGATGATATTGATACTACAAAACAATTGGTCAAAGCATTAGCGTATAATTATGAATCTCCATACTATACCTTATCTCCTACTTTTTCGATATGTGAAGAGCATGGGCATATTAAAGGAGAACATTTTGAATGTCCTTACTGTCATCAACCAACTGAAGTTTGGTCACGAGTAGTTGGTTATTATAGACCTGTTCAATGTTGGAATGATGGAAAACAGTCAGAATTTGAACAAAGAAAAGAATTTGTATATAAAGACCTTAAGTTTAGTGAGGTCGCTAGTTCATGATAATTGATTTTTTGCCTGTTTCATTAAATGATTATCCAGGGAAAATTGCAACCACTGTTTTTACAGCTGGTTGCAATTTTAAATGTCCTTATTGTCATAATGCAGAACTGATAAAATATAGTAACAAAAATATTGATAAAGATTTCTTTCAATATATTGAATCAAGAAAAAATCTTATTAAAGCTGTTTGTATTACTGGTGGTGAACCAACACTACATAGTGAATTGCAGGATTTTTGTAAAAAATGCAACCAAATGAATCTTTCTGTAAAATTAGATACTAATGGCACAAATCCTAAAGTTTTAGAAGAACTAATAAATAATAATTTAATTGATTATGTAGCAATGGATATAAAAACTGATTATAAAGATTATTGCAAATTTGGAGCTAATGATAAAGATATTCAAAATATTAAAAAGAGCATTAATCTTTTGAAAACGAGTAATATAGATTATGAGTTTAGAATAACAGTTCATCCTAAACTACTTAACTCTAAACAAGCAAAGGAAATAGCAAAAGAGATATTTCCAGTAAAAAAGCTAGTTCTGCAAGCATACAAATATAGTGATGGTGTATTAGATAAAGACTTCTGTGGAAAAACTTCTTGCCCTCCCGATTATTTAGAACAAATAAAAAAAGCAATGAATGAATACATAGAAAATATCAGTTTAAGAGTTTAAAGGCCTTAGGGCCTTTTTTAGTTTTAAATTATTTTTAAATGATCAAAGAATTAGTATGCACAAAAATGTGATATGATAAATACAGAGGTGAGACTCTTGAAAAAAATAATAATTATACTAACTATAATCCTTTTTATTTTTGGTTGCAGCCAACAAAGCGAAGATTACTTAGTAAAAGTCAATGGAGAGAAAATTAATAATGAACAGCTGAGTATTGAAATTGATCAAGAAATAGAAACACTAGAGTCAAAAGGTATCTATCTAACAAGACAAGATAAAAAAGAAATAAAAGAAAAGGTGTTAGAGCCTTTAATAAAAAAAACTTTACTACTACAGGAAGCAAAAAAGGGAGATTACTTGCCGTCTGATGAGGAAGTCGAACGTCTATTAAATAAATATTTAGACCAAATACCAAAAGGTCAAACAGTAGAAGATTTTTATGATACTACTGAAGACCAATTACACGAGAATATAACGATAGAACTTCAAATAAATAACTATGTTATAGATTATGCAAAAAAGAATGATATGGAAGATGAATTAACTGTTACAGATGAAGAAATTAAGAGAGAGTTTGAAAAATTTAAAGAGCACATAGGAGCTGGTGATCATATGAAGCTGGAAAACTACTATGATGATGTGAAAGATGTTTTATGGGAAGATAAACTTTTAGATTTAAGAAACAAAATAACTAATCAACTAATTGAAGATAGTGAAATAGTGTATAATAGTTAATGCAAATTTCAGCAATTTATAATTTTGGAGGTGCAAAATGAAGGTTTTAATGCCATACAGTAGTGAAAAGATTGAAATTGATATTGAAAATGAAAGAATAATCGATATTATTGAACAGAAAAAAACATCTGCTCTTAAGAACCCTAAAGAAGAAATTGAGAGAAGCTTGAAAGACCCAATTGATAGTGAAAGTCTTCTTAGACTACTGCATTCAGAGATGCCTAAAAAGGTAGTCATTGTAGTTAATGATATAACTCGACCAACACCATATAAGCAAATACTACCGACAATTTTAACAACTATAGAAAAATCAGGTATACCCTCTGATCGTGTAACTATTTTGATTGCTACAGGGATTCATAGACCCAATACACATAAAGAAAATATAGAAAGTTTTGGAAAAGAAGTTGTAGATAATTATAAAATAGTAAATCATAATTCTGATGAAAATCTAAAGTCAATTGGCACCTTGAGTGATGGCAAAGAACTAATAATTAATAAAATCGCAGCTGATAGTGATTTTTTAATTACTACAGGACAAATTAATTTGCACTACTTTGCAGGCTACTCCGGTGGAAGAAAGTCAATTCTACCAGGGATTGCTTCTAGAGAACTTATTACAAGCAATCATGCAAGAATGAATGAGCCAGGGTGCCATAGTGGGAGCATTGAAAAAAACCCCATTCATACAATCATGTTAGAAGCTGCTCTTTTAGCTAGAGTAAGATTCACAGTTAATGTAGTAACAAATGATAGAAAAGAAATTCTATCAGTTTTTTCTGGTAATATAGAATCTGCTTGGAAAAAAGGCGTTGAGTTTTGCAAAATGTTGTCTACAGCAAGAATAACAAGAAAAGCAGAAGTGGTAATAGTCAGTGCTGGAGGATTTCCTAAAGATATAAATCTTTATCAAGCACAAAAGGCTTTAGAGCATGCAGCTATGGCTACAAAGCCTGGTGGAACGATTGTTCTTTTTGCTGCTTGCCAAGAAGGTTATGGTGAACCAAAATTCAAAGAGTGGATGGACAATACAAATAATTGGGAAGAAATTTTTAAAATGTTTGAGAAAAAATTTGAACTTGGTGGACATAAAGCTTTTGCTCTAGCAAGAGCGCTTCACAACAAAACTACTCTAATTATCACTGAGTTAAACAACGATATAATTAACAATTGCAACTTATTAAAAGTAAATAATATCTATGAAGCACTTGAATTTATAAAATCAAAATACAATGATTGGAACTGCTATATAATGCCCCAAGGTAGTAGCGTCTTGCCAATTATAGGAGAATGATATGACAAAGCAAAATATATATCAAAATGAAAAGTTTTATGATGGATATTTAAAAATACGTCAAAAGCCAGATAATTATAATGAACTTATTGAATCTCCACACATACATCGTTTATTAAATAAAAACTATAAACATTCTTTGGATTTAGGATGTGGCTTTGGATTTTATTCAATATATCTAGCAAATAAAGGATCAAAAGTTTTAGCTGTAGACTTATCAGAAAAAATGATAGCAGCAGCTAAAAATGAAAACAATCATCCAAATATATCATACATGTGTAATAGTATTGAAGACTTCAATTATAAGGAAGAGAGTTATGACTTAGTTTTAAGTACTTTGGCTTTACATTATGTAAAAGATATTGACCCTGTCATTAAAAATATTTATAAAAGCCTAAAACAAAAAGGAGAATTTGTTTTCAGTATTGAACATCCTGCTACTAGAGCTAGTAAAAAGGTTAGTTGGATAATTGAAAATGACAAAAAATACTGGCCAATAAGTGATTATTTCATAAGAGGAAAAAGAGTAGAAAAATGGATAATTGAAAATGTAGTAAAGTATCATAGAACAATTTCTGATTACTTTTACTTATTAAAAAACAATGGGTTTACTGTAAGTGATATTTTAGAATCTGAGCCATTAGGAGAAGCTAAAAAGCTTTGTCCTAATAGTATTCATAGACCAGCCTTTATGATTTTCAAAGCAATAAAAAATAATTAGACTAAAAGACCCCTAAATAAGTCACTTATTAAAGTGTCTCATCCAAGGGGTCTATTTTTACATACAAAAATTTTTATTTATCATTTAAAATCCTAACAAAGGGTTCAAAAACATCCTGTCTTTTTAAGTATATCTTATACATATCTAGTTTTTGTAAAAATCTTCTTGATAAATACCCTTTATAATAGATTTTATTCGCTCTATTAAATAAAAGCTGCAATTTTTCATAGCCATTACCTTTTGGCATTTTACTATGAGCAGGCAATTTTAAAAATTTTAAAATACCTTGATAGTCTTCTAAAAAAACATCTTCTATCATATATTTTTGCTTTATATGAACAATTTCACTTACTCCTTTGTGTCTGAAATAGAAGTCAATATGATCCCAGTTTATAGATGGTTGCCGATCATATTCAAAAATATCAGTATCATAAGCCAATGCAATACAAAATTCTGTGTTTTTATATCTACTTTTTATTTCATTATCGAAGAAACTCAATGCAACTCTTTTAAATCCACCTATCCCTTTTAAATTTTTTAATATAAATGGGGATTTGATTTTCTTTATAATACCTTTTTCTTTTAAGGTTTCAATTAATAATTCGTAAAAGACAACTTCTGTTTCACCCTCTACAAATAATAAAACACCATGATCTAAAGCCATTCTAAAAGCCTTTCAGGTTCGTGATACGACTCTAGCATTAAATTAAAAATAAATTCACCGGTTGATTGATCATATTCGCTTGCTAATTTCAAGAGTTTCTTTTTATCTTTAATAGTTCTAAAATTAGCTTTCCCATAGTTAGCAGGTACTGCTAGATATACACTATCTAAGTTTATATGCTGAATTAAATAAGGTGAATGACTCGTTATAATAATGCTAGTATTTATTGCCAAAACATCTAAAGCTATAAGCAAGTTTTCTATTAATATCGGATGAATTGAGTTTTCAATTTCTTCGAAAAAAACTAAACTAAACTTATCTTTCTTTTGCCTTGCAAGTGTACTGAACAACTTAAAAATTTTTTGAGGACCGCTAGAAAGCAACTTAAGAGGTAATTCTCTATCTAGATACTTCTCTTTATAATATACAGTATCATTATAGTCCAATCTAATATACAAAATTTCAGGGAATAAGCTTAGAAATGAATCTATTAATATCTCATATCTATCAACATCAGATTCTTTTAATTCTCTTAGGTGCTTATATATCAAATAACAATCATCTTCAATATTCCTTTGTTTAGTACTACTTAAATTATGATACTCAAAGTCATTATCTTCATAAATGCTAGCAATAATAGTGCTTTTTATAACTTCGATTAGTTCAATCTTAAAGTTGTCATTTTTATCTGTAATATTTTCAGAAATAATAGAATAACTATCCCAATCAGCTTGTAGTTCATATGAATATCTCTCACCTTCATGTGTAAACTCTACATTAAACGTATATATTTTAGAATTATATTTCTCTAGAGCGGGAACATTCTCCTTGCTTTTAAGCAAATCTTCTCTAATATTATCTTCTGATCGCATTAAGTTAAATCCAAATATAATACTTTGAATAAAGTTACTTTTGCCAGAGTTATTAAATCCAATTAAAGCAGAAATAGTCCTTCTCAAATCAATCCTGACATTTGATATATTCTTGTAACCATCTACATAAATACTTAATATTTCCATAAATATCACCTATTCATAATAAAAGTATTGTTTTTTGGGTGGTCTAAAAAATTTAATTATTATTGCTCCTGCCACAAAGCCACCGATATGTGCCCACCAAGCAACTGAAGCAACTGCCGCATCCGATAAAATTCCACTTAAAAACTGTGTCCCGAACCAAACTGCTAAATAAACAGTTGATGGAATATGTACGATTCTGAAGAAAAATATAGGCACAAAAGTAACAATTCTTGAGTATGGATAAGTAACAAAATATGCACCTAGGATTCCTGCGACTGCACCACTTGCACCAATTACTGGAATTACAGAGTTAATATCAGAAACGATTTGTACTGCAGAAGCTATTGCTGCCATTAATAAATAAAAAATCAAAAATTTAAAATGACCTAATTCATCTTCTATATTATCTCCAAATATCCATAAATATAACATGTTACCAAGCAGATGGCCCCATCCACCATGCAAAAAAGCTGCCGTTACTAAACGCCATATTTGATGATATTTAAGCATTGGGATTACTGCCCAATTATATACAAATTCATTTGCTGCTCTACTAGGCAGACTATTTTGATACAAGAAAATGAAAATGTTTATTGCAATTAAAATAATTGTAATAAAAGGGATTTTCCTGGACCTAATATTGTCTCTTAATGGAATCATACTATCAAACCTTTATAAGTTTTATAAACTCTATTTTACCATATCATCTATACTAAAAACATAAAAACGCACATCTGATTGAATAGAATGTGCGTTGATTACACTAAAGTTCGTTATTTTTTATTCTTTCAATAAGCTCTCTTACCTTAACTTCGATTGTGTCTCGAGCTTTTCTAAATTCTTCAATCGGTTTGCCAGAAGGGTCATCTATTCCCCAATCTTCTTCATGACTATTAATTAAAAAAGGACAAACAGCACCACATCCCATTGTAATTAAAATATCTATTTCTTCTGGAATGTCATCTAGAAGCTTTGGATACTGATTGCTTATATCTATTCCTTTTTCCTTCATCACTTCTACCGCCAAAGGTTTTACTTGGTGATATTCTTCAGTTCCAGCTGAATAAATCTCTAAAATATCACTACCAAATTCTCTAGCAAATCCTTCTGCCATTTGGCTTCTACAACTATTATGAACACAAACAAAAGCAACACTTTTCTTCATATTTAACCCTCTTTCATTTTTTTTAACACATTTATAAATGTAGTTTATTTATTTCTCTACTTTTGGTGATTTTTCGTCAATTTTTTCCTCTATATTGTCACTTGTGGTTTCTTCTGTATTTTCTTCTGAAAAAGTTTCTTCTTGTGCTTCTTGTGCTTCTTGTGCTTCTTGTTTCTCTAAACGCTCTTCTTCATCTAGCTCTTTTTCTAATCTTGCATGTAGGCGTTTCTTCTCTTCTATTTTTTTTCTTCTTCTTAAAATAAAAGTTGCAATTGTTACAAATATAGCTGTAATTGCAGTCTTCATATAAAAATCATCTATCATCATTATTAACAAAAAAGTTCCTAATAATATTAAGACTGTTGCTAATACTCTTTTCACTGTATTACTCACTAGTACAACACTCCTCTATCAAATATTACAAAGTTATTAATTTCTACTAGTTTATATTAGCATAAATTAATAAAAAAGGCACCATTATTGACAATCTATCTCTGATTTTATATAATTGCAATCAAAGCAATGAAGAGAAGCATTAGCTATGCAAAGATACTTAGAGAGTTGTTGATTTGGTGAAAAACAATTATCTTGAAGTAGTGAACTCGTCTCGGAGCTGATATCATAAATAATTAGTGATATCCGTTATCTGCGTTAAAGAATAAGTGGAGTTTTAACTCAAAAAGAGTGGTACCGCGGAAATACTTTCGTCTCTTATTTGCAGACGAGAGTTTTTTATTTTAAATAGGAGGTTATTTTATGAGTGACAAGTATTCTCGCAAGATTGATTTAAAATGGCAAAAAAAATGGAAAGAAACTAATCTTTATAAATTTAATAAAGATAACATTGACCGAAAACTTTACTGTTTAGAGATGTTCTCTTACCCATCAGGCGCGAATTTACATCTAGGCCATTGGTATAATTATGGCCTGACTGATTCATGGGCAAGACTAAAAAGATTACAAGGATATGAAATTTTTCAACCAATGGGATTTGACGCATTTGGATTACCTGCAGAAAATTACGCTATAAAAACTGGTATTCATCCAAAAACTTCTACAGAAAACAATATTGAAACCATGAGAAAGCAATTGCGTGAAATGGGAGCTATGTTTGACTGGGATTATGAAGTTGTTACCTGTCAACCTGATTACTATAAATGGACCCAGTGGCTATTTTTAAAGCTGTATAAAAATGATTTAGCATATATTTCAGAAGCTCCAGTAAACTGGTGTCCTTCATGTCAGACTGTTTTAGCTAATGAACAAGTTGTGAACGGTTTGTGTGAAAGATGTGATGCTGAAGTTGTTAGAAAAGATATGACCCAATGGTTTTTCAAAATCACAGAATATGCAGAAAAATTATTAAATAATCTTGAAGATTTGGACTGGCCATCAAGAACAAAAGCCGCTCAAAAGAATTGGATTGGAAAATCTATTGGCTCTGACATTACTTTCAATATTGCTGATAGTAATCTATCATTTACTGTATTTACTACAAGACCAGACACACTTTATGGCGCTAGTTATGCTGTATTAGCTCCAGAGCATAATTTAGTAGAGAAAATAACCTCTGAAGAATTTAAAGAAGAAGTTAAAGAGTATCAGTTATATGCTCGGAAACAGAGTGAAATTGACCGCTTGTCGACCGATAAAAAGAAAACAGGTGTATTCACTGGTGCTTATGCAATTCATCCTTTAACAGGTGGTAAGATGCCTATTTGGATAGCAGACTATGTACTAGCCACATACGGAACTGGAGCTGTTATGGCTGTCCCTGGTCACGACACAAGAGACTTTGAATTTGCAAAAATGTATGACCTTCCAATCCCAAGGGTAATCGAAAACTCTGAGGTCGATGATTCTCTGCCCTTTACAGAAGATGGCTATCTAGTTAATAGTGAAAAATTTAATGGTCTAACTAGTGAAGAAGGCAAAAAACAGATCGTAGAAGAATTAAAAAAGATTGGTTATGGTGATTTTACAATTAGTTATCGCCTAAGGGACTGGCTAATATCCAGACAAAGATATTGGGGTGCTCCAATTCCTGTTGTCCATTGTGATGAGTGTGGGATTGTTCCAGTTCCTGAAGAAGATCTTCCAGTATTATTACCATTTGATGTCGATTATAAACCAAAAGGCAAAGCACCACTGGAAACTAATAAGGAATTTTACCATACTACTTGTCCTAAGTGTGGTAAAGAAGCTGTAAGAGATCCAAATACTTTAGATACATTTGTTGATTCAAGCTGGTACTTTTTAAGATACCCTGATAATAAAAATGATGATAAACCTTTTGACAGTGATTTAATTAATAAAATGTTACCCGTTGACAAATATGTAGGAGGGCCTGAACACGCGTGTATGCATTTACTGTATGCAAGATTTATTAATATGGCACTTAAAGATATGGGTTATCTTGATTTTGAAGAACCATTTAAATCTCTAACTCACCAGGGAATTATTTTAGGACCTGATGGTAAAAGAATGAGTAAGTCTAGAGGCAATGTTGTCTCTCCTGATGAGTACATCGAAGATCATGGTTCAGATGTCTTAAGATTATTTCTTGCTTTTGGCTTTGCTTACACTGAAGGTGGTCCTTGGGATGAAAACGGAATTCATGCAACTGCAAGATTTGTAGAACGTGTTGAAAGACTAATAAATATGATTAACTCTTATAAAGAAGAAGACTATAAGAATGATCAGGTAGATAAAGAAGAAAAAGATCTTAATTATGTTAGACACTATGCAATCTCTGGGATACAAGAAGATGCAGATAGAATGCAATATAACACATGTGTATCAAGGATGATGGAATTAACAAATGCCTTGTACAAATATGATAATGACGTTGCAGACAAAAATATCAGCCTTATGAAGGATTGTATTAAAGACTTAATGATTATAATGTCTCCATTTGCTCCTCATTTTTGTGAGGAAATGTGGGAGAAATCTGGATATGAGGATTCTATATTCAACCAAAGTTGGCCTGAGGTTGATGAAAATGCCCTAATTCTTGATACTATAGAAATAGCTATCCAATTAAATGGTAAGATAAAAACTAAAATGAATATATCTAGTAGTTTGAGTAAAAAGGAAATTGAACAACTTGTTTTATCTAATTCTGAAGTAAAAGAATTAATTTCTAATAGAAAAGTAATCAAAACCATTGTTATTCCAGAAAGATTAGTAAATATTGTAGTAAAATAATGGATAACTGTTGTCTCAAGCTCTTGAGGCAACAGTTTTTTTTAGATAGAATATAAGTAATAAATGTAGAGGAGAATTAATTTGACAAAAATCATTGCTCATAGAGGTGCTTCCTTGTATGCACCAGAAAATACCCTCGCAAGTTTTCAATTAGCTATAGACGTAGGATCAGATGGTATTGAAATGGACGTTCATCTAAGCAAAAATGGTGTACCTGTTGTTATTCATGACTATGATGTAAAAAGAACAACAACTGAGACTGGGTACGTTAATGAGCTTACTGATAAAGAACTGATCCAATTAGATGCAGGAAGTTGGTTTGGAAAAAAGTTTGGCGACCAATCAATACCTCTTTTAAGTGAGGTACTAGAATTATGTGTGGAAACTAATGATGACTTTCTAATTAATATCGAATTGAAATCAGGCTCTACTGTGTACCCTCAAATCGAAGAGAAGGTTCTTCGTATAGTAGATAATTTAAATTTGAATGATAAAGTTTTAATTTCTTCCTTTGATCATTATGCTATTGAAAAAATTAAAAATCTCAATGAAGAAATCAAAACTGGTGCACTTTTCTCATCAGCGATTGTTTCTCCATGGAGGTATTTATCTACTTTAGATTTTGATGCTTACCACACTGTTTGGCATAGGATAGATAAAGAAGTTATTGATGGATGCCATCAAAATGGCTTGTCTATTAATGCGTACACTCTTGATGACCCTAATTTTGCAAATATTTTAATTACATATGGGATAGATGGAATTATAACAAATGATCCAGAAAGACTTTTGAATCTAAAAAAAGAGTTACTTACTCATGAGTAAGTAGCTCTTCTTCTTTAATACCTTTATAATACCCATGATAAGATTTAGGTAAGTTCTTTGCAATTTGAATCATACAATAATCCGCTATATATTGATTGAAGTCATTTACATTAACATCTTTCTTTTTAGGCAATGTGAATAGTTCTCCAAAGGACACTTTAACTTCTGCTTTATGTAAAGTTTCTTTCCCCATACCATCATCATTAATTGGTAGAAGTTTTTCTGTTCCTGCTAGCCCTATAGGCATAATACTTGCTCCACTCATTTTTGCTAACAAAACAAAGCCCTTAAGAGCTTGATTCATTTTTGCAGTACGGGATCTTGTACCCTCAGGAAAAATGACTAGAGAGCCTCCATCTTTTAAGTGCTTAATTGCCTCTTTTATGGCTTTCATATCAGGGGTTCCTGGTTTTATTTCTATTGTGTTTAATGCTTGCATGATAAGCCTTGTAGTTTTGACATTCTTCAATTTAACCCCAGCAATAAAAGACACATCATAATCCATCAGTAGGTAATTTAAAACTGGTCCATCCATATTAGAAAGGTGGTTAGCGATATATATTGTTGGCTTGCCCTTCCTATCTTTTAAATTGCTCTTATTTTTCACATCTAAATCCGCATAATATTTTATACTTAGATTTAATATTTTTAGGATTACAGACTTTTGTGTTTTTTCTGGAAGTCTTTCAACCATATTTATTAAGAAATTAACTGTTCTTGCCATAATTACAAACCTTCTTTATATACTATTGGAACACTTTGATTGACAGCTGTCTGCAATGTTCTTAAATGGACTATATCTCCAACCTTTATAGATTTTAAATGAGTAACATCTAATGAAATATGCTCCATTCCTGTTTTCCCTACATAAAATGCTTCTCTATTATCAATATATGCTTTTTCAATTACCCTATTTGCTCTTTTAAGCTTTAAAATTTCTTTAATAATACTTTTTGAAGCAGATTTTAGTGAAACACTAGTGTGAATTGGCCACATACTTATACCATGATAAAAACCTAAGGGAACAATAGCGATCTTCATATCTTTCTTAGCAATAAATTCAGCCCCATAGCTTATTCCTTGCCCTTTTTTTACATTTATCAAGTGAACAACTTGAGATTTCAGCTGCCACGTTCTTTTTAGATTCATCTTAGTGGGAACCTTAGATTGCCCAAAAATTAATGTTCCTATTCTTACCATATCAAGATGCATTTCCTTATACATAACTGTAGCAACACTATTAGCACAGTGAATAATTAAATCATTATCAAAATCTTTTTTTATAACTTCAATATTTTTTATAAAATCCTTAAATTGACCTCTTGTCACTCTACTATTTTCAGCTTGTGGAAAATGGGTAAAAGCTCCCTCTAAACTGACATTGTTTGCTTCTTTTATCTGGGCTATTAATTGAGATAAATCTTCTGTATTTATTCCGTATCTATTCATTCCTGTATTAATATTAATATGAATTTTTGCTACTTTATTCAATGATTTTGCTATATTATCAATTTCTTTTACTTGCATCACTCTACTAATAGACAAAACGCAATTTGATTTTATTAAGTCATATAACATTCCTTCAGCTACAGGACTTAAGACTAAAATTGGCGCAGCAATACCACTTTTTCTAAGTTCTAAAGCTTCTTCAGCTAAAGCAACACCCAAGTAATTAATACCTTGTTTCAAAAGCAAGTAAGAAATTTCAATTGCTCCATGTCCATATGCATTAGCTTTTACAACTGCCAAAATTCTCTTTGGTTTTAGCTTTTGATTAATCTCTGCCAAATTATGTTTTATTGCAGCTTTATCAACCTCGATCCAACTAGTATGCTGCTTCATTATAAATACCTACCTTCTTATAACTTTAAGAATTGAAGATCTTATTCTTTTAGCTATTGGCATAAAATTTTGCCATAGTGAATAGTAAAACTTGTCAATAACTAAGTCATATTCGCCTATAAACTCAGTGAAATCACCATTAAATCCTTTTTTGAATCTATATAAACCATACAAAGGATTGTCTTCATCTAAGTCTCCAGAAACACCTCTGAAGTCATAGATCTCACATCCCTTATCTATCGCCCAATTGATCATTGACCATTGCAATCTGTAATTTGGCTGTTTGTTTCTATATACATTATCTGAAGCACCATAACTATACCAAACTTTGTTTCCACAGATTAACGCAATTGTTCCTGCTATAAATCTTCCTTCGTATTCTGCCATAAATAATTTCCCGTATCCATTTTTTATAAGATACTTCCACATATTTTTGAAATATTCATAATCTCTTATTCCAAACTCGTCCCTATCTGCAGTAACTTCCAAAATGTTGTAGAACTCATCTAAATCTTCTAAACTACAATCATCATGAATAACTACACCTTTTCTTTTTGCATACCTTATATTATATCTTGTCTTACTTGCCATATCCGCTAATAAGTCTTCTGGTGATTTGTTTAACTTTAATCTAAAGACAAATCTAGGTTGAATCCCATCAAAATCTTTACCTGTTTTGATTCTTCTAAATCCACTATTAGTAAGATACTCCTGAAACTCTTTATCTTCAATTGAAATATCTGGGTCGATCTTAAAAAACACAGCTTTGTGTTTCTTAGCAATTATTTTAACATTCTGCCAAATAAAATCTAAAACATTCTCGTCTTTAAAATCACAAACAGGCCCTCTTGGGCAGTAAAAAATATACTTGCTAGTTCCAGGTATTTTTCTCTTCAATATTGATAATGCGCCTACAGGCTTATCATTATCATAAACCATATATCTTAAGGGTATCCATCCTGTTGTAGATTTTAGTTCTCCCCATTCATAAAGCTGAAAAATATGTGATTTATCAACGCTTTCAATATATTTATTAAATTTTTCACGATCTTCATTTTCTATCGATATTAGTTGCATGAAATCCTCCTAAAATAGAATACTAATTCACCAAATTATTATATCATACTTTATTTTGTATTTCTTGTTGATTGAGCTTTCCTTTGTGATAAAATATTAATCAAATTACTTAACGAGGTGGTATAATGCTAGAATTTAACAAAGATGTTTTAGGTATTGAAATATCTGGTATTAGAAAATTTTTCAATCTCATTGCTGATAAAGAAGATATTATATCTCTTACAATAGGACAACCAGATTTTCCTACTCCAGCTCATATAAAAGAAAGTGCGAAAAAGGCTATTGATTTAGAGTTTACCAAATACAGTCATAATGCTGGTTTTTTTGACCTAAGACAAGCTATTAGCAAATGGATGCAAGACAAATATGATTTACACTATAGACCATTAGATGAAATATTAGTAACTGCTGGGTCAAGTGAGGCCTTAGACATAACTTTTAGAGCTATACTTAATCCTGGAGATGAGGTAATATTGCCAGGGCCTGTCTACCCTGGTTATGAACCACTAATAAAATTATCAAAAGCACACCCAATATTAATCGATACTAGGCAAAACAATTTCAAATTAACTCCAGAAATGATTGATGCAGTTATCTCAGATAAAACTAAAGCCGTAGTATTACCCTATCCCGCTAATCCTACAGGGACGATTCTATCATATGATGAGTTGAATCAATTAGCAAAATATCTAGATTCAAAAAATATTTTTATAATTGCAGATGAACTTTATAGTGAATTAGTTTTTAGTCAAAAACATTATTCAATTGCTAATTTTGGTAATTTACGAAAAAAAACAATTATTATTACTGGAATTTCTAAGTCTCATTCTATGACCGGATGGAGAATTGGCGTGCTATTAGCACCCGATTATATAACAAAACATATTATAAAAGTCCATCAATATAATGTTACATGCGCCTCTAGTATAAGCCAAAGAGCAGCTCTTGAAGCATTTTCTAACGGATATACTGATCCATTACCTATGAGAGATGCATATAGAAGACGTCTTAATAAAGCCTATCTAGGATTACTTAAAATGGGTTTTAAAGTAGGCGAACCACAGGGCACATTTTATATTTTCCCAAAAATAACTCAAAGTGATTTGTCTTCTCTAGAACTGGCTCTTGATCTAGTAGAAAAAGCAAAAGTTGCTGTTATTCCAGGCTCGGCATTTTCAAGCCTTGGTGAAGGCTACTTAAGACTTTCGTGTGCTTGTTCTGATAAAATTTTAGATGAGGGCCTGTTAAGAATGAAAAAATATTTTAAAGAAATTAAGGTCGACTAAAAAGTCGACCTTAATATAGAATTTATTTTTATTAAATTACATCATTGGCATGCCGCCCATGCCGCCGCCTGGCATTCCGCCACCGCCTGCTGGCATGTCGTCATCTTCATCTTCATTATCTGCAATCAAAGTCTCTGTTGTGAGAATCATCGCAGCAATACTTGCAGCATTTTGTAAAGCACTTCTTGTTACTTTAGCTGGGTCAATAATGCCTTTTTCAATCATATTTACATAGTTCTTAGTTAAGGCATCAAAACCTATTCCATCTTCGCTATCTCTAACTTTAGCTACAACAACGCTTCCTTCACTTCCAGCATTATGAGCAATTTGACGTACAGGCTCTTCTAAAGCTCTTAAAACAATACTAGCTCCTGTCATCTCATCATCTTCAAGTGAATCTACGACTTCTTGTACTTGCTTTTGTATTTTAAGCAAAACAGTTCCGCCACCAGCAATTATTCCTTCTTCTACAGCAGCTCTTGTCGCTGACAAAGCATCTTCTATTCTTAACTTGCGCTCTTTCAACTCAACTTCAGTAGCCGCTCCTACGTTAATTACTGCTACACCGCCAGATAGTTTAGCTAATCTCTCTTGAAGTTTTTCTCTATCATAATCAGAAGTAGTTTCTTCAGATTGAACTCTGATTTGTCTAACTCTATTTTCTATAGCTTCTGAGTCCCCTGCTCCATCAATAATTATAGTTTGATCTTTATCTATTCTTATCTGTGAAGCACTACCTAACATAGAAATATCAGTGTTTTTAAGATCATATCCTAAATCTTCACTAACAACTTGCGCGCCAGTTAAAATAGCTATATCTTCAAGCATAGCCTTACGTCTATCACCAAAACCAGGCGCTTTGACAGCAACTACATTCATAGTACCTCTTAATTTGTTTACAACGAGAGTTGCCATAGCTTCGCCTTCAATATCTTCAGCTATTAGCAATAAGGGTCTGCCTTTTTCTACTATTTGCTGCAGTACTGGTAGTATATCTTGAATATTTGTGATTTTTTTATCTGTAATTAAGATGTAAGGATCTTCTAATAAAGCTTCCATCTTTTCTGTATCTGTCACCATATACGGAGAAACATATCCTCTGTCAAATTGCATTCCTTCTACTAATTCAAGAGTAGTTTGCATATTCTTAGACTCTTCAACAGTGATAACTCCATCATTTCCTACTTTTTCCATTGCCTCTGCAATAAGATGTCCAATTTCATCTTCATTAGCAGATATTGCAGCTACTTGAGCAATATCTTCTTTACTTCTAACTTGAATACTTATCTTCTCAATTTCCTCTACTGCTCTAACTACGGCTTTTTCAATACCTTTTTTTAGTATCATAGGGTTAGCTCCAGCAGCGACATTTTTTAATCCTTCTCTTACAATTGCTTGTGCTAGTAAGGTAGCAGTGGTAGTTCCATCACCAGCTACGTCGTTAGTTTTTGTAGCTACCTCTTTTACTAATTGAGCACCCATATTTTCAAATGGATCTTTTAGTTCTATTTCTCTAGCAATTGTTACACCATCATTAGTAATCAGTGGAGAACCAAATTTTTTCTCTAATACGACATTTCTTCCCTTTGGTCCTAGTGTTACTTTTACTGCATCAGCTAATTTGTTTACTCCACGCTCTAAAGCTTTTCGAGCATCTTCATTATATTTGAATTGTTTTGACATTAATTATACCTCCTTGATTTACGCGATAATAGCTAATAGATCAGATTCTTTCATTACCAAGTACTCTTTTTGATCTATCTTTATTTCCGTTCCAGCATATTTAGAGAACAAAACAGTATCTCCAACTTTAACTTCCATCTCAATTAAATTGCCACTATCTGTGTGTTTGCCTTTTCCAACCGCAACTACTTTACCTTGCTGTGGTTTTTCTTTGGCACTATCAGGCATTATAATGCCTCCAACTTTTTTCTCTTTCTCTTCTACAACTTCAATAACCACACGGTCTGCTAATGGTTTAATATTCATAAAAATGCCTCCTTTATATTATTTCCATCCTTGTTAGCACTCTCTCTTAATGAGTGCTAATCACATACATTAATATACCAGTTATTTAGAAATTGTCAAGGGTTAAAAAGAAAAAAAACTGAAATAATCTTAAGATTAAATTTTAGTTTTTGTTAAGATCCTTTTCTCTGTAATTAACATATCTACTGGTATATCAAATCTATCTGTAGGCACCTCTTTAATAATTTGCATGTCAAACGCTATAGCTACCCTAGTGCACTTCTTATCTAAATTATGATAAAATCGATCATAAAACCCGCCTCCATAGCCAAGTCTATTTAAATTCATATCAAAAGCAACTCCTGGATTAATTACTAAATCAATTTCTGCTGGTTTTACTAAACGATTTTCATCTGGGATTGGCTCTAGTATTCCATAGACACCTGACTGTAATTGATTCCAATTATTAATCTCATATATCAATAGCTCTTTGGTTTTCATAACTGCCAGAGGAGTAACAACTCTTTTTCCTAACCGCCAGCATTTCTCAATAAAAGTTCTAGTATCTACCTCAGAAGAAAAGCTTACAAAAGTCATGACAGTTCTTGCCTTTTTAAAACATTTTAGATCCATAATCTTTTCTATAATTTTTTCACTTGCCTCTTTTCGATATTTTTTACTCAGCCTATCTCTTTCAGCAAGAATAATATTCCTTAATTCTTTTTTCTCTTGTCGTTTATTCATATGTGAAAATACCCTCCTGGTTATCATGAGCATATGCATCGATACTTAAACTTGAAAATTTGTTTTGTTTGAAATATTGATACCCAGCTGCACCAACCATAGCGGCATTATCTGTACAAAACTTAATTTCAGGGTAATAAAGGTTTATGCCCTTTTCAGATAAAGCCTCTTTAAGAGATTCCCTTAATAGCTTATTTGCTGCTACACCACCAGCTAAAACAACATTTTTTACCTCATATAAAGTAGTGGCATAAATAGTGTTTCTAATTAGTTGAGCAACAACAGCTTTTTGGAAGCCATAAGCTATATCATTTATTGGAACAGCTTCTCCTTTTTGCTCAATATTATGAATAATATTTATAACAGCTGACTTTAACCCACTGTAGCTAAACTCTAGAGTATCCATATCAGAAAAAGCAACCGGAAACTCAAATGCTCCTTCTTTACCTGCTTGTGCCGCTTTTTCGATTTGTGGTCCACCTGGGTAGCCTAATCCTAATCTTCTAGCAATTTTATCAAATGCTTCACCTGCTGCATCATCTCTGGTTTTTCCCAATACAATTCCATCTAAATGTTCTTCTAAGTAAACAAGCTGTGTATGACCCCCTGAGACTATCAAAGCAATTATTGGAAATTCTATTTCTTCTCTATCAAGAAAAGCTGCATATAAATGTGAAACTATGTGATTGACCGCAAGTAAAGGAATATTAAATCCAAATGATAAAGCCTTGGCAAAAGACAGTCCTGTAAGCAAAGACCCTATCAGACCCGGTCCAGAAGTAACAGCAATTCCATCAATTTCATCATTTGTTAAACCAGACTTATTCATTGCCTCAAGATACACTGGGACAATGTTATCGATATGTTTTCTAGATGCAATCTCAGGGACTACACCACCATACAGCTTGTGTGTTTCAATTTGTGAAGCCACTTCACTAGATAAAATCTTATAGCCATCTTGAATTACGGAAACCGCCGTTTCATCACAAGATGTTTCTATTGCTAATATGTTAGTGCTCATTACCTTCATCCTCCAACTTTGTTTTCCACATTATTACTGCATCTTCATTGTTATCTGTATAATATTTTGGTCTTATGCCCCAAGAAGTATATCCGTTTTTCTCATATAAGGCTTGAGCAGCTGTGTTAGAAGCTCTCACTTCTAAAGTTATAGCGTTAGCTCCTTTTTCATAAGCCTTTTTTTCTAAATAATCTAGCATTTTTTTGCCATATCCTTGTTTTTGTAAATCTTTCTTTACTGCAATATTAGTTATGTGAGCTTCATCTAACACATTCCAAATACCACCATAAGCTATAATCACATCGTCTTCTTCAAGAATATAGTAACTTGCATATTTATTATGTCTCAGCTCATTTATAAAGGCCATTCTATTCCAAGGAGATTTATACACCTCTGTTTCAATATCCATAACTTGTTTTATATCTCCAAAATCCATCTCTCTAAACTGAATCATTTTAACTATCCTTATTTATTCTTTTTTCTTCTGCAGAAGATAAACGCATATAAAAAGGTCTTATGTCTAAAACATTTGCACTCTCTCTATTATTGTTTATGTCGTAATTAATCATTGCAATCAAACCACTCGAGTCAGTCAGATGCGAATATGAAGGCATTTCAATTAAATTATCACCAAAAATTGTGCTGATATCACTAGAAAATTTATTGTATCCCTCACCAACTACTCTTATTTGACCAACCTCCTTGTACTTTTGTAAAACTTCCTCTGGTCTTCCTAAAAAGTAATCTTCTATCAACTGTGGCTTCTGTTGAGTGACATTAAATAGTCCTCCATAAATTTCATTTCTTTGCGCTGGCAAAATAGATAATACTTTTTCTCTAGATCCCAGTTGATTTGCAGCTATAGCCTCTAAAGATGTGTATGTAAGCAGTCTTGATCCCAAAGACAGGTTAAGCCCCTTAGCTACTGCTAATCCAATTCTGAGACCCGTAAATGAGCCCGGACCTATTACTAGCCCTATAACTTCTATCTCGTCTTTATTAATACTGGCAATGTTTAATGCATCATCAATTAAAGGTAATAAGTACTCTGAATGTGTGTAATTAACATTTAATCTGTATTGAACTAAAATTTTTTCTTTTTGTGCTAATGCGATTGATAAAACCTTTGTAGATGTGTCAAAAGCTAAAATGGCCATTTGGATTCAATCTCCTCTAGAGTTTCTTTCCTGCTTTCAGGGGCAATGAGTTCTATTTGTCTCTTATTCACTCCATCATATTTTATAATAACTTTCCAAAAGCTATTATCATTAAGTTGTTCAAACTTTTCTCCCCATTCAATCAAACATAAATCTTCATTTAACAAATCCTCAAAGCCTGTATCTAATGCTTGTTCATAGTTGTTAAGTAGATAGAAATCTATATGATGCACTGTTTTTCCATTTTTATATGTGTTTATGTAAATATAAGAAGGACTTCTCACAAGATCCTCATCACCTGAGTATCCTTTAACTATCCCTCTTACCAAAACTGTTTTACCTGCACCTAACTCACCTGATAAGATAACAACATCTTCACTGGTTAAATAAGTAGCTAATATCTCACCAAGTTTCATCGTTTGAGCATGGTTATTCGATACTATCTTAAGCATGATATGCCTCCATTACTTTCTGTATATAGTTATAATTTGCATTATACTATATCATAACAAAAAAACTACAAATCCAGTAATAATTTTAGATTTTATTGGATATTCAGTTTTAAATAAAGTATCATAGGCTTAGTATCACACTTAACTCTTCATTGAAGGTGGTTATATGAAGTTTAAATCTTGGCAAGCAGATTTGTCTTTACTTTTTGTAGCGGCAATTTGGGGAAGTACTTTTGTTATTGTGAAACAGGCAACTACAGACATGCCTCCTTTTACTTTTTTATCTATAAGATTTGGTATAGCAGCTATAACGTTATTCTTATTAAAACCTAAATTTGCCACATGGAAAAATAAGCAGCTTTGGAAAAAAGGCATATTCATTGGTATCTTTTTATTTTTTGGATACGCTTTCCAGACATTTGGCTTACAATATACGTCAGCAGCTAAAACTGGTTTTATAACAGGTCTATATGTAATAATTGTACCCCTTATAGTAGCTATAGCTGATAAAAAGCTACCCACTAAACTCACTTTTCTTGGAATAATTTTGGCTACTTTTGGGTTAGGTTTATTATCATTAGAAGGATTCAGCATTTCTCATGGTGATTTGCTAGTTCTTATATGTTCATTTGCATTTGCTATTCACATTTACTCAATAGATCAACTAGGTGGAAACGAGGATACTATAGCAATTACTACAATTCAATTACTAACAGTTTCAGTTCTAAGCTTTATAGGAGCTTCACTATTTGAACCTATAGCTTCGATTTCTTGGTCAAGAAATGTATATCTAGGGCTAGCCTTAACTGCTATACCAGCTACATCAATAGCATTTTTGTTACAAAACAAGTTCCAAAAATATACAACCCCGACTCATACAGCTTTAATTTTTGCATCAGAACCTGTATTCTCTTATATTTTTGCATTCATTCTAGTAGGAGAAGTTTTAACAACAAAATATACCATCGGAGCCATCTTGATTTTAAGTGGTATTTTATTGTCAGAATTAAAATTGAAAAAGAGAGAATCTATTTAAAACTAAAAAAGGTTTAGGACTTAAGTCCTAAACCTTTAATTTTTATTATTCTTCGATTAACTCAACGTTAGCTCTAGGAACTCGGACAACTTCTCCGCCATCTTTTAATTTAGCAAATAATACACGAACCATAGTCTCAGACTCAACTTGTTGTAACTCTGGTGGCAGTTCTGTTACTTCAGCAATCTTACCAAAGTAAGGAGCTCTAATAATTCTTATTAAAGTACCTTCCTGCATACCAGTAGTATCAATTTCATCGGTATCAGCTGTATCTACTTCTTCGCCTATATTCTCTACTATAATCTCAGGTCTCATTACACCGGCACGGATCTGAGTTGCACCATTTATAGATGCCATTTTACCATCTAGCTCATTTAACATAGCAAATGTTTTATCAGCCATTCTAATTTCACCAAAACCCTCAGTTAAAACAAGAGTTATAGGGATATTCTCAGAACCAGTAATTGCAACACCTATATCATATCCTAGATATTCAACTAAATCAGTATCAATGATACCTCCTACAACAATTCCTGTAGCTCCAACTTCACCAGCTTTATTTAAAGCATCTAGTGTAACTAAAGAGCCACCAACAATAATTTTATCTTTACAAGAACTGTCGATATCTTCTGCTTTTAGCACTTCCTTAGGAGAATTTGAAATGACTTTAATTTCGCCATATCTTTCTCCTCCAATACCAAAAATACCTTGAACTAGAGCAGCTTGTGTTTCGATTATAACGCCTTCCTCAGGAATTACTTCTACAACCTCACCTGGGATATATGCTTCAACCTCAATTGGAACAGGAGGCTTTCTAATTATTAATTGGCCTGTAATTTCTGATAATGTGTCAATGACACCTGCTACAGGAGAAGTAACTTTAGTTGCTAAAAACTTTAGTCCTAAAAACCCTGGTTTTTCAGCTATTAAATCGCCTTCTTCTATAGAATCTCCTTCTTTTACAACCATTAATTCTTTTAGACGCTCAATCTCTTCTCTCATACTAACGTCATAATTGAATCTTTGAGCAACATTTAGTGTAGTTGGCTCACCTGGAAGCATGGTTTTTGCAACCAAGTCATGAGCTTCCACTCTTTGACCTTTTTCTACTAAAACATCACCAAGTAATGGTAATCGTCTCTCTTTTACAACTCTACTTGATCGGGTAACTTTTAAACCCGGAGTATATGCACTAGCCATTGATTATTCTCTCCTCTCCACACTTATTCTTGATAAGATCTGAGTGTCTCTACAGGGTATGTACCCATAGCTTCGATCCACTCCATCAACTTATCTACACGAGCTGCATGGTCTTCAGGCAGATACATTGGTTTACGTCCACGTGCATCTACAATAACACCAGCAAGTCCTCCTTCAACTTCTGTAGTCACTTTATGTCCGTGACCATCTCCAACATCAAAATGTCTACGAGGGTTAATTTCAAGTGTTGCTTTATGACCTACTTCTAGGTCCATTCTTGCGATTGAACCAAATGGAACTTCTACTGAATCAGTAGATCCATCTTCTCTAGTCATATTAACTGTTACACAAGGATCCCCATCTTTAACTTTTGAAGTTGCAGATTGAACAGGAGCTACCGATGTACCTAAACGAACCAAACAGTCACGATCAAATACATGTGTTGCAGCTTCTGCGTGTACTTCTGATAATACTCCCAATTGAGGCATCATAAAGATACTATCTACAGTAAGCTTTGTAACACCTTCTGGTTGAAAAGCATCCAGAATCATCATTACAGCTTGTACACGTCTTGGGGCGTGTGATAATACTCCACCAGACCCAATAATCATATCAAGTTCCATTAAGTCTACAAGTGTTTGATCTGAAAGTGATTGGGAGAATGTTTCTGCTACGTCTCTGATCTGTTGGATACCTTTAAGGCCTACAGCTAATGTCTTATGGTGATCAAAAGCTAACCTTAAAGCTTCACGAGCAATCGCTTGCTCTACAACTAAGTCTTCCAATGATTGTGGAATAGTAGTTGGACGAATCATCTTATTTCTAATTCTATTACGTAATTCAAATATCTCAATATGTAATGGAACCCAACGTAAAATATTATCTATTCCAGTTTCGTTCAATACATTACAAATACTGTAACTCATACCTAGGTTAGCACTTACAGTTCTATTAAAAGTATCTTCAAATACCGAGAATACATCTGTTGTAGCGCCACCAATATCTACACCAACAATTGTAATATCTTGTGCTCTAGCTGTTTCTTCAATTAATTTTCCTACAGCACCTGGTGTAGGCATGATTGGAGCATCTGCCCAATCCATTAGTTTGTTGTAACCTGGAGCCTGTGCCATAACGTGTTCCATAAACAAGTTATGAATCTCATCCCTTGCAGGAGTTAAATTCTCTCTCTCTAATACAGGACGTAGATTATCAACAATTCGTAGATCAGTTTGCTCACCTAAAATTTCGTCAACCTGTGGTCTTGCATCTTTATTCCCCGCATATATAATAGGTATTTTAAAACCAATACCTAAACGAGGTTTTGGAGCAGCTGCAGAAATCATCTCTGCTATCTCTGCTACATGAACTGTAGTACCACCGTCAATACCACCAGATAATAAAATCATATCTGGTCTTAATTCTCTAATTCTCTGAATTTTTACATAGTCTTCTCTTCCGTCATTCTGAGCTATTACGTCCATAACAATAGCACCTGCACCAAGCGCAGCACGCTCAGCAGATTCTGCTGTCATAGTCTTAACAACACCTGCTACCATCATCTGTAGTCCTCCACCAGCAGAACTGGTTGAAACATACAAATCTACACCACTTGTTTCTTCACGGTCAGGGTAACGACTTGTTGTAATAACTCCACCTTCATCAAGATAATTAACATGCTTTGAAACATCTTCCATTTCCTGATTCTTAAGCTCCGAGATCTCTGTAATAGCGTTTCTTACACCCATAGTTACATCCTCAAATGGAGCCTCTACTGTTGTAGGTGCCTCGCCACGTTTTGACAGACGGTACTCACCATCTAATTTTTCAATCAAAATTGCTTTAGTTGTTGTACTTCCGCAATCCGTAGCTAAAATCGTGTTTACTTTTTTTGGATCAATAGACAATTGACTCTCCTCCTTCGCCATTTATGCACCTTTCAAATTATAGCACAAATAAAACATATTTAACAAGTAAATGAAAATATATTCTTTGTAAAACAAATGAAAAAAATCGCAAAACAGCGCGAAATTTTTCATTTACATCCAATTATTTTTTCTTTGGGAATTTTAACCAACTAAAAATCCCATTACTGTCACCATTTTTTCCTTTTTCTTCTTTTTGGCGTTCTTTTAATCTTTTCCTTCTCAATTTCTCTTTTTCTTTTTCTATCAACACATTATCTCTTCTTTCTTCTATAGCTTCTATTAGAAGGTAGAGATTTTTTCTGTCTTCGAAAATTTGAGCATACTCTTCCAATGTGTGTTGACCTTGCTTAACTAAAATATCAGCAAAGGGAGCTCCGCCATACATTAATTGGCTAAACACAAAGCTTAGTGGAGTCCCTGTTTCAAGCAAAAAAAGTATTGGGGCAAAAAGTCCCGTCTTTTCTACTTGGTCAACCAAAAACTCTATCATCTCGTCTCGACGCTTATTATCTATCTCAACATATTCATCAAAGAATTGCATTATACAACCCTCCTTAATTGATTATTGTTTCTATTTGCATTTTGATATAAATTCATCAAATAATGAGTCGTAGTTATACTCACTATTCCACATGCCTTCAGGATGCCATTGCACTCCTACAATAAAACCTTCTCCTACTCCTTCAACAGCTTCTATAATACCGTCAGGTGCATATGCAACTACCTTCAAACCATTAGCTACGTCTTTAAGTGCTTGATGATGAAAAGTGTTTACTCTAAGAGATTTCCCAAACAGTTTATAAAGTAAACTATCTTCTTCAATCTCAATACTGTGTGCCGTGAAAGATCTTGGGGCCATTTGTCTATGTTGTATTTTTGTATCGTACTGACTATAAATGTCTTGATACAAAGTGCCTCCCATAGCTACATTCAAAAGTTGTAATCCTCTGCAAATTCCAAATATTGGAATTTGCTTTTCTATTGCTTTTCTAGTTATAGATAGCTCGAATCTGTCCATTAAAGGAGCAATAGCTCCAACGTCTTTATGCGGTTCTTCATTAAAAAAATTAGCTCCAATATCAGGACCTCCAGAAATCACTAAACCATCTATTACGTCTAAAAATCTGTCAATAGCTTCCTCACTATCAGTTACTGGAAGCAATATTGGTACCCCGCCACTTTTTTCAACTGCTTTTATATATGTTTCATTTTGGCGAATTCTCTCTTCTTTCCAATCATGAAAACTTGTAACTCCAATTATTGGTCTCATTAGCATTTCCTCCATATATATCTTAAGCCACCTTTAATATTATATCACTTAGTCAAACTATAAAAAAATTATTTTATAATCTTTTACAAAGTTATTACAAACGCAACTGAAAATAGTCTTTCATGACTAATGGATATTTCAACTTTAGTGCAATCATTTTCTTGCAATTTTTCTAAAGCCTCATTATATAAGATCACGTAGGGTTGCCCATTATCATAGTTTAAAATTTCTATATTTTTAATACCACAACTTAAACCACTTGATAAAGCTTTTCCTACTGCTTCTTTTCCTGCCCAGCGACTTGATAAAAATCCAACCTGATCTATTTTGTTTTGAAATATTTTAAACTCATTGTCAGTTAATATTTTTTTTGCAAACTTCTCCCCATACTTTTTATAAATAGCAGCAATTCTTTGATTCTCTACAATATCAACTCCTATTTTTTTTACCATAATACTTAACTCCTATTCTAGCTAAAATTAAAATTATTGCATGTGATATATAAAATGATAATAGGATTCTCTTTGACATTGTAACAAAGAAACTTAAAGGCATCATTTGTATTAAGAAATCCGTCTTAGGATTTAATAAATATAAATCATTAGTAAAAAATATTTTATGAAAGTAATCCCAGAAAACATCAAAACTAGTAGTGAATACAATTATGAAAAATATACTTACAATAGTTGTTAAAATCAAACTCCTTCTTATGTCATAGTAGATATTTATAATACTTTTACTTTTCATATAGCCTCTCAGCTTAATAAGAATGGTTAGTAATCCCACTACAATTAAAAGATATGCTAATTTGAACAAACCCTTTACATCTTCCATATGTGCAATTTCCTTTTCATTAAAAACTGCAATCTCTTGTCCCTTTATATTTACTTTTATATTTATATTATCTCTTCTTAATTTTAGATATTTTGTGAACTCTTGGTTAATATACTCTAGTTGAGATTGGCTTACAAAAGTGTTTTGACTAATAGATAATTCTTCCTGTATTGCTGTATAAAAATAATCACTAGTTCCCCAAAAGACAATATTAAGCAATAAAAGGGTTACAAGTATAATAATAGAAATTAAAATTTTAGAAAGATTTCTGTTCATAATTAGCCTCCATTAATAATGAAAGAGGAGCTTAAGCTCCTCTTCTATTATATCAAACAATTAAACAATAGTTTGAAAGTTCCGTGAGTTTGCGCCCTAAATTGTACTGGGGTTGCAAACATGACAACTTCTCCCTTTTCTTGTTTAACATATATGCCAGCAGGCTGGTCAGCTATCAACTCTTCTCCAACTAACCTTCCACTTTGCAAAATATTATCCTTTTTATACCGCATAAATACCTGGAATTTTTCTGCTCTAAACCTTTCTTCTATTTTCAGAATTGGGCTATCATAATTATATGCAAAAAGTTCTCTTGGCATCCCATTAGCAACTTTATGAGTTGGATCAACATCAACTTTTAAAGTAGAGCCATGCGTGCTGTATTTTCTATCGTTTAACCCTTTAGCTTTATTGGTAATATTATAATCAAATGCTTTTATAGCAAAATCACAAGACTTATCTAAAGTGATTAATCTACCGCCGTTATTTACAAATTTAACAATTTCTTTTACTCCTTCTTCACCTATACCACTTTTATAGTGTTCTGGAATAGTATTGCCAAACCATTGCAATAGCATCTTGGCTCTTCCTTCTTTAGCTTTTGTGACATCTACGATAAACTCATATTGGTCACTTGGAAGAATTAAGACATCTATCATTTCACTTAGTGATCCATTAAGAATATCATCATCCATGATTGTTTGATAATCAAATTCAAACTGTTCTAATAATAGCCTTGTCCAACCTTCATCTGCGTTGCCACCCCAATATCTTTGATAAATTCCAATGCCTAACTGATTAACATCTCTTAAATCTAAATCAGCTACACTTTCTTCATCAATTGGATAAGCTTGGACACCTACATCTTGACAAAGTTCTTCTAGCTCAAGTTTTGGAGATTCAACAATAAAGGATCCTTCAGGAAACTGTTGACCATTATAAAACAAAGCTGTCTTGGCTCTTTTAACTTTCTTACCAGTATGCAACATATTATTGATCACAATAAAACTATCGTTGTATTGTGATGAAATTAGATATAACTTACTTTCTTCTAATGTAACTTTCTCAATTTCCACTTCTGATACTAATGAGAAAGCACCATCAAAAATTTCATTAGAAGCAATTATATTAACTCCCATATACTCACCTAAAGTATCTGCTAATGAATCATAAGCCATCAATGACCCATCAACTCTTTCAGTATAAAAGTTATCTTCAAAGTTTATTTGACCGACAAGATGTTTAATAACTCCACGCTTTGGTTGAGCTAAGTGAACAACATAAGTTCCCTCTTCAAATATTTTATTACCAACATCAAATTCTTCTTTTGCTTGGTGTACTTCTATTCCTTGATCTAACAATAGGTCTACAAACTTCAACATTGTCAATTTATCATGTTGGTCTGTTGGTATTATATAAGCATACTCCTTATCTCTTTCTCCTCGATAAGTCTGTCTTATAGCTTTATTATATGCATTTCTTAAAACTGTCTCTCTATTCTTAGCTGCTACATCTAAAAGTGCCCATGCAGCTATTTTTTGTTGATTTACGATATCTGATAGTCTCCACCATCCACCTGGCCATGGATTTGGGAAATTGTTCTGTTCTTGATATGCAGGGAATCCCTTATCATTAGATCCTATAAGCTGGGTTGAATCAATATATTTTGGAGTCGCTAAGTTTGCACTTGCAGACTCGGTAAGCATTCCAGCTATATTATGATGATTTGTTATCCAGTGAAATCCAAAATGACCCCATCCAGGAAATTGTGCATCATTTAATACGCCGTCTATACCATTTTCTTCTAATTTATATGCCATATGCGATCCATACCAATCTAGCTCTCTCCAAACTAATGGGTCTGCATGTGGTCTAATTGGATTAGAGTAGGGTGCTATAAATAATCTAGCTCCATAACTGCCCATGTGATGGTGGTCTTGATATGCATGTGGTTTCCAATCTCTAAATACTATTTCTGCCATATACTGAGATTCTACTAGGTTTAATGCAAACGCATCACGATTATTATCATGTCCTGAATATTTATGATATAGCCAAGGCAAGCTACAACCTTCAAATTCTGTACCTAACCACTGGTCATACCAATTTGCAACCATTAGTTGTCCATCAGGATTAAAACATGGGACCATTATAAATATTACATTCTCTAATATATTTTTATCATCTTCTTTTTCCGAACTTACAAGTTCATAAGCTAATTGAGGAGCCATTTGAGTTCCACCAATTTCAGATGCATGTAAACTCATACTTTGAACTATAACCGTCTTGCCTTGCTTAATTAAGTCATTAACATCGTCTTCTGATAAGCCTCTTGGATCTGTTATTTTTTGATTAATCTGTCTTAACTCTTCTAATTTATCTAAATTGTTTTTACTAGTTAAATAAACTGCTAAGAATGGATGTCCTTCAGTTGATGGACCCATGTCTATTACCTTGATAGTTTCTACTTCTTCTTCAAGTTTGTAAAAGTAGTCTACAATGTTATCCCACTTTGCAATTTTCCGGTCTGCACCTAGTTCAAACCCAAAAAAATCAGTTGGATTTGTTATTTGTTTTGCCATAAGTATCCCTCCAAATAAATTATAGGAAGATTTAATCTTCCCATAAGTGTTCTTTATAAATCTTGATAATCCTGCTTAAAATGATAAATAATCTTTTCCTTTACTGCATATTTCAATATAGTTACAATATCTACAGTGTTTTCCAACTTCAGCTGGATATTCTTCTTCATCTTTAGGAACATTGTTTTCAATGTCGATTAAGTAGTTATCCATCTTTTCCATACTAGTTGTAATTTCTTGTTTTAGGTTAACTAAATCTTCTAATGTAAACTGGAAAAACTCCTTATCCTCAACTCCAAGATATTCATTGTATCC
>JBKHBO010000067.1:0-8281 GCA_046542315.1 Clostridia bacterium
TGTGTTAAGGATTTTCACCTGTTAGATTATACCCATGCAGAGCGAACCAAAAAAAAGGCTATCTTGTGAGAATTATCACAAGATAGTCTTTATTATTATTTATATTTCTAACTCTTTATATTTACTAATGCCTCTTTTATATAAAACATTGCTTATACCTAACATAATGAGTAATGCTCCTCCAATAAATAAGTTTATTGAACTTATCCCCAATGAACTCAAAACTCCAATTGATATAGACATCCCAACAATAACTCCAACCCTCCAAGCAAGTGCTAACAAAACGTTCATATTGTTTTTAACAGCTTGTGTAGGAGATGTCCAATTAAGGATTGGTCTATTAATATCTATCAGTATATCGACTTGTAGCATTACGATTATAGCAATTACTGCTATTAGTAAAGCATACGCAACTTCAAAAATACTTATGGGTAAAAGGAATATTGATATAGGTAGTAAAATTAATATTCCAAACGAACTAAAAATAAAACTGCTAATTAATCTGGCTTTAATATCAAGTTCGGCACTAATTGGTAGAGTTTTTATTTGCCACAAATATCTGCCTTCTCTAGTGATAGCAGTCGCAGCAAAAGACCCCATAAAAGCAGGTGCAATATAGATTCCTGCTAAAATCAAAGGTATTAAATAAGAATAATCAGAATTTGCAAATTGGTTTAATGCTTGTTGCATTTGAGCTAAGCTAAACTGTCCAGTTAACATGTTTATGCCTACTATAATAAAAGGAAGTAATATTAATACCCCTACATTCATCAAAAATGCTGGTGTTTTAACTACGATTGCAATGTTTCTGTTTATTAAGGCTTTTAGTTGTGACCTTTGAATAAGCTTTCCTTTTTTAGACTTTACTTTAGATTCCCCTTGTTGAAAGTCTTGTAAAGATGATCTAACTAAAGGCGCTATAGTTATGCTTGCTATAAAAAGAATAACTAAATTCATTAAAGTATAAAGTATAGTATGAACAAATGAACCAGTAATCATTTTAGTTGCCCAGACTGAAGGAGGGAACCTTAATCCAAAGTAGTATAATAATCCTGAATCACTAAGAAGTAACTCTAAAATATAATCACTAGTTTCAGTTTGTCTCACTATTATCATCTGAATTCCAATTATAAACACTATAAGAACTACATTAGTAATAATGGTCATAGCACGTTTACTAATAAACTTGCTTGCTTTATTCATTATTAGCACTATCAAAAGTGTAGTTACTAGCAAAGGAATTAAAGGTGTTAATAATAACACTAAAATAGATCCAAAAATTCCTACCGGGGTAATAGGTCCTTTTGTAAACATGACAAACAAACAAGGCAGCAAAAATACTGTTGATATTAATAAACTGTAAATATATTGAACAGCTAGTCTAACAAAAATTATAATATTTTCTTTTATAGGTAGGGTTATTAGAAACCCAGTATTCTTTGAGTAATAAAACAAGTGTATCAATGCTGAAAAGGATAAAAATAAAACAGCCATAGAGGATATAAAAAACACAGTTGTAAATGTAAGTTCAGCTTGTCCTATCTCACTAAATCCTTGATACATTGAGATTGATAATTGATAACTCATTGACATAAATGAAATAGCCAAGAATCCTAAAGCTAAATACAATAGTTTCTTTTTGTTGCCAACACCTAAGTTTGCATTTGTTTGAGCCAAATAATTTTTTAGTTCTACTTTCAATAAAGCTAAAAAACTACTCATCTTTAGTCATCTCCAAGAAGATATCTTCTAACGACTCGCCCTTAGCTTTTATCTCATTAACAGTTCCTACAGAGATTATTTTACCCTTATTAATTATAGCTATCCTATCACATAAGTTTTCTACTACTTCTAAAACATGTGAAGAGAAGAAAACCGTACCGCCTTCATTACAATGTTCTCTCATTATATCCTTTAGCAATCTAGCTGATTTTGGATCTAACCCTGTAAGTGGCTCATCTAAAATAAAAAGTTTTGGATTGGGCAATAATGCTCCACTGATTAACAACTTTTGTCTCATTCCATGAGAAAATGAGTTTATTGGTTTTCCAAGATCGTTATTTATACCGAAAGGAATAGTAAATTTTTCAAATCTTTCTTTTCTACTCCCACTAGGAACTTTGTAAATATCTCCTATAAAGTTTAAATAATCATAACCTGTTATTGAATCAAAAACTTCTGGTCTATCCGGAACAAAAGTGAATCTCTTCTTTGCTTCTATCGGGTTTTTTGTGACATCTATATCTTCTATTAAAATTGTGCCCTCAGTCGGTCTTAACATCCCAGTAATCATCTTTATCGTCGTTGTCTTACCTGCACCATTTGGTCCAATAAATCCAAAAATTTCACCTGCCTTAACGTGTAGGTTAATTGAATCTACAGCTAAAACTTTCTTATCATAAACCTTACTAAGATCATTAAACTTGAGCATAAGAAACCTCCTAATATTGAATATCTAAATTCAATCTTATGTTATAATATTAATGTGTTTGTATTGTGATTAATTCTGATACAATCATAAACATATTATGCCATAAATTATAAGGAGAGGGAAACAATGTTTAAAAATGATGCACAATATTATCCATATCCTATGCGACGAAGAGCAGTATTTGCGCGAAACGGTATGGTAGCTACTTCACAACCGCTCGCAGCACAAGCCGGTCTTGATATTTTAAAAAAAGGCGGTAACGCTATTGATGCAGCTGTAGCAACAGCCGCAGCGTTAACTGTAGTTGAACCTACAGCAAACGGAATAGGTAGTGATGCTTTTGCCTTAGTTTGGACAAAAAACAAGCTACACGGGTTAAATTCAAGCGGGCCTGCTCCAGAATCTATCTCTATTGAAGCTGTTAAAGAGAGAGGTCACGAGCAAATGCCAAAGTATGGCTTAATTCCTGTAACCGTTCCCGGAGCACCTGGTGCTTGGGCAGCATTAAATGAAAAGCTTGGTAAATTACCATTAATTGAAGTGCTTGCCCCTGCTATAAAATATGCAAGAGAAGGATATCCTGTTTCTCCTGTTACAGCTGCAGCATGGAACAGAGCTAAAGAAATCTATGCAAAAAACTCAACAGAAGGAGAGTTTGCTGAGTGGTTTAAAACTTTTGCTCCAAATGATAAAGCTCCTCAAGCTGGCGATCTGTGGAGTTCTAATAATCATGCAGATACATTAGAGCTAATTGGCAAAACTAAAGCTGAAGCCTTTTATAGAGGAGAGCTAGCTGAAAAAATTGATGAGTTATCTAAAGAGTTTGACGGCTTTATTCGCTACGATGACTTGGCTAATTTTACTCCAGAATGGGTAGATCCAATTGGTGTTGAATATAAAGGATATAATGTTTGGGAAATTCCACCAAACGGCCAAGGTTTAGTCGCTCTTATGGCTCTGAATATAATGAAAGAGATGGAAATTAAGGGTAGAGATGATGTAGAAACTCTTCATAAGCAAATGGAAGCAATTAAACTTGCTTTTGCAGATGGACAGAAATATATCACTGAAAGAAGTGAAATGAGCTTTACAACTGAACAGCTGCTAAGTGAACGATATGCTGCTAAGAGAAGGGCTTTGATTAGTGATATGGCTCAAAAAGCAGAAGCAGATGAACCTACTGATAGTGGTACCGTTTTCTTGTGTACTGCTGATGGCGATGGCAATATGGTTTCTTATATACAAAGTAACTATATGGGCTTTGGCTCTGGAGTAGTTGTTCCAGGTACTGGAATTGCTTTGCAAAATAGAGGTAATAACTTTACACTAGATCCAAATCATGATAATCACCTAGCACCTGGAAAACGCACTTATCATACAATAATTCCAGGGTTCTTAACAAAAGGAGATATTCCAATTGGACCATTTGGAGTAATGGGTGGATTTATGCAACCACAAGGTCATATGCAAGTTATTATGAACTCTATTGACTTTGGATTAAACCCTCAAGCTGCATTAGATGCTCCAAGATTTAGATGGAATAAAGACATGAACATTAGTATGGAAATGGGATTCTCTCAACATACTATAAATGCTTTGATTAGAAAAGGCCATGATATAAAAGTTGAATCTAAAACTGGTGGCTTTGGCAGAGGTCAAATTATATGGAGAAATCCTGAAACAGGAGTATTAGTAGGAGGAACTGAATCAAGAACTGATGGTACAGTAGCAGCTTGGTAAAATAAACAGACTAAAACTACCCACGCTAAAAATTGCGTGGGTAGTTTTTAATTTATTTGTGAAAAATTTCTTTTGCTTCTGGCTTTAAAAATTCTTGAACTTCAAATTTATAGTTTTCTGGACCATCAAAAAAGCAGTTGATTATCTGAATCTCTTCAAAATTACTTACATCTTGAGTAATATTAACATTCTTAGACTTTAACATATCTGCAAATGCAGGGACATCCTCCACACAAAGAGTAATCAAAACTGCACTCTCTTTTTGTGCTTTGAGCGAGCCTCTATTAGAGTCAACTGCTCCTATAAACGCTCCTTCTGCTACTTGATAAATTTTAGCCCACTTCTGATCTTCTACTAAATTCAATTCTAAAGTATTTTGAAAAAAGTGATCTGCTTTCTCTAAGTCTTTAAAATATAAAAAAGTGATTTGTGATGAAATCTTCATAATAAAAAAGCACCTCCTATGCGTTATATACTTATACGCTTAAAAGATGCTAATTCCTTCTTAAATTCAATTTTTCTTAGATTTTTCTTATATAAAAATTGGTACAATTATTGAAACTGTAACTAAAGCTATTGTCCCACCAAAAATCACATCACTTGGATAATGAACCCCTAAATACATCCTAGATACTCCAACTAACACAGACAATCCTATTACAAAAGCAGAAAAAACTGCTGATATGGACTGAGAGACAATCATGCTCATAGTAATAGCAGCACATGTATGTCCCGATGGAAATGAATTCTTATCTTTAGGAATAAAAAGTGTTTTTATATCGTTAAAATTCTCAAATGGCCTTGGTCTTTTTATCATGAGCTTTATTGAAAAAACCAATATTGAACTAATAAATAAACCAATCGCTAAGTGTAATCCTAACATTTTTAGCTGATATGATGGAGCCAGTATTAAGATTAATGGGAAAGCTATTGCAAAAGCTAAAGATCCAAATTGAGTAATAATTTTCATGAAAGTATCTAAAGAATTTTTTTGTATCTTTTGGTTGAAAAAAAACAATAAATCGACATCTTTGTTTTTCAAATAATCCATTACTTTAGACATAATTACACCTCCATATTAACAAAATTACGTCATTAATGCTTAGGGCAAAAATTCTGCAAATACTTGATTGGCAAAATTAATCGCCTGGCCTGTAAGTTTATACCTATCCTCACTTTTAGTCAACCAATCATACCCTATAAGTCTATTTAGGGTATCTCCATAAACACTTTCTAAAGAAACTCCAAATTCACGCTTGAATTTTTTACTATTTAGTCCTCTATTTAATAGTCTTAGAGAAAGAAAAGCAAATTCAGCCATCTGAATCTCATTTCTTTTACTTTCTTCATCAACTTCCCTCTTAAAGTATTTAGCCCATTGGTAGATATCAGAACTGTTTTGCCATCGATGCGTTTTATTAAAAGAAGCAGCAGATGGTCCAAACCCAAGATAAGGCTTAAATTGCCAATAAATTAGGTTATGTTTGCTCTCATAGTTTGGTTTTGCATAATTTGCTATTTCATAATGTTCATAATTACTTCTTATCAACTTCGATCTTGATAAATTCATCATATCTACTATAGTGTCATCTATCTCATTGTAATATTCTTCATTCACAATTTTAGCCATTTCAGTCTCTGGTTCGATTTGAAGCGGATAAATAGATATATGATTTAAATCATACGAAATAATTTTATCTAATTCAATTTCCCATTCACTTATTGCTTGTCCTGGTAATCCACAAATCAAGTCACCACTTGCATTTGAAAAATTAGCTTTAATTAAGTCTAGAGCCTTTCTTATATCATGACTATCATGAACTCTTCCTATCCTTTTAAGGTAGTAATCATCGAATGATTGAATACCCAAGCTAATCCTATTAAATCCTAAGTCTTTCCATATTTTAACTTTTTCTTTATTGACTGATTCTGGATTAACTTCTATAGTTAACTCTAATAAATTATCTGTATTAAAAGAGTTTCTTAATTTGTTTAATATAAGTGCTAACTCTTTATATGATAATAAAGATGGCGTACCTCCTCCAAAGTAAATAGTATCTACTAAGAAGTTTTTATCAGCATAGTAATCTATTTCTTTTTTCATGCCTCTAATATACAAATCTCTATTACTTTGACTGTATTTTGTTGAATAAAAGTTACAATAGTGACACTTTTTAGAACAAAAAGGCACGTGAACATAGATTCCCCCGGAAATCATTTCCCTTCATCCAAAGATAAAACAGCTAAAAATGCCTCTTGGGGTATTTCTACATTACCCACTTGTTTCATCCTCTTTTTACCTTCCCTTTGTTTCTCTAAAAGTTTTCTTTTTCTAGAAATATCTCCACCATAACACTTTGACAAAACATTCTTTCTTAAAGCTGCTACAGTTTCTCTTGCAATAATTTTATTGCCTATAGCTGCTTGAATAGGAATTGCAAATTGTTTTCTAGGAAGCAAGCCCCTTAATTTTTGAACTAATTGTCTCCCTTTATAGTAAGCATTATCTCTATGTAAAATTGTAGATAAAGCATCCAAAGGTTCTTCGTTTACAAGTATATCAAGTTTCACTAAATCACTCTTTTTATATCCTATAAACTCATAATCAAAGGTTGCATATCCTCTTGTTTTGCTTTTTAGTTGATCAAAAAAATCATATAATATTTCAGCTAAGGGAATCTCATAAACTAACTTTACTCTTTTACCATCATTCCCATAAACCATATCTTTATATTCCGCACGACTTTCTAAAGTAACTTCCATAACATTCCCAATATAATCATCTGGAGTAAAAATAGTAGCAGCTACATAAGGTTCTTCAATATAGTCAATCTCTTTAGGATCTGGCATTCCTGCTGGATTATCAACAAGAATTTGACTGCCATCAGTTAGAGCAACTTTATATGCTACACCTGGTGCAGTTGCAATTAAGTCAAGCTCATATTCTCTCTCTAGTCTTTCTTGGACTATTTCCATATGCAATAATCCTAAAAATCCGCATCTAAATCCAAATCCTAATGCTACAGAGTTCTCTGGCTCAAAGGTTAAAGACGCATCATTAAGTTGTAGTTTTTCTAGTGCATCTCTTAAAACATCATAGTCAGCGCCTTGGCTTGGATACAAGCCACAAAAAACCATTGGAGTAACCTTTTGATAACCAGGCAAAGCTTCCTCAGCTCCGTTTGGATAAATAGTCATAGTATCTCCAACTCGTACATTATTTATATCTTTCTCTCCAGTAATAACATATCCTACTTCTCCTGAAGAAAGCTTTTCCTTCTTTTTCATTAAAGGAGTAAACACTCCTACTTCATCTACTTGAAATCTTTTTTTCGAAAACATCATCTCTACTTTATGATCTTTTTCAATCTCTCCATCAATAACTCTCACATAAGCAATTACGCCTCTGTAAGCATCATAGTGAGAATCAAATACCAAAGCTCTTAATGGTTTATCTTTAATCACTTCTGGAGCAGGTATTCTTTCTACCACAGCTTCAAGTACTTCTTCTATTCCAATACCGAGTTTTGCTGATATTTCAATGGCATCATCAGGATCCAACCCAAGCTCATATGTTATTTGCTCTCTAATTGCATCAGGGTCAGCACCTGGTAGATCTATTTTATTTATTACTGGAATAATCGTTAAGTCCTGCTCTATTGCTAAATATAAATTAGCTAAAGTTTGCGCTTCAATTCCTTGCGCTGCATCTATTATGAGTATAGCTCCCTCACAAGCTGCTAAGCTTCTGGATACTTCATAATTAAAATCAACATGTCCCGGAGTGTCAATTAAATTAAGTTGATACACCTCGCCGTCTTTGGCTTTATAGGACATATTAACTGCTTGTAATTTTATTGTTATTCCACGTTCTCTTTCTAAATCCATACTATCCAATAATTGTTCTTGCATGTTTCGATCTTCTATTGCCCCTGTAAATTCAAGAATACGGTCTGCTAAAGTAGATTTACCATGGTCTATATGCGCGATAATACTAAAGTTTCTAATTTTTTTCACCGTACCACCTACTTTCTCTCTTATTAGTAATTAGGGCATTCTTTATAGTAACATAAATACATATAATAACAACATTATTTAGTTAAATATTGT
>JBKHBO010000068.1:0-8046 GCA_046542315.1 Clostridia bacterium
TCTTTAAGTATAGAAGATGTAAACTCTGTCGGACCATCATCAAAAGTTAAAGCGATTACCTTTTCTTCCGTCTCAACCCTATCATAAATGTTACCAAAAAATTGAAAAGTCCTAGAGTTCATTATTTCATAGCTAAAATGACCGATAATGAAGAAAATTATTAAAGCAATAATAGTTCTTTTTAATCTTTTCACTATCAACACTTCCCTTCATCACGTTAATGTGTTTTAATTATTATAGCATTAAATTATAATTTTAGTTTAATTTTTTCTTAATTTTTCTATAGATATATTATAATTAAGATTATATAATAGTAATTAAAGGAGAGATATTAGATGAAACAGACATATGAAACAAAACACATTGGTGATATGGCATTTGAAATGATTTTGGATGAACATCATAAAATAACTATGGATGCTAAAGAAGAGGTTGGAGGAAAAGATTTAGGCCCAAGACCAAAGCAACTTATAATTACTGCACTCACTGGATGTAGTGGTATGGATGTAGTATCTATTTTAAAAAAGATGAGAGTTGACTTTGATAGTTTTGTTATAGAGGTAGAAACTCAAGCTAGTGATGAACACCCAAAGGTATATACTGATATTCATATTATATATAAGTTTGAAGGGAAAGACTTAGAAGAAAACAGAGATAAGTTTGAAAAAGCTATTGATCTTTCACAAGAAAGATATTGTGGGGTTAGCGCTATGTTAAGAAAAGCTACTAATTTAACACATGAATTGAAGCTAATTGAAAAGTAATTTTCAGCTAGAGATTAAAAGTCTCTAGCTTTTTTATATTTACTAGATTTCTAGTAATTACACATAATAATCTGTATAATTATAAATTGTTAAAAAGCTTGTATTATCGGAGGGAATTATATGTATGATAACAGAATAAGAAATAAAGACCTACTTTCAAAAGTTGTTGATGCTGATAAAGCTGCTCTATTAATTGAAGATGGAATGCATGTAGCTACAAGTGGTTTCACTCCAAGTGGATATCCAAAAGCTACTCCTTTAGCATTAGCAAATCAAATTAGAAATGGTAGAAAGGTTAAAATCAACTTATCTACTGGTGCTTCTGTAGGTGATGAGCTAGATGGAGAACTTTCAAGATCTGGTTGTATTGGGAAAAGAACTCCTTACCAGACTAACAAGTCAGCTCGAGACGCTATTAACTGTGGCAATATAGATTACATTGACCAACACCTTAGTTTGACAGGTCAAGAAATAAGATATGGATTTAACGGAAAGGTTGATGTTGCAATAGTCGAAGCTTGTGCAATCACTGAGGATGGAAATATTATTCCAACCACTTCAGTAGGTAATTCCCCTACTTTTATAAAAGAAGCAGATGTAGTAATAGTAGAAATTAATTTAAGTCAACCAAAAGAACTTGAAGGAATGCATGATATATATATTCCAAATGACCCACCAAATAGAGATTCTATCCCAATAAAGAAAGCATCTGATAAAATTGGTACTCCATATATTGAATGTAGTATAGAAAAAATCAAGGCTATAGTAATCACAGATATTATAGACAATGTTAGACCTTTAGCACCCATTGATGATGTATCGATTATAATAGCCAATAATATAATTGACTTCTTAAAAGAAGAGGTTAAACAAGGAAGAATACCAAAAGATTTATTACCATTACAGTCTGGTGTTGGTAGTGTTGCTAATGCCGTTTTAGCAGGTTTATTAAATTCTGATTTTGAAAGTATCGAATTCTATTCTGAGGTTATTCAAGACGCAGCTCTAGATATGATTGATGCAAATAAGTTTACAACCTGTTCTGGGACTTCTATTACACCCTCAGAAGAAGGTCTTAAAAGATTTAAAGATAATATTGACTTTTATAAAGATAAAATAATCTTACGACCTCAGGAAATAAGTAATAATCCTGAAGTTGCTAGAAGACTAGGTGTAATTAGTATGAATACAGCTATTGAAATAGACATCTATGGCAATGTAAACTCTACTCATATTATGGGATCAAAAATGATGAATGGAATTGGTGGATCTGGAGATTTTACTAGAAATGCTTTCCTCTCAATTTTTATAACAAACTCAATAGCTAAAAATGGCGATATTTCGTGCATAGTTCCTATGGTTTCACACACTGACCATACCGAACATGATGTAAAAATCATTATCACTGAATGGGGAGTTGCAGATTTAAGAAATAAATCTCCTAAAGAAAGAGCTATTGAAATAATTAATAATTGTGCTCATCCAGATTATAAAGAAAAACTCTTAAACTATTTCAAAAGAGCTGTAAAAGAGACAAATAATGCACATACTCCGCATTTGCTAAATGAATGCTATAGTTTCCATAATAAATTTATAGAAACTGGCTCTATGAGATAAAATTTTAGCACCTATTGATAGTTAATAGGTGCCTTTTTTTATCCAAATAATACTAACATAATCATTACAAACATTAAAATAATTGAGTAAATAACAACGTCATTATTTATTATCTTATCTTCATACTGGCTTGAAATTCTCTTTGATACTGAAACGACTCCTTCATATATTGGATGATATATGGTTTTTTCAATATCAAATTTCTCATAAAACGTTAATTGGAATAATTTAAATCTTTTTCCGATATAATAAGCTATTATTCCAAAAATAAAGATATAAATAACACTTGAAATATTAACACTACTATAATGACTTACATCTACTAAATATTTATCAATAAATTTTGGATCAAATGTCAATCCTCTGGTTGCTGGAATGATAAATCTGTTCATTATAAGGTTTGGAGCATGACCAATTGCTACTACTAAAAGTGCTAATCCGCCCATAGCTAAACTCATCATACCATGTTCGCCTTGGATATCTTCATGTTCTTCTTTTTCCTTACCTAGAAATACTGATGTAAAAAATTTAATATAATAAGCTACTGTTCCAACACTTACTATATTAAACAGTATTTCTGCATACTTAAAAGATGCATGCCCATACTCATATGCTTCTATAATACCGTGATGGAGTAAAGATTTACTGACAAATCCATTGAATCCAGGCATTCCAATAATACCGAAAATACCAACTAAACATAATAGAGCTGTAAAGGGTAGTTTCTTCCACAAACCACCCAGTTTATCAAAACTTTGCTCATTTGTTTTAAGATATACTGCTCCTGCTACCATAAATAAGAGGGATTTAAAAATTGCATGATTAACTATATGATATACTGCGCCTGCAAAACCCATAGCTCCTTGATAACCTAAATAAGCTGTAACTCCAATACCCATTATAATGTAACCAATTTGACTTATACTACTGTAAGCTAGTAGTTTCTTCATCTGTTTTTGTTGTAAAGCTAAAAAAGCACCAACCAGCATAGTTATAATTCCAATCCAAATTATCATTACACCAAGCCTATTTGATACTGCCCAGAGTGGATCGATAGTTCCAGCAACTTCTGTAGTACAAGGCACAAATATTGTAACAGCTAATCTTAACAGTCCATAAGCTCCAACTTTAATAAGAATTCCTGATAAAAGTGCACTCGCTGGAGTTGGTGCAACTGGGTGAGCTTTTGGCAACCAAATATGAAGGGGTAGCATCCCTGCTTTAATACCAAACCCGACAACAAATAATGCTACCATGTAATATTTAGCTGTCCCCATTGCCTCTAGTTGACTAGCTAATGGCAGAAACTCCAAAGTTCCAGTATTACTATAAAGCATTAACATTCCTAATAAAATACTTAATCCGCCAACTACTCCTATAAAAATATAGCTGTTTCCTGCAAGCATTGATTCTTCTGACTGATGATGAGCAACTAGAGCATAAGAGCTAAAAGTCATGAGCTCAAAAAACAAAAACATTGTGAATAAGTCTGCTGCCATAACTGTACCTAGCACACCACCATAGGTAATAGCCATCCAGAGATAAAATCTATCTCTATGTTCTTCTGTATTCATATAGTCATGAGCATATATGGATACAAAAAGCCACAATATTCCAGATGTTAGAGCCATTACATAGCTAAGAAGATCTACTCTAAAATGCAACCCAAAGCCTAAAATACCTGGGACACTGAAACTCATTGTCCCTTCCATAACTTGAGGGTACATCAAAATAATTAAAATAAATGTTAAGAATGTAGAGTTAACAGCTATAGTATCTCTCATTATTTCAGACTTCTTACCAATCAGTGCTTCTAGTGGGCCCCCTAGTAGAGGAAGTAAAACAATAACTAAAGGTATTGCTTTAAAAGAGGTAACAAATCTACCAAAACGCCCTAACAAACTCTCTGGGTTGGTTAAAGATAATGGTCCACTTCCAAAACCCATTACTGTTGCTAGAACAATAAATCCTATCATTATTAAATAAATCATGAATACAATTACACAGTTCACACAGAAAAAATCTGGAAAATAATTAATAACAATTTTATCATATAATTTTTTTAGAGAATTTAAAATCTTTTTCATACAGACTCCTTTACGTTGCTATTGCCAACAAAGCTGGTATTGCTTTCTTTACAACATTCATTATTATATTTGGAAACATTCCTGTAATAATACATAATGTAGCTAATGTAAATAAAGGTAGTTTCATACTAAAAGGAATAAGATCTGGTATCATAATATTTGGGCAATCTTCACATTCTTTCAAATAAGCTGAAATTATAATAGGTAAAAAGTATATTGCATTTAAAAAGCTACTTACTAATATAAATACAATGAAAATTGGCTTACCCGCATCAAATGCTGCTAGGCTTAAATACCATTTACTCATAAAACCGTTTATTCCCGGTATTCCAATCATTCCTAATGCAGCTATAGTAAATGTAGCCATAGTTATTGGCATTCTATAACCTATTCCATCCATACCCTTGACATCTCTTATACCAGTCTGATAAATAATTGCACCTGCACTTAAAAATAATGATGTTTTCATCAAAGCATGGGCAATAATATGATAAAGACTTGCTGAAACACCTGCCTCTGTCGCTAGCCCTATTCCTAAAAAAACATATCCAATCTGAGATACACTTGAGTATGCTAACAATCTTTTTATATCTTTCTGACCTATTGCAAAAACTGATCCCATTATGATACTTAAAACAGCAAAGTAGGCCAAATAATTGTTAATTGTAATTGCTTTGATAATGTCAATTCCAATTACTCTAAAAAGAATTTTAATCATCGCAAATGCATAAATCTTTAGTACTAAACCACTAAGAAGTGCACTTGAAGGTGATGGTGCTGATGAATGAGCATCGGGAAGCCAAACATGTAGTGGAAATATTGCAGCTTTTAATCCTAGTCCTGTTAAGATAAAGCTTAAGCTAATTAAAATATTTCGCGGGTACTCTTGCCAGATTGTAGAAATAGTTTGACTAGTAGCTGTCATATTCAATTGGCCTGTAACCATATATAGCATTGCTATACCTAAAAGAATGGAAATAGATCCAATTGCTCCTAACATGAGATATTTGAATGTTGCCATTGTAGTTTCTTTTGTTCCTTTTATAGATATTATTCCACAAGAAGTGAGTGATAATATTTCCATAAAAACATACATATTAAATAAATCATTAGTAAAAATCATGCCTATCATAGAAAATATTAAAAGCATAACAAGTGTATAGTAAAATCCTATTTTTTTATCAGACACTTCGTGTTCTAAATCTCTTAATGAATATATAAGAATTAAACTTGCAATTAATATTAGTGCAAAAGTGAAAATTGCACTATATTCTCCAATAAAAAATTCAATTCCTATTGTAGAATCCCAATCGCCAAAATTATAGTAAAATGGGCCATCATTTAAGACAAATATAAGCAATACTAATGAAAAGACTAAAGCCAGTCCAGTAGCAGTCAAAACTAATGAATGAACATGCTTTTTCTTTTTTAATAAAGCAATTATCACAGCTGCTGATAAAAATATAATCAATATTAAAATTGGTAACTGTACTTTATTCATCTATCCTGTCTTCCTTTATCAATATTTCGTCAATTTCTAAAGTTCCATATTCTTTATATAAATTTATCAATAAGCTAAGTGCATAAGCAGTAATACTAACAGCTACTACTATCCCCGTAAGAATCATAGCTGATGGTAAGGGGTTAACATAAAAGCTTTCCCCAGTCATTTTTTCTATTATTGGCGCCTTAGCTCCTCTAATAAATCCAATTGATACGAAAAATAGAAAAACAGAAGTTTCCATGATGTTAACTCCAATGATTCTTTTTAATAAATTTGAGTGAGTTAAAACAGTATACAATCCAATTACAAAAAGAGAAAACGCTCCTATGTAATTAATATTATCTATAATAAAATCTACATTTATCATTTAGCTCTCCTCCTCAATAATACTATGGAAGAGCGTTATCATTGTACTAGCAACCTTAAGGCCAATGCCTATTGTAGCTAAAGTAATCAAGCCTCCACTTAAAATGCTGCCTAATTGTCCTAAAGGAAATCCTGCTACTTTATTACCTAAGAAAGATCCTCCCATTACAACTCCAACTAACCCTAGAAGTATAAACCATAAAATCCCTCCAGTTTCAATTTTAGAAGTAACACTATGAGGTATTAATTTATTAGATTCTTCAATGCCAAAAGCAAGTGTGAACAAAATAAAACTCGCGCCAATTATTGCTCCCCCAGCAAATCCTCCTCCTGGAGATAGGTGTCCATGAAGTATAACAAAGATTCCATAAAGTTGGATAAAAGGAGTGATTATTTTTGTAATTGTTTTAACTATAAGATCATCCATAATTATAAATCCTCCTCGTGTTTAGCAAACCCTATGCTCAATACAGAAACTACAGCTGTAATGGAAGTGAATAAAACTGTTGTTTCACCTAATGTATCAAACGCCCTATAATCAGTTATTATTGATGAAATAATATTTAAAATATTTGTTTCCTCAACTGCATTTTCATTATAATGCTTTGCAACTTGATTGTATGATGGATTTGTTATATCTCCTAAAGGAGGCATCTCGGATAAACTACTAATTAGAATCATAAGTAAGAAGCTAAGAATCAAAAAAGTAAATTTCTTTCTCATTTTTCCATCCTCCTTGTCCTACTTATTACACCAATAAACAAGATTGTAGTCACTCCAGCTCCGATAGCTGCTTCTGTCATTGCAACATCAGGAGATCGTAAGATTAGCCATAATAAAGCCATTACTAAACTATATGAACCAAAGATAACAATTGCGCTTATTAAATCTTTTGTTCTCTCTACAGCTATTGCACAAATAATTAAAAACAATATTAAAATAACATTGAGATATCTCATTTTTGCTCACCAACATTTCTATCTTGATTATATGTAGCCTTTGCAATAATGTGAGCTGCTGTAGGTGTGGTAATCCAAACAAATACTAATATAAAAATAAGCTTTAGAGTGATAACATCTAACCCTCTATAAATCATTAAAGCTAATAATGATAATCCTGCGCCTAAAGTATCACTTTTAGTAGTGGCATGCATTCTTGTAAAAGTATCTGGCATTCTTAGCAAGCCTATAGTTCCAACTGAAAAGAAAAATCCACTTGCTATTAATAATGAAAATATAATGGCTTCTTTAATCAACGCATCCACCTCCTAAAATAGTTTCTTTTTCTCTATATATTTTGACACTGCTATGGTTGTAATAAAACCCATCATTGCATAAATAATTGCAACATCCATAAAAGAATCTTGTCCTGTTATAGAAGCAATCAGTGTTATTACAATAGTTACTTTTGTAGAGATAACATTAATTGAAATAACTCTATCTGCTGCGTGAGGGCCTTTATATGCTCTATACAAGCATAAAATGAAAAGTATAGATAAATAAATTGCTAATATTGTAAATGCATTAAGAATCATCTCTATTCCCCTCAATTTTTAAAATCTTATTTTCTACTATACTATCCTTTAGTCCTTCTGCAGCTTCTTTTGTTAGAGCATGTACTATATAATGATCTTCTAATATATCTACTGTTAAAGTTCCTGGTGTTAACGTTATAGAGTTTCCATATAACACTTTAAAAATATCTTTTT
>JBKHBO010000013.1:0-34577 GCA_046542315.1 Clostridia bacterium
TGGGCTTGGACAAGTTTTCTCTCTTGTAGTAACGGGACCACTAAGTTATGGTTTTATAAGATTTATTAGATCTTTAAAAACTAGTTCTAGCGAGATATCACAATTATTTATTGGATTTAAAGAAAGATTCAAAGAAACATTTATAGCTCATATTATAACCACTCTATTTATAGTCTTATGGTCTTTGTTACTTATAATACCAGGGATTATAGCTGCAATATCATATACTATGGTTTATTTGATATTGCAAGACAACCCCAACATTAATGCTTTTCAAGCAATTCAGAAAAGCAAAGCAATGATGGATGGCAATAAAATGAGATTTTTTGGATTTGCTCTGAGTTTTGCAGGTTGGTTTATTCTTGGAATTCTTACACTTGGAATTGGCTTACTTTATGCAGTGCCTTACTATACATCAGCTAAGATTGAGTTTTATGAAGATTTAAAGATGCAGGAAAGAAAGGATTATACATATTAAGTATATAAGCAAGAAAAAACTAATTTTTTCTTGCTTATTTGTTATGTTTGATGATGTGTAAAGAGGTATAAGATATATAAAACGTCAATGCAAAAAGCACTACAAACATCAGATTTTCAAAATGTAATGAACTACTTATTAAAGAAATTACTTGCTTAGGTGAGGTAAATAGATCCCAACTGTTTAGCCTTGTAAATCTACCTATATAAATTCCATAAGCACTTAATATTGAAAAGAAGATGATAAACAATTTAGAAAATAAATATCCAATCTTATTTTTAACTAAATTATGAACTGGATAAAGGCTATAAAAGGAAAGTAAAACCCCCAGCCAAATAGTAATAAATATAATTGAAATTTTTAACCATGATAATAAATCTGTGCTTTGGAAAGTCAGTGAAATAGGGATATTCGCTATATGAACTAAATCAGTTATTATATATGGAGCATTTGGATAGAAAATCAACCAAAAAATATATAAAGCTATAGCTATAACTGAGTTAATTATTTTTTGAGGTAGTGCTGAAATTATGTATAGAATGATTAAAGGAATCCATGCTAAAAATATATTCCATATTAAAAAAGACAGGTGACTGTCTTTATAAACTACATATTTTACAATGAAAAGCACTAAAATAAGAGCACTTAGCATTATTAACAATTGTTTGGCTGCTGTTTTTGGTAAATATCTTTTCATAAATATTCTCTCCTAAGCTCTTTTCAAACTACTAGTTAATTCTACCTTAAACTAGTTCAAAAAGAAATTAAAACTTCCTTTGAGATATAATCAAATCCCAAAGGAAGTATTTTTTAGTAAGCTATGAGCAATCCTTTTATATTGGCATAAACGCTAATAGTTGCTCTCATTGCAGTAACATGCACTTGTAAAAAAGGATACTTCTCTTGCACTTTTTTAGCAAATTCCTCAGCTTCATCTTTAGCTTTACAATAAGCAATACCTAAAACTTTTTCTTTAAGTTCAGAAATAGGAGTTTCTCCAATGCTTTCAAACATTTCATTAATTGCTCTTTTATATCCTCGAATCTTTTTTACTAATCCGATGCCACCCTTTCCATCAGAACCCATTATAGGCTTGATTTTTAAAATAGAAGCAAAAAAGTTGCTCATATGGCTGATTCTGCCTGATTTCAATAAGTTGCTTAAATCATCTAAAACAAACAAGGTTGTCATTTCATAAGCATATTCCCTAACTTCTTCAGCAGCAGTTTTTGGGTTAACTCCACTTTTCAATTTATCATTAAGTTTCATTGCTAATAAAGCTAGCGCAACAGAAGCACTTCTTGAGTCTATAACTTCTATCAGTTTATTTGGATTCTCTTCATAATACATTTGTTTAGCAATAAGTGCATTATTATAAGAAGAGCTTATTTCTTTTGAAATGCAGATAATGAATATATTTTTAGCTTTATTAAAATGGTCTAAAAACTTATTGGGAGCTGGAGCAGCTGTTTTCGGGCTATTTTTACTGAGTGCCATTTTTTTTAAAAAATCATCTAAGACTATACTGCCGTCATCATCATAAAAGGTGTTATCTATTTCCATACTAATGGGTATTACCTCTAAAGGAATCCCCTTTCTCATCTGGTCACTCATGTCACAAGCACTATCAACTAGTATTAAATAATCATTCATTATTTCACAGCCAATCACTACTAACTTTTTGTCTTACCAGTGAATTTGAAGTTCTTAATTTTTAAGGCTGGTACATAATAGTTACCTATAAGTGTCGGTATCCGTTCTCTTTCTTTAGATATTTCTTCAATATTATTGAAAGCTTCCAAAATGCTATCAGTAAATCTCATATTCTCCAGTGCATGATTGATTGAGCCGTTTTCAATTTTGAACAGTCCGTCTCTTGTTAAAGCAGTTAGTTGAGCAGTTCGTGGATTGACGATGTTCATATAATGAAAGCGTGATACTAACACTGCATCATCAGTTTCACCTATAATTTGATCAAGAGGTTTCTCTCCACCATCCATAACAATATTTAAGGGAATTCCACCTCTATCTGGCATTGCTACAGAATGGCCAGTTGATTTAGCTTCTTCTCTATTAGCGCTGAAACTATCATACGCTAAATCTTTTGCAACACCATTTTCAATTATGTTTAGCTTTTTCCTTTCAAACCCTTCCATGTCAAAAGGAAGAGGCATGGTGTTATGATTATGCCAATCATCTACAATGTTTACTCTCTCATCAAAAACCTTTTCACCAATTTTTTTGGATAGAAAGCTGTAATTGTCTTGCACACTCTTTGCACTAAATCCAGCAAAACTTAAATACATTAAAACACTAGCAACAGCAGCTGGTTCTAAAATTACCGTGTATTCACCAGGTTCAATTGGCTTTCTTTCACTATTTAATTTTACTCTCTTTATGACTTTGTTAAATATATTTTTTACTTCAATATCTTTTGGATTCTGTGTTAGCGTTGAATAAAATGCTGTTCCGTCATTTCCATCAGAGATTAATGTGTTAAGTTTTACATAATTATTTTTAAGATATCTTTTTATATTATAACTATTTCCATAGGACATTAACATTGTTGTTAAACTGTAGATACCATAAGCTAAGTAGTTTTTAGGCAATATTTCAAAAGCCTCTTTTAAATGTTTTGCTCTACTAGTTACATTGAAGTTTTTAACTAGGTTGCTTTTGTATGAGCAAACCTCAGATAATAAAGGCTTTCTAACTAAAGGTGGATGATCCTTTTCTGGAGAGAACTCCCAATTTTCTTTCGCTTGTTCAATTGCAAGATCTAACCCCTCTTCTGTTAAGTCACTTGTAGTTATTTCACTCTTTTTGTTGTCTTTGATTATTTGGATGTTTATTTCTGTGTTATCTTCAAACACATTTTGGTGTATTGTAGAATTTGCAAATCTAGTTAATCCTTCTGCTTGCCCTTTAATAAACACACTTGTTTGATAGTCTTTTGTCTTTTTGATTACATAGTTAATTATATTATAGCAATCTATTCTATCTAGCATTATTAGAAACACCTACCTTCACATTTCTAAATCTAGCTGGGGCACATCCATGCCCTACATGCATTACTTGAGTTGGTTCTCCCTTACCACAATTTGGAGTACCATACATAACCCAATGATCTTTATTAGCAACTCCGTCGCAACTTCTCCAAAACTCATAAGAAATTCCTGAGTAAATAGGATTTTTATAAATTTTTCCTGTTAACTCTCCATTCTTAATTTCATAAGCAATTTCAGTAGCAAATTGGAAGTTTAGTCTTTTATCATCTATACTCCAACTTTTATTTGTCTTTAGTAATAATCCATCATTAATATCTTCAATTAATTCTTCTAAAGAGTATTTCCCAGGCAATAAATTAATGTTAGTCATTCTTACTAAAGGGATTCTATTCCAGCCACTTGCCCTGGCTGCACCACTTGAATTTTTTCCAATTTCACTAGCAGTGTCTCTAGAAGAAGTAACACCTTTAAAAATACCTTCTAATATGATTGGTGTTTTTTGTGCTTTTATACCTTCATCATCATATGCAAATGTCCCTAAGCCTTTAGGTGAAGTAGCATCTGCTACAATGTTTACATGTTCTGAGCCATATTCAAATTCATCTAGCATATCTGGAGATAAAAAGCTAGTTCCAGCATATCCTGCTTCATATCCTAAAATTCTATCTAATTCTGTCGGATGTCCTACGCTTTCATGGATTTGTAAGAAAAGTTGAGTACCATCAATAACTAAATCATAAGTTCCACTAGGGCATTCAGGAGCATTTACTAATTCTTCTGCTTCTTTTGCAATCAAAGCGGCATTTTTTATAAAGTCTAAGTCTTTTATATATTCATAGCCTGCTGTCAAATAGTTTCCTCTAGCAGAGTTAGGATAAGAACGAGTTTGCATATCATTTTCGCTAGCAGCGAAAGCTTGAATACCTCCACCAGAAATAATTATAGTTTGTCTAATATATGATCCATCAGTATCTGCAAAAGTTTTATTCTCTTTTTTAAATTGTAGAAATCCAGAAGTTTTAATTAAGTCAGCTGATTCCTGCATTGTTTTCTCTGCGGCAAAAAGCAAGTCCAATTTTTCTTCTTTACTAACATCAAAAGGGTCAATTTTATAAGGAGAAGTGTAGTTATCAATAGTCATTTCTTTTTCAGTAAGCTTAACAGGAGTATTAGTTGTCAGTGCACTTGCCTTAGCTATTTCAATAGCTTTATCAGCAGCTCGTTCCATTTTTTTTAAATCATGGGAGCTTGCAAAACCTAACGCACCTTGGTAAAATACTCTAATTCCAAATCCTTTAGAATAGTCAGTTGATAGCTTCATAACAGATTGATTTTCAGTTGCAATCTCTTCACTGACAGTGTCGTGAACTCTAATGTCTGCATAGTCAACGCCTTGATCTTTTAGATAACTGAGAATAGATTCAAGTTGTTTCTGCATGCTACGATCCTCCTAAAATTAATATTTTTATTTCCTTAGTTTAATTATACATCAAAAAGAAAGCTGTTGCATAAATAGTTAAGATGTAAAATTTTACTCTTAATCTAATAATGCAACAGCTCTTATTGGAGATCCATCTCCATTTTTTATCTTTAATGGAAAAGCCATTAATATGAAGGCTTGATTGATAAGTGATTCTAAGTTTGTTAAATTCTCTATAATTACTTTCTCATTTGCTAGTAGTTGATGATGATTATAAAAACTTAAATCATCAACTTTATCCACATTAGCCGTGTCAATACCAATTCCTTTAATTGATGATTGAGACAACTTTTCAACTAGTTTTTTAGTTAAGTAGGGGTAAGTATTAAAATACTTATCCTTACCCCAATAAACATCATGGCCTGTAAAAAACATTAAGTAGTCATATTTTAAATGGTTTTTTTCTAGATCAAAGAAGATCTTATTATTGTAAATCTTATCTCTAACATCAATGACAATCCCACTCCCATAGAAGAGGTTTATGCTAATGTTGTCTGTATATATTTCTTTATCCCCTAAATGAGAAGGACAATCCAAGTGCGTACCTAAGTGGGTATTAATTTGCATAGTAGTTACTTGTATATTTTGTTCTTTTAACTTCTCATTTACTTTAAATTTAGGAGAAGAATCCCCTGGAAATACAGGAGTGTTATTGCTTAATGTATGACTTAAATCAATAAATTTTCTCATTCTAAAACTCAGCTGAGTTTGGTGTTCTTGGATAAGGAATAACATCCCTTATATTACTCATGCCTGTAATGTACATTAAAAGTCTTTCAAAACCTAATCCATAGCCAGCATGTCTTGTAGTACCATATTTTCTTAAATCAAGATACCATTGATAATCATCCATGTCTAAACCCATTTCATTAATGCGCATTTCTAGTACATCTAATCTTTCTTCTCTCTCGCTTCCCCCGATAATTTCACCTATTCCAGGAACTAATAAATCCATAGCTCCAACAGTTTTATTATCTTCATTTAGCCTCATATAAAAAGCTTTAATTTCTTTAGGGTAGTTTATAACATAAACAGGCTTTTTATAAACCTTTTCAGTTATATATCTTTCATGTTCGCTTTGTAAATCTGCACCCCAAAAGACAGGGAACTCAAATTCAATATCAGCTTCTTCTAGTATTTCGATTGCTTTTGTATAAGTGATACAACCAAAGTCAGAATTAATTATGTTATCAAGCTTCTTTAAGAGACCCTTTTCAATGAACCTATCAAAAAACTTCATTTCTTCTGGGCACTCTTGTAAGACATAATTAATAACATATTTCAGCATTTCTTCACCCACTTGCATATTATCATTAATATCCGCAAAAGCCATTTCTGGCTCTATCATCCAAAACTCTGAGGCATGTCTTGATGTGTGTGAGTTTTCTGATCTAAAAGTTGGTCCAAAAGTATAAACATTTCTAAGTGATTGTGCAAAGCCTTCAACATTTAATTGCCCACTAACAGTTAAAAATGTCTCTTTACCAAAGAAGTCTTGTGAGAAATCTACATGAGTCTCTTCTTTTTGTGGGACATCTTCCAAGTCCAGTGTAGTGACCCTAAACATATCACCAGCACCTTCGCAGTCACTCCCTGTAATAATTGGTGTATGAACGTAAACAAATCCATTTTCATTAAAGAATTTGTGTAGAGCGAAAGCTGCTACTGACCTAACTCTAAAAACAGCTGAAAAGGTATTAGTTCTTGGTCTTAGATGTGCGATAGTTCTTAAATACTCAAAAGTATGTCTTTTCTTTTGGAGAGGGTAATCTGGTGTTGATTGTCCTTCAATCATTACCTCATTAGCTCTAATTTCAAAAGGCTGTTTTGCTTTTGGAGTTAAAATCAATTCTCCCTTAATAACTAAAGCAGTACTAATATTCAGCTTTGAAACCTCTTCAAAATTACTGAGTTTTTCATCATATACGATTTGCAAATTTTCGAAAAAACTGCCATCATTTATCTCGATAAAACCAAACTTTTTCGATGGACGATTAGATCTAATCCACCCTGTCACTGTCAATTCTTTGTCCAAATAACTTTGAGCGTTTCTAAATAGTTCTTTAATAGTAGTAGCGTCATGCATTAAAAATCACTCCTTTAAAAATAATAAATCTTTCATCATAAAAAAGGACGAAAGATAAAAAGTTCCGCGGTACCACCTATATTGTCACAAGGACCACTCAATACGATAATGGCGTATCACCATTTAGTTCTACTTTCCTTAATAAGGATTTCTTCTAAAACCTAGGGGTGTTTTTCAATTAGGTAACTCATATTAGGATCCCACCATCCCTAACTCTCTAAAAAGTTTACTTAATTTACTTCTCCCATCAAAGGTGTTATTATTTTTTAGAATTATATTATATATAAGCAAAAAGCGCAATAGTAAACATTCAAAACTAAGTAATTTCAGTTAAAGTCCATAAATTGAAAGGAAGAAGCTATCAAAAAAAATCATAAGAAGTGCAGCAATTGTTAAAAATGGACCAAACGGTATTTTATCTTTTCTGCTTTTTCTTTTGAAAATTAAGATTATTATACTAAAGGCTCCTCCTATGATGAATGAAATCATCAATAAAACAAAAGTTTCATAAAAACCAAAAAACATTCCAAACATACCAGCAAGCATTGCATCTCCTCCACCCATAGCATTAAAGAACACAAATACTGCTAGAAACAAAAAACCAAAAAATAATCCATATAAATAAGAGGAGATTGGCTCTTGGTTAAAGAATAGTTGCCATATAGTAAATACAGCTATTCCAGATATAGTAAGAGTGTGAGGGATAATCATATAATCAATATCAATAAACGTAATTACAATTAATAGAGAAATCATAAATAATACCAAAAACAAGTAAGAGCTAAGTCCAAACTTTAGATAAGCAGCAGCAAATAGGCCTCCTGTTAATAATTCGATCAAGGGGTATCTGATGCTTATACTTTCATTACAATATCTACATTTTCCTTTTAAACTAATATAACTTATAATTGGAATCAAATCATAAAATTTTAATTGAGTTTTGCAATTTGGACAATATGATCTATTAGAAATAAAGTTCTCTTCTTTTGGTAGCCTATATATTAATACATTAAAAAATGATCCAAAAATCAGTCCAATTATGAAAAACAATATTGAATAATATAAGTTCACTTGATAACCTCACTTTTACTAATTCTTAGTAAAAATATATCACAGCTTAACAATTTATTATAGATTAAACTTAAAGATAGTAATTATAAATCACTCTATTGTGATAATATATATATAAAGAAACGGAAGGTGCATGCGATGACAAAGACGGCTATCATATTTACCGGTGGAACAATAGCCATGGAAGAAAGTAAAGAAGACGGATTGGCTAGACCAGCTTTAAGTGGCAATGAACTGTTAGAAACTGCTGGTATTTGTTCAGATGAAGTTGCGGTTGAAGAGTTTGGCAATTATCCAAGCCCACATTTAGATTTTAAAAAAATGTTTGATATATTTAAAAAAATTGAAGTTCTATCAAAGGACTCAAACATAAATGGAATTGTAGTTGCTCATGGCACAGATATTTTAGAAGAAACAGCCTTTTTTGTGGACTGTCTGTATGGAGGGGTTAAGCCAGTTGTTTTCACTGGAGCGATGAAAAATAAGTCGCAAAAGGGATATGACGGATATACGAATTTATCTAATGCGATTTTAGTTGCCAAAAACAAAAAATCAAGAGGGTATGGCGTGCTAGTAGCGATGGCTGGAGAAATTCATGCTGCTAGAGATGTAACGAAGACACATACTTCAAAGATAGAAACTTTCAAAAGTCCAGGGAAGGGTCCTCTTGGTGTTGTTGATTATGATAAAGTTATATATCATCGTAATTTAAAACGAGTGATTTCAGTCAGACCCAAAAAAGTAAATGCAAAAGTATCTCTAATTAAGACAGTTTCTGGAATGAACAGTGATTTTGTACATTATTCAATTAGAAATAATTATCAAGGAATTGTTATAGAGGCTATGGGGAGAGGAAATATTCCTCCTGAAGTAGCAGAAAAGCTAAAAGAAGCTATGAAATTGAATTTGGTTGTTGTAGTTACCTCTAGGTGCCATGAAGGAAGAGTCTCTCCAGATTATGGTTATGAAGGTGGGGCTTATGACTTGAAAAAAGCTGGAGCAATTTTGGCTGGTGACATGTCTGGGATTAAAGCCAGAATTAGATTAACAACGGCTCTAAGTGCTGGGTTAGATAAAAATGCAATAGAAGCGATTATCCAAGAAGATGTCAATTAATGACTAGAAATGAGGGGTTATAGTGGAAAAGATACTAAAAGCATTATTAGTTATATTTATAGTTACTGGTAATGTTGTCGTTATAATGGCAATGAATGCAGAAATTTTAGAGGTATATATTGGTATTGGAATTGTAGCTTTGTCACTATTTTTTCTTGCATCAATGTATTTGGACTCAAAAAAAAGAAGCAATTTTAATGAAGAAGATATAGAATCAGAGGAAGATTTTAAAGAAGATGAACAAGTAGTAAGTTACTATAGCCAGAAGATAAATGAACCTACTCAAGATCAAGATGAGGTTGATAATACAAGGGTTATTCAAAGTGAAGAATTAACCAATGAAGAAGAAATTGAAGAGTTAGATGATAATGATCAATTAGAGTTAGAGCAAGATGAATTTGAAGAAGAAATAGAAGAACAAGAGGTTGATCAATCAATAGAAGATTCTGTTAAATATGAGGATGAATTTGAACAAGAATATGTTTTTAGTGGGATTGGTAGTCAAAAAAGAGTTAAGGAAAAAGAAGTTGATGAAATCAACGAAACTTCACTTTCTGAAGAAAAAGAGAAGAACTATCTTTCCAAAAGAGTTCGTTATTTTAAAAGAGATGTATCATCTGATGGAACAATAATCTATAAGCCAGTTAAAGAGCAGAACTCAGAAGCTTTGGTTTTAAGTGTTGATCAAGAGGAAGTAAAAGAAGAACAAACAAGAGAAATTGAGTTGAATTATCAAGGCAAAAAAGATATAAAAGTAAAAAATGTTACACAGGCATTAGATGTTCTAGGTGTAAAAACACCAGAAATTGATAGTGAGAAAAAAATAGAAGCAGAACAAGAGTATAATATAGAAGATGAAATTATTGTAGATTATGATAATCTTGGGACATATATTTGCAATATATTAGAAGCATATAAAAAGGATTACTCAGTTGTTAAAGACATTTCATTAAATGAGCTGTTTACATATCAAATCAGTCAAGAAGATGATTTTGAAAGTGAAAGAGTATCTTTTATAATACAAAATGATGAAGATGAGCCAATTATAGGTGTGCAGATATATAATCATTTACACAAGTTAAAAGATAAGATATTCATTGCAACAGTGTTCAATAAAGCAAATCTGCCACTAATTGCATTTCATGAGAATTCAAAATACAAAGTGGCAGAAATTAAAGAACTGTTATATGAGTTGTTAGAATAAACGCAACTGTTTTTGATCAACTTCTTGTATAGACAAAGGGCTATTAGTTCTTGAGTTATTAACAATAGGATTGACTTCTTTAAAGGTTAATCCTATTTTTTGTTGTGGATAAACTCTAGTTTCTAGAAATGATAGAGCAGCTTCTCTGTTTGGAATTATTAAGGGCATTCTGTGATGAATGTGAGAAACTTCATTCTAGCTTCTTTTGTCAATATTGCAAACCCTTCATTTCTAAATAACCCAGCAAAAAGCATGGGAGATTTATCTTCTCTTTGAAAATAATAAGGGACTTTGTTTTGCCACTCAAAGTAACCATCAGATGGGATTAAACAGTTAAAAAAAGTTTGAGATTGGCTAAAGTAACCCTCACTTCTTATATTTATGACAAAGTTATCTTTGTGGGTAAATCCCCATTTAACCTCTTCAATTTTATCATTTTTGACAACAGCTACTTTATTGCTTGGAGAAATATTATATTGAGGTTGCCAATCATTGGTTTTGTAGTAATCAAATCCATAGTGCTTAAAAATCTCAGCTATATCTATTACTACAGTAAATCTTCCACACATCTTAAATCACTCCTTGCTTGTTCTGATACTAAACCAAAACTTTACTCCATCATCCACATTTTCAGCTCCATATAAAGCGTTATGTCTATTAAAAATCTGCTTTGCAATAGCTAAGCCTAACCCACTTCCACTACCAGATTGTTTGTCAATATTTGTAGTGTAAAAGCTATCCCAAATATTTGCTAAATTTTCTTCAGGGATGTAAGATCCACTGTTAAAAATCTCAAGTGTAGTTTGATTTTCATCTTTTGATAATTCGATATCAATAGAACCATTTTTTGGTGTATGAGTTATAGCGTTTTTTAAGATATTATTCACAGCTTGTTCAATTCTATTGATATCTCCATAGATTATTTTTTTAGATCTTGTTCCACTAATTGAAAAATCAATATTCTTTGCTTTATTAAAAGAAGCATCCTTGAATTTTTTTACAATTGTTGCTGTTAGTTCTGCTAGATCAAAAGATTCTTTGTTGAAGCTATATTCAGGGTTTTCTAACTTTGATAGTTCAAGTAGTTCTAATACCATTTTGCTTAATTTCTCTGTTTCCAAAGCAATAATAGAGTAATATTCTTTTTGTTCGAGTTCTGAATCAACGACATCATCTGATAGTGCCTCAGTATATCCTTTAATAATAGATAGGGGAGTTTGTAATTCATGAGACGCTCTTGCAACAAAGTTTCTTCTTAATCTTTCACTTTGTTTCTCTTTTGACAGTTCTTGTTGTAAACGATTAATAGTAGTTTGCAACCTTTTAGCCAGATCATTAAGAGTAGATCCTAGTTGTCCTATTTCATCTTCTCTTTTAGAAATATGTCTTATGTCTAAGTTTAGTTGGGCTATTTCGTTTGCAACTTCATTAAGTTCAATTAACGGTTTCGAAATATATCTAGCAACAAGATAAGATACAATTAAAGCAATAAGTAAAGATGCAAGGAATAAATAGTTATATAAATTGGATAATGTATTTATGCTTTCTTCAAGTACAGGGACTGTAAGGGAAGTCGTTATTATATATTCATCAGTCTCTAAGTCATAATTTATTAACTCGTAATCTCCAGTTTCATCTAAGCTATAATACATGTCGTCTCTTATTCTGCGACCCATCATTCCTCCGCCCATATTGCCTCTCATTTGATCCGTAGAGGAAATATTTGGTCTGTATTGGCTAGAATAAACCACATTATCATCTAAATCAGTAATGTTGATAATTCCACCCAATTTAGCAGCTTGGATATTTGCTTCTTCATATATTTGTTGTGGACTATGTGTATTTTCTAAAAAAGAAGCTATTTCGTTTGCTGTATCAGTTAGGGCATTCATTTTTTGTTGATAATAATATTGGGGTGCATAAAACTTTAAAACTATTCTACTTAAAACTAAAACTGCTAATAAAGAGAGCAAAACAATAATGAAAATTCTAAGTGACAAAGACCTTTTTATTCTGGTCATTTCTCTTCCCACCTATAACCAATACCTCTAACTGTTGTTATTGAGATATCAGCACATTCTAATTTTTCTCGCATTCTCTTAATTCGCGTATCAACTGCTCTAATATCACCATCATAATCATCCCCCCATATTCTTCTAAGGATCTGGTCTCTTGGTAAGGTGATGTTTCTATTAAGAATAAAGTAATATAGGAGTTTAATTTCTCCTGGAGAAAAGTCAATATTTTCCCCAGTACAATAAGCATTATAGGTATTAACATCAAACTTAAAGTTGCCATGCTCATAAACATCTTCTTTAATTATGTGATTAAATCTTTTCAGCAGTACTTTAACCCTTGCTATTAATTCTCTAGGACTAAAGGGTTTAGTAACATAATCATCGGCACCTTTAGAAAAGCCATCCAACTTATCTTCTATGGAAGACCTAGCAGTAAGCATTATTATGGGTATATCACTATATTTTCTAAATTGTTCACATATCTCATAACCACTAACATCGGGTAGCATCAGATCTAATATGACTAAGTCAATCTTACTTTCATAAAACACATCATAAGCTTCTTTGCCTGACTTAGCTGTATATACAATATAGTTTTCTCTTTTTAAGTATTTTTCTACTAAATTTAATAATTTCTGTTCATCTTCTATTACTAATATTTTAATATCTATCATTATTAGCACATCCTTTTTTTAATTATATCATTTGCATAATCATATATTACATTTTATTGCACTAATGTGTCAGAAATATGTCAATAAACTGTAACAAAAATATATCTTATGTTGCAAGGCAAGGTAAAATGAGCTATATTATTTTTATAATAAAATTTTGAACATCAAAGTAATTTGGGGGAATAATAATGAATAAAGATATAAAAATTGCACTTGTAACTGATAGTTGTATAGATTTACCACAAGAATATACTGACTATGACTTTGTAAGGGTAGTACCACTTAATATTACTTTTCCTGATGGCAGTACAATACAAGATGGAGTAGATATGACTATTGAGCAATTTCACAAAAAGGTAGATGAAAGTACTGACTTACCTGTAACTTCACAACCTTCACCAGAGCAGTTTCTTGCTGTCTATAATGAATTCTTAAAAAATTATGATTATATAATATCTCTTCACTTGTCAAGTGAGCTTAGTGGAACATATAACTCCGCACAATTAGCAAGACAAATGATAGATGATGAAAATAAAAGAGTTAGAATTAAAGTTGTTGACACAAAGTTTGCTTCTTTACTTGAAGGTTTTGTATATATAGATACACTAAATGCAATTAAAGAGAATAAATCTATTGAAGAAATTTTAGCGATCATTGATCATAAATGCAAAACAATGAGCACAGTATTTACTGTCGATACTTTGGATAATCTTAAAAAAGGTGGAAGAGTTAGTCACTTAAGCGCTATATTAGGAGGATTTTTAAAAGTTAAGCCAGTTATGGGTATAGGGTGTAAGACTGATGGTAAAATTGAAGCTATTTCTAAAATAAGAGGACGCAAAAAAGCAATAGCAGAGACAATAAATATTGTAAAAAATAGAGCCAAAGATGTCAGTAATCAAAAGATTGGCATAATGCATAGCATCATTGATTATGATGAAAATGTTGATGAAATTATAAATCAAATTAAGACAGAATTAAATCCTAAAGGAATTATTGTATCTAATATTGGAGCTACAATTGGCACTCATACTGGTAAAGGGACAATCGGTATAGTGTTTTCAGAAGAGGCTGAGTAATGCTTATTAAGTTTGCTAGTGAACAAGAGAAAAAAGCATATGGACTATCTCTTTCAAAAAAAGTATTAATTGCAAAAAAAAGAAGGACTAAAGAAGTATTTGTTTTACTAGTTTTTAACAATGAAAATATTGAAAAAATAATAGACTTAAAAGAGAATGAGAAGGCAATTCAAAGTTTAAAAAAGTGTGCAAATAGACTAATAAGTAAAAATGGATATAGTTTTCATCATAGATATGATAAATATTCTAAGATGATGGATGAGAAGAACTGTCCAGTTTGTTTGCAATTACCTATGCCAGAAGACCAAGTAGATATCTTTGAGCTGGAACATTCTTACCTTGGAGCCTCAATTAATGCACAAGGTAAGCTGTATGGAAAGTGTCACTTGATAAGTAAAGTACATAATGTTCATTTTTATGATTTAAATGAGGAAGATATGACTAACTTTATGAGAGATTTAAAGAAAGTAGCAAAAGCTTTGCACAAAGTGACAGATGCAGTAAAGATTAATTACGAGATTCATGGAAACTCTACTCCTCATCTGCATTGCCACTTATTCCCTAGATATATTGATGATGATTACCCAGGAATGTCAATTAATTATTCTGAAGTTGAACCATCACCTTATGACTCAAAAGAAGATTTTGATTTCTTTGTCAAAAGAATGAGAGAAGAATTAAACAAATAGGTTAAAACCTAAAAGCTTGACATAAAATGATGTATTATATAAAATAAGAGCAATAAATGAAAGACGCTGAAAGGAAGAGTAAGACAGTAATCCTTTTTAGAGAGCCCTTTTAGGTGAGAGTGGGTAAAGGAAAGCTGTTTGAAGATGGCCCAGGAGTTATATTATTGAAACTGGAGTAGGTAATATCGGATCAGCCCCGTTATAGGCAAAGTGTTTACACTTGTTGAGGTTATTTACGTGAGTAAATTTCAAAACAGGAGTGGTACCGCGTATCACCTTCGTCTCCTGAAAAGTTGACGAAGGTTTTTTTAGTTTAAAAGGAGGAAATTAGAATGAATGTATTAATTGGGGGAGCATGGCCTTATGCGAATGGATCATTACACATTGGTCACGTAGCAGGTTTAATTTCGGGAGATGTGTTAGCTAGATATTATCGATTAAAAGGTGACGATGTATTATATGTCTCAGGGAGTGATTGCCACGGAACACCTATAGCAATCAGAGCAAAAAATGAGAATATAGAACCAAGAGAAATAACTGACAAGTATCATAGTGAAATAGTTAAGTTTTTTACAAAATTAGGATTTAGCTTTGATAATTATTCAAGAACTGACAATGAATTTCACAAAAAAGAAGTAAAGAAGATATTTAAAAGAATCTGGGATAATGGCTATCTATATCCAAAAACTATTGAACAACTTTACTGTGAGTTTGATGAGCAATTCTTGCCAGATAGATATGTAGAAGGAATATGTCCACATTGTGGTGCCCAAGCAAGAGGAGACCAGTGCGATAGTTGTACTTCTTTACTAGATCCAATGGACTTAGAAGAGAGAAGGTGTGCTCTTTGTGGTAATGAACCAGTGGTTAAAGAAACTACTCATTTATATTTTAAGCTGAGTGATTTTCAAGAGGAATTAGAAAAGTTTGTCAAAGACGCAGAAGGATGGCGTGAGAACGCGATTAAATTAACGCAACGATATTTAGATGAAGGTCTTCATGATAGAGCGGTGACAAGAGATATTGACTTAGGAATTCAAACTCCTATTGAAGGCTATGAAGATAAGAGAATTTATGTTTGGATGGAAGCTGTCTGTGGTTATTTAACAGCTAGTAAAGAGTGGGCAAAAAATCACAATAAACATTGGGAAAAATTTTGGAAAGGAGATAATATAAGATCATATTATATCCACGGGAAAGATAACGTACCTTTCCACTCAATTATTTGGCCAGCAATTTTATTAGCTCATGGAGACTTGCATCTTCCAGATCAAATCATATCAAGTGAATATCTAACACTTGAAAGAAGAAAAATATCAACAAGTCAAAACTGGGCAGTATGGTTGCCTGACATAGCAAGTAGATATCAAGCAGATTCAATCAGGTACTTTATAATTATTAACGGACCAGAAAAGAGAGATGCTGATTTTTCATGGAGAGAGTTTGTAAATAGCAACAATGGAGAGCTTTTAGGTGCTTTTGGCAATTTTGTAAATCGCAATTTAGTATTTCTTAAGAAGTCTTTTGATACAAAGGTTCCAGATGGAAAAATGGATGATCAAATAAAAGAAAATATTAAAGCACTTTATAGAAGTGCTGGGGAGCTTATTGAACAAGGAGAATTTAAAGCTTCTTTAGAAGAAATATTTGCTTTTATTAGGGATTCCAATAAATATTTTGATGAAAGACAGCCTTGGGTTCAAGTTAAAGAAGATATAAATGCAGCAAATGACACTCTTTACACATGTGTTCAAATTATAGCTAATCTTGCAAATTTAGTTGAACCATTTACCCCTTTTGCAGCTGAGAAAATTAAATCTTTTTTACAAATAGAAGAATTATCTTGGGAATATATTGAAGTTGACAGAGGAGTAGAAATAGGTGAAGTAGAAATTCTTTTTGAAAGGTTAGACGAAAGTATAATCGAAGAAGAGTTAGAAAGATTAAAAAATTAACAATTATTTATTTCATTACTTCTAAAAAGCTTTTATAATAAAGCTATGGAGGAATGAAAAATGATAACTGTTATACAAAATGTAAAGATTTATGATGGTAGTGGTAAAAAACCCTTTATGGCAGATCTAAAGTTTGATGAACACATACATCAAATAGATTTGCCATTTTCACTAGAAGGAGAAAACGTAATTGATGGAACAAATCTTGTGCTCTCTCCTGGATTTATTGACACTCATAGCCATAATGACTTAGAAGCAATCAAAAACCCAAAACTTATTCATAGCATAAGTCAGGGTATTACTACAGAAGTTGTTGGACAAGATGGTTCTTCCGTAACTCCTGTAGATGATGAATGCATAGAAGAGCTAATGGATAATATGGCGCCACTAGCAGGGGTAGTCGAAAAGCCTTATTGGTGGAGAGATGTAAAAGAGTATTTAGAGGTAGTGCAAGAAAGCAAGCCAAGCTTAAAGATTGAGACATTAATAGGACATGGAACTGTAAGATTAATGGTTATGGGAAGCGAAGATAGAGCTCCTACAAAAATTGAGCTTGAAAAAATATGTAGAGCAATTGATGAAAATATGCAACAAGGAGCTAAGGGTGTTTCAATGGGGCTTATTTATCCACCTGGAAGCTATGCAAAGACTAACGAACTTATTGAAATAGCCAAAGTAGTAGCGAAGTATGATGGAATATTAATGGTTCATATGCGAAATGAACAAGATAAAATTATGACTTCAATTGATGAGATGGAACAAGTGGTAAGAGAAAGTGGTGTAAGACTCCATATTTCTCATTTAAAAGCATTAGGGCAAAAGAACTGGGGAAATGCAGACAGAATCTTAGAAAGATTGAATCAACTTAGAAAAGATGGGTACAAACTTACTTTTGATCAATACCCTTACGCAGCTACTTGCACGGGCCTTAAAGTTATTGTTCCAACATGGGCATTTTCCGGTGGTGAAAAAGCCTTTCAAGACAGATTGAATTCAGAAAGTTACGAAAAAATCAAACAAGAAACTGCTCAAAATATTGCTAGTAGAGGCGGACCTGATAAAATAATGATTGCTTCTGTAGCAAGTAGTAAGAATCAATGGATGAGTTCAAAAAGATTAGATGAAATAGCAAAAGAAATGAAATTGTCACCAGAAGATGCAGCACTGCAAATACTAAAAGAAGAAGGTCCTGCAGTTGTAGCAATTTACTTTTCTATATCAGAGGATGATGTGAAAACAATTATGCAACACAAACTCCATGGGATATGCACAGATGGAATCATAGGTGATCATCCGCACCCTAGAGCATATGGATCATTTCCAAGGGTATTAGGATATTTTGTAAATGAATTGAATTTACTTACAATGGAAGAGGCTATTTCACAAATGACCTTTGAAGCAGCTTATAGATTAAGAATATTTGATAGAGGATTAATTAGAGAAGGTCTTAAGGCGGATTTAGTATTGTTTGATCCTAAAGAAATTAATTCCACTAACTCTTATATAAATCCTAAGAAATTATCAGTGGGAATTGAAAAAGTATTTGTTAACGGAGTAGAAAGATATAATAGCGAAATGAGGGATAAATATGAGCTTAGCAATTAATCTAGAGGATATAAAGAGAGCAAGCAAAACAATTAGTCATATTATTAACAAAACTTCTTTAATTAGAGTAGAAGGACTTGATGAACAGCTAGGGTGCAATGTGTATTTTAAGCCAGAAAATTTGCAAAAGACAGGATCATTTAAAATTAGGGGTGCTTCTAATAGAATCTTAAATTTAAGTGAAGAAGATAAAGAAAAGGGTATTATAGCATCCTCTTCTGGCAATCATGCTCAAGGAGTAGCTTATGCTGCTAAGTTAGCAGATGTTGATGCAACTGTAGTCATGCCAAAAAATGCACCGGAATCAAAAGTCAATGGTACAAAAAAATACGGAGCAAATGTAATATTGCATGGTTATGATTCTATAGAGAGATATAAGCACCTGTATAGTTTAGTTGATCAACATGGCTATACGGTAGTCCATTCATTTAATGACCCTAATTTGATAGCAGGACAAGGCACTGTTGGATTAGAAATTATTCAAGAATTGCCACAAGCTGATTATGTAATAGTACCTTTAGGTGGAGGTGGAGTCCTCTCTGGTATTGCAGTTGCTATCAAGGAGAGTAATCCTAATTGTAAAGTTATTGGTGTTGAACCAGCAGCTATCCCAAGGTTTTCTAAAAGCTTAGAAAAAGGTGAGCCAGTGGAGGTTCCTTTTAAAGAAACAGTTGCTGATGGGCTGATGTTAACAAAAACTGGCGATAATACTTGGCCTATAGTTAAAGAGTATGTAGATGAAGTAATTACAGTAGAAGATAAATCTATTAAAAAGGCATTGAAAGAAATTCTTATGAAGGGCAAACTATTAGTTGAACCATCGGCTGCTATTGGAGTAGCTGCAGTGATGGCGAATAAGTTAAAAGATATTAAGGGTAAAAATGTAGTTTTTGTTTTGACTGGAGGAAATATAGACTTTGATAAGTTAATAGAACTCATTAACTAAAAGAGACCCGTACGGGTCTCTTTACTTTAAATATTTGGGTAAACTCTGCTTTTTATATTATCTCTTTTTCCTCTAGAAAGAAATTCTAAGGTAGCTTTTACAGAGGAATTAATGATTTGGCTCCTACTAAGGCCCGCTCTAGTTGCAAAATCTAATGAATGTCTAAAGTTGCCAACATCTAAATATATGTGAGCATCACTACCAAAGGAAACCATACCATTTAATCTGTTAACAGTTTTAGCAATTTCCAAACAGTTTTTTGTACTTCCTCTTCTTGAAACGGAAAAAGAGCTATTGTTAATCTCAATTAAAACATTGTAGTCTATGGCAGCAGAAACAAATTTTTCAATATCAATTGGATAGTCTGGATTGCCTGGATGAACAATAACGTCAATAAAAGGATTTTTCATAGCGTTAATTAAGGCATTTGTATTCTCTTCTACATTGCTTCCTGGGTAACAAAAGTTGTGAAATCCAGCTAAAACAATATCTAAGTTTTTTAGATATCTAGAAGGCATGTCTAAAGATCCGTCATAATCAGTTATATTTGCCTCAACACCCTTTAGAATTTTAACACCATCAATTTCGTCTGGGATAACTTTCATATTACCAAAGTGATATATATGAGGCCCCCCTGGCATCATTGGACCATGGTCTGTAATAGCTAACAATTCAATATTATTATCTTTTGCTCCTTGTACCATTTCATATAAAGAACTATAAGCATGTCCACTTGCAACTGTGTGGCAATGTAAATCTACCGATAAATTCATTTTTCTCACACCTTTCATCTTTATTATAAAAGCAAATTTATAAGAATGTGTTAAATATATGTAAATATTCTAAAAGATTTAGTAAGATTTTAAGTTTTTGCAGGTTAATTTAATTAAATATAGAAAGTATAAATATCAAGAAAAGGAGAATGCAAATGATTTATGATTTAGTAATTAAAGGTGGACAGGTAGTTTTACCTACATCTGTTACAAAAGCTGACTTATTAATAAAGGACGGAAAAATTCATGGTATGGTAGCTGATTCAAGTGAATTAAGCGCAACTGAAGTTGTGGATGCAACTGGTAAATATGTAATGCCTGGTGCAATTGACCCACATGTTCATGCTGGTCATGGAGAACCACATAGAGAGACTTTTACAACTGCTAGTATGGCTGCAGCTGCTGGTGGAGTTACGACATTTATAGATATGCCACTTTCACAACCATCAACTTTAACAATTGATGTCTTTAATGAAAAGGTTGAAGAGGTTAATAAAAAAAGTGTGGTAGATATCGGCTTGTATGGAGGTTTAGTCAGAAAGTATTTTGATGAAATTCCTGCTATAAATGAAGCGGGCGGCCAAGCATATAAGGCATTTATGTGTAGTGTTTCAAATTATTATATGACAAATGATGGAGATCTATTAGAAGGAATGGAGTTAGTAAGTGACATTGGCGGGGTTGTGACTGTTCATGCTGAAAATGATACTTTAATTAGCAATTTAGTCGAAAGATATAAAGAAATAGGCAAAAATGATATTGAAGCGTTTGTGAATTCTCATCCTAGGTATGCAGAGTTAGAAGCTATTCAAAGATTTTTATATTTTGCAGAGTTAGTTCCAGGAGTTGCTTCCCATATTGCTCATATGAGTATTCCAGAAGGAGCAGAAGAAATTAAATATGCAAGAAGCAATGGAGTTAATATTAGTGTAGAGACTTGTCCACAGTATTTAGGTCTTAATACAGATGATCTTTATGTAAAGGGTGGAATAGCAAAATGTGACCCACCTGTAAGATCACAAGAAACTGTAGATCATTTATGGGAATATGTTTTTGATGGAACAATAGATATGATAGCATCAGATCATTCTCCTCATCCTTTTGAAAAAAAGGTAGTTCCATTAGATGAATTTGACAAAGCAAACAACGGATGCACAGGTTTGCAAACTATGATTCCAGTAGTAATTGATGAAGGAATTATTAAAAGAGGAATGCCTTTATCGTTGTATGCTAGATTTACTGCTTTAAATGCAGCACACAGATTTGGTCTATATCCACAAAAAGGAGCTTTGGAAGTTGGAGCAGATGCAGATTTTTATTTATTAGATTTGAATGGTAAATGGGAATGCAAAGCAAAAGAATTGTTCTATACAAATAAGCACTCTGCTTTTGATGGTAGAACATTTAATGGTAAGATCACCAGTACTTTTGTCAGAGGCGTGAAAGTCTTTGATGGCAAAAATATCTTAGTTGAACCTGGCCATGGTAAGTATGTCAAAATGAACATAGAGTAGGTGAGTTTTTGAGTATAGCTATCATTACACAACCATATAACGAATCAGGTAAATATGTTTCTGGTGGTGCAGGTCCAAAAAAACTACTAGATGCAAACCTAGCTGAATTACTTGAACAAGATGGATTTAATATTGAAAATATTATAAATATTGAAATGAGCAAAGAAGATGAGAATAGATATGGCGAGTGGTTAAGAGTAGCTACTGCTAATAGTTATCTAGCAAAAGAGTCTTCTAAATTACTGAAAGAGGATAAATTCATTCTTGGTCTATTTGCAAACTGTAACAGTGTTATAGGGTTATTAGGTGGAATGCAAATAAATCTAAAGAATATTAATCATCCACAAAGAGTAGGATTAGTTTGGATAGATGCACATGGAGACTACAATACTCCTGAAACAAGTCCTTCAGGCATGCTTGGTGGAATGCCAGTGGCTATTTCTGCAGGTAAGTGTTTAACAAATATTAGGGAAACTAGTGGTTTAAAATATCCTCTGGGCTCTCCTGATATTATTATGTTAGGATTAAGAGATTTAGATGAAAAAGAAGAAGAAATGATAAAAAGAGATAATATCCAAACTTTTAGTGAAAAAGAGATTATTGAGTTTAACAAAAATTTAGATGAGGCAATAAGATATTTGCAATCTAGAGAAGATAGGATTTATGTCCATGTTGATTTAGACATTCTAAATCCTAAGTTAGCGCCAGCAGCAGGATTGCCAACAAAAGGCGGACTAAGCGGAAGACAGCTTGGAAAACTTTTAGCTAAGTTGTTAAGTTATGAAAAGGTTTGTGGGTTGGCATTAGTTTCATATAAACCTGATAGGGAAAATGAAGAAGAAACTACTAAAGATGAAATAATAGAAGCAATTAGATTAGGACTAAAAGGATTAAATAACAGGAGGTAATGATAAGTGGAACTAAAATTATTAAAAAGTACGAAAGTACCGCCAACGACAGAAGCAGTTGGAGTTCTTTTAGGAAAAGGACAAGAAGTTGATTTTGATAATTCAGTAACAGAAATAATAAATTCTCTCTTAGAAAAAGAGCAGTTTGAAGGAAAAGAGGATGAAGTATTAGTTACTTATATAAAAGATGAAGACGATTATAAAAAGTTAATACTTGTAGGATTGGGTGATTTAGAGAAGGTAAAAACAGAAAAAGTTCGTAAAGCAGTTGGCAAATTAGTTAAAAAAGCTAATGAGTTAAAAGTTAGTGAACTATTTATCCCAACAAAGTTAAATGATTTAACTGGTGATATGCCTAATGAATTATTTTTATCAGAAACAATCAGTTTAGCTGATTATAAGTTTGATAAATACTTAAGTGATAAAAAAGATAAGCACCTAAAAACAATATCTTTAGTGGGTGAAAATGAAGAAGCTTTAATTGAAGGTCAGACACTAGCCTATGCAACTAATATTGCAAGAGATTTAACAGGAACACCAGCAAACGACTTAACCCCAGCGATACTGGCTGATAAAGTAAAAGAGCTGGCGAAAGAAAATGGCTTTGATGTTGACGTTTATGATGAGAAAAAAATTCAAAAACTTGGGATGGAGGCTTTTTGGCAAGTTGCTAAGGGATCTGACAATCCTCCAAGATTGATTGTTATGCGCTATTTTGGAGATAAAGGGAATGACGATATAACAGCCTTAGTTGGGAAAGGCATCACTTATGATAGTGGTGGTTTGTCTCTAAAGAAAAGCGATGGAATGTCTACTATGAAAACAGACATGGGAGGATCAGCGGCGGTAATTGGAGCAATGTCTGCAATTGCTAAGCAAAAGTTGAATGTAAATGTAGTTTCAGTAGTTGCTGCATGTGAAAATATACCATCATCTAAATCATATCATCCAGGGGATATTATTGGCTCAATGGCAGGGAAAACTATTCATGTTAAAAGCACAGATGCTGAAGGAAGATTGACTTTAGCTGATGCAGTTTATTATGCAGCAGAAAAAGAAAATGCAACAAGAGTTTTAGATATTGCAACGCTTACTGGTTCTTGCATAGTAGCTTTGGGAGAAAGAGTAACAGCAGTTTTAGCAAATGATGATGATTTTTATCAAAGACTTGAGTCTTCAAGTAAGCTGAGTGATGAAAGAATTTGGAGATTACCAATGTTTGATATATACAAAGAAGCATATAAGCATCCTGAAGCAGATCTTAATAATGTGGGTGAAGGTGGCGCTGGAACAATAACAGCAGGAATGTTTATTGGTGAGTTTACTAAAGATTTGCCTTGGATTCATATGGATATTGCAGGCAAAACTTATGTGAAAAAAGATTTAGAATATATTGCAAAAGGTCCTACAGGGGTAGGAGTTAGAACATTATATTATTTAGCTAAGTCATATGTAAAATAAAGAGAAATATAAAAGCTCCTTTGCAGACTTTTAAGACTTGCAAAGGAGCTCTTCTATTTTAAAATAGTTCAATTAAGTAAGTCATTGATAACTTCATAAGCCATAAAAAGACCACAAACAGCAGGGGCAAAAATCATGCTTGCTGGAGGGAAAGCTGCTCTTCTAGGTATATCTGTATCTTTATATTTTGGCCAAGCTTTTGGTCTTTTTACTTCACTAGGATCAAATACAACTTTTACTCCTGAATCAATGCCTCGTTTTCTTAAGATTTTTCTTAATGCTCTTGCAAGAGGGCAATTATAGGTCTCACTTATATCACTAATTTCAAAGTTTGTTGGATCTAATCTATTTCCTGCACCCATTGCTGAAATAACTGGCAATTGATTTTTGTGACAATGCTCAATCAAACTAGCTTTAGCAGTAATAGTATCTATTGCATCTATTAAATAGGCAGCTTTTATTGTAGCTATGTCTTTTGCATTATCTTTGTTAATATTCATTTGCTTTATTTCAACATTAATTTCTGGGTTAATTGATAAAAGATGTTTTTCCATAGCTAAAACTTTTGGTTCTCCAATGTTGTTACTAAAAGCTATAGCTTGCCTGTTAATATTTGATGGATCAATGACATCTTCATCTATAAGAATAAAGTTTCTAACTCCACTTCTAGCTAGGGCAATACAAACCCAAGAGCCAACCCCGCCTAAACCTGCAATAATTATTTTAACCTGATCTAGTTTCTTTATATTATCTTCGCCGATAAGCATTTCTGTTCTTGCTTGCCAATTAGTCATAATTTCACCTCTAATTAAATTTATAATAAACCAATAAGAGTGAAATATCTAGTCGTAACTTAATTTGTTTTAACAGTTGCATCTCCAGAAACCGTGTCTATCTCTAAGTCGCAGTTATTTTTTTCTCCGCTTGAGACGCGTGATGTTAATTTGCCAGAGACAGAACTGTATGTAATGTTTGGTGAAATTTTAGGATCTAAAGTTAAATCTACATCTCCTGAAACAGTCTCAATAGAAAACTCATCCCAAACACTATTTACCTTAACAGAAATTCCTGCAGAGACATTCTTCAAAAATCCATTTGAAAAGATAATATTATTAGCTTGTATTCTTCCGGAAATATTTTCTACTTCAATTTTTTCAAACTCCACATTATCTAATATAGTTCTACCCGATACATTATTTATTTCTAGTAAGTCTCCCCTTAGATCTTCAAGCTCAATATTGCCTGAAACTGTTGACAGAATTATTTCGTCAACTCCTTGTGGCAGTTTGATAACCAAATTACCTTTTCTAACAGAACCAAGATTCCATTTATTAAAATCTTCTTCAATCTTTAAAGAATCCTTACTCTCACTTACATCAAACTCACCATTACCTTGGTAAGTTACTTTAATATCACTTAAACTGTCATCAACCATAATTTCAATATGAGATGACACTACATCTATTTCAATCTCATTTATTTGACTATTATAAGTTTCATTAAAATTATTTTTATATTCACTAACTTGTTCATTATTACTATCAAAAATAGCTCTCCACCAATTCACTAATGGGAAGATGCTCCTATCTGGAGAAAACACTCCTGAAAAGACAAAAGCGACTAAAGCAATAACTATTAAAAGAACGCCGATTTGTTTCATAAGATCACCTATTTTCTTTGTATTCTTAATAATCTTACTAAATAAAGCTTTTAATCGGGTTAAAATTAGGTTAAAATAGAATAAGACTCGGACTAAGGAGGGGTTTATATTATGAAAATTACAAAAGATATGACAATACAGCAGACAATTCAAGCTGATAGAAGACTAGCATCTGTGTTTATGGAGCATGGTATGTTTTGTGTTGGATGTCCAGTAGGTGCTTCAGAAACAATTGAGCAAGCAGCTGCAGGGCATAATGTAGAACTAGAAGTGCTACTAGATGCATTGAATGAAATGTTAGAAGAGTAGAAAAAAAGGAAAGGGTTTTCCCTTTCCTTTTTTATTTAATAATGCTTACCTTTGTAGTAGTAATTTTCTTTTTTCAAATGAGTAAAGAATATATCTACTTCAGTAACTCCAATTTCATCAAATTTTTTAGTAATTTCTAAAGCTGATCTGTCTTGGATCTCTTGACCACGGTCAAACCATTTTATCTCAACAAATGGATAATCAGATGTAATTTCGCCATCTTTGATTCTCTCAGTTTGGAAAACCTCAACAGTAAAGTCATCTGTATCAGTTTCTGTAATGGATGATAATTCTTCTACTAGACTTTTTTCGATAATTGAAACCTGTTCTGCTAATATACCTCTAATAATAATTTGTGGCATCCTTTATTCTCCTTTATTTATAATTTTCTTCCCATAACCTTTTATACTTTTGGGCATGACTTTCCAAGTGCTTAATTTCATTTTCACTTAATTCCTTAACTGCTTTGGCTGGCACGCCTAGAATCAAAGAACCTTTAGGGTAAGTTTTGCCTTGTGAAACTAAAGCATTAGCTCCTACAATAGATCCATCTTTGATTTTTGCACCATCAAGAATAGTAGCATTCATACCTATTAAAACATTATTTCCAAGCTCACATCCATGAATTACTGCGCCGTGACCTATTGTGACATTGTTCCCAATAATTGTAGGATGATCACTGTCGACATGCACCACAGCATTATCTTGGATGTTAGAATTTTGGCCAATTTCAATACTATTCATATCACCTCTAATTACAGCATTATGCCATACACTAGATCCTGATCCTATTGTCACCTTACCTATGATCTGTGATCCTGGTGCAATAAAAGTATTTTTATGTATATTAGGCAATACATTTTTAAAAGTAAATAGACTCATATGCATACTCCTTTATCTTTTGCTATATTATATCATTTAAATACAAGTTACAATAAGATATAATAGCAATAGACAATCAAAATAACATTGTCAGATCAGCATTAATGCTAACTTGCTAAAAGGTAAATATTATGCTACAATTACATTTCGTGAACCCTGCTCTGTTTTAAACAGGGCCAGAGACCAAAGGGAGGAGGAAAAAATATGCGAGACTATGAAATTATGATGGTTTTGAAACCAGACTTAGAAGAAGAGCAAATTAAGTCTGTAGTGGAAAGATTCGTCAACATTATTACGGATAATAAAGGTGAGGTAACAGCTATCGAACCTTGGGGAAAACGCCGTCTTGCTTATGAAATCGAGGACTATAAAGAAGGATTTTATGTTTTGATTTTCTATACAGCAGATGGTAGTTTTAACAGTGAGTTAGAAAGAAATTTTCGTATTGTAGATTCAATAATTCGTCACATTATTGTGCGTCAAGAATAATAGGGGTGAAATAATTTGTTAAATACTGTAATTTTAATAGGAAGACTAACTAGAGACCCTGAATTACGTTATACGTCGCAAGGAACTGCTGTAACTAACTTTGGTATTGCAGTTGATAGAGGATTTGGAAATAGCGATGACGATAAACAATCAGTCGACTTCTTCAATGTGGTTTGCTGGACAAAACTTGCCGAAGTTGTAGCACAATATATGACAAAGGGAAGATTGGTCGCTGTCCAAGGAAGATTGCAGAGCAGAAATTATGAATATAATGGACAAAAAAGAACAGCAGTTGAGGTTGTTGCCCAAACTGTAAGGTTCTTAGATAGACAAGATAATTATCAAGGTAATTCATCTCAAAACCAAGGAAATTCTAATAGCTCATCAGACTATCACAAAGAGCTTGATTTTAATGATGATGATAATGATGACTTACCTTTCTAAAAGGAGTGAAAGATAATGGCACCACGTAGAGGTAGTAGAGGAAGACGCCCAAGACGCAGAATATGCAGTTTTTGTGCAGATGGGGCTAAAAGTATAGACTACAAAGACATAGACAAGTTGCGCCGATACCTCTCTGAGAGGGGTAAAATTTTACCTAGAAGAGTAACAGGTAACTGTGCTTTTCATCAAAGAATGATGACACAAGCAATTAAGCGCTCTAGAATGGTTGCTTTATTGCCTTATATTATAGACTAATATATAAGAGCCCTAGGTTAATTACCTAGGGCCTTTTGTATCTAAATTGTAATTACTTAAAAAAAAGTGTCAAAGTAATTATGTTAAGGTATAATGACAATGTTAAGGGTATAACATAGGAGGAATAGGATGAGAACAAATTCATTGACAGAAGCAGCGTTATTAGTATCAATATTTACTATCCTATCTTTGGCTGTAATGTATATACCGATAATATCAGTTTTGATGATGGTAGTATTATCAGTTCCGCATGCGGTGCTTACTTGGAGAAACGGGTTGAAAGCAGGGCTTATAGCAGTAGTTGCTTCAGCGGTAGTATTATCATTATTTATTGATATAATATCAACATTTATGTTTATAACACTTTTTGCTTTAGTAGGAACGGTTATAGGCTATTGTTCTAAGAGGTATTCAGCAGGAAAAACTTTAGTAGCAGGCGCTATTGTTGGGTCAATTAGTTTTGGTATAGTAGTTTTTGTAGTAGAAATTATAACAGGATTGGATATATTTGCTGATATGATTTCAGTTTATGAACAATCCATTATTTCATTAGGAGAAGCTAGCGAAACACTATCTTTTGATGTTGAAGCAATAAAAAGACAACTAGAACTTTTGACTACATACTTAAAACCAGCAGTACTAGTTATTTTTGGGTTTATGACTTCTTATATTAACTTTAAATTTTTTGGTATTATCGGAAGAAGATTGAGAATAGAAGTCCCAGAGGTGCCCTCAATATTTGAGTGGAGCTTCCCAAAATGGTTAGCAGCATTGTATGTTATAGGAACAGCTTTAATGTATTTTACTCAACCAGAAACAACACTTAACTATGTGGGAATGAATTTAAGTATCGTTTTAACATGGCCTGTATTATTTCAAGGAGTAGCTTTAGTTATAGCTTTTATTGGCCAGTATATAAAGTCAAGATTGTTTTTCTTGTTGTTGTTTATCATGATTCTTACTAACTCATTTATAATGCAGGTTGTTATTATTTTGGGTTTGTTTGATATATTTTTTGACTACCAAGGATGGTTAAAAGAAAGGAGAAATTAAAATGAAGGTTATTTTATTAAAAGATGTTGAAAACTTAGGAAACGAAGGTGAAGTTGTTAATGTTGCAGATGGGTATGGAAGAAACTATCTAATTCCAAGAGAATTCGCAGTTGAGGCAACAAAGACAAGCATGGAAATGCTTGAGCGCAGAAAAGCAAAAGAAGAAAAAAAGGCAGAGGAAGAATTATCTGTAGCGCAAGAGTTAAAAGAGAAAATCGAAAGCACAGAAGTTACTATGACTGTAAAAGCAGGAGAGAATGGAAGATTATTTGGTTCTGTAACTAGTAAAGATATTAATAATGCATTAACAGAGCAAGGCATTGATATTGATAGACGTAAAATGCAAATGGATGAACCAATAAGAGAAGTTGGAGAAAAAGCTGTACCAATAAAATTACACAAAGATGTAGTTGCTGAATTAAAAGTGAAAGTTGTTAGTGAATAAGTATTTAGTTTGGGGGAGGAGTTATGCAAAACTGGCATAAACGACTAAAAGAAATGATTAATGGGGATAAGAATAAAGAAATGAACATAAATCCACTTAATCGTAAAATCAACGCTATATATGAGATAATAAAAAATCTTTATGGTAAGGATCATGTTTTAGCATTATTGCAAAACTATGAGGCAGTAGATTTATTGAACTCAAATGACCCTGCATTTAGAATTTTAGCATTAGAAAGAATCATATACAGAGATGGTGAGCTTGACAAGGTCCATCCAGAAAAAGAGTTAGAAGCAAAACTTGTAGAATTAGAGGATGAAATTGTTGAAGCAATAGCCAGAAGAAAAGTTGAACAAGATATTGATAGAAAAGTTCAAAAGTTAATAATGGAAAGACAGCAAAAGTACATAAAAGATATGAAGAAAAAAGTACTTGAAGAAAAAGATGGGCCAGAAACTCCATATACCCAATCTAGATTAAAAGAGTTAACTGAGCTTGAAGATAGAAAACTAGCTCGCTCTGCTACTCAAATTGTAAGACCAAAAACGATGGATGAAATAGTTGGGCAGGAACAAGCCATTGATGCTTTAATGGCAAGAATGGCTTCACCTTACCCACAGCATATAATTCTTTATGGTCCACCAGGAGTAGGAAAAACAACAGCAGCAAGAATAGCACTTGAGAGTTCAAAAAAATTAGAAATCACTCCTTTTGATCAGGAAGCTCCATTTGTGGAAGTTGATGGTACAACACTCAGGTGGGATCCTCGTGGAATTACTAATCCACTACTTGGTTCAGTACATGATCCAATATATCAAGGAGCTCAGAGAAAGTTAGCTGAAGGCGGCATACCAGAGCCAAAGCCAGGATTAGTCACTGAGGCCAGTGGAGGGATTTTATTTATTGATGAGATAGGAGCTATGGATCCAATCTTGCAAAACAAATTACTTAAAGTATTAGAAGATAAAAGAGTGAAATTTGAGTCTTCGTACTTTGATATAGATAATCCAAAAGTTCCAGAATACATAAAGAGGCTATTTAAAGAAGGAGCACCTGCAGATTTTGTACTTATAGGAGCTACTACAAGTAGTCCTGAAAATATTAATCCAGCTTTACGCTCAAGAGCAGCAGAGATATTTTTTAGTCCGCTTGATTCAACTCACATTAAAAAAATTGTATCTGATGCAGCAGAAAGATTAAATGTTGATCTAGAGCCAGGAGTTGCTGACCTCATTAGTGAATATACAATTGAGGGAAGAAGAGCTGTAAACTTGCTAATCGATGCATATAGTTTAGTTGCTTATGAAGCTGGTAGAAGAGAAAATCTAGTGGTTTCAAAAGAGCATCTAAAGAAGATATTGCAAAGTGGAAGAAATCAAAGATATGCAAGAATAAAGTCTTCTGACATTCCTCAAGTTGGTAGAACTTTGGGATTAGGAGTAGCAAGTTTTTTAGGATCAGCAATTGAGATTGAATGTGCGATTTTCCCCGCTAAAGAAAAAGGCAAGGGAGAAGTTAGATTTAACGAAACAGCTGGTTCAATGGCAAAGGATAGTGTTTTTAATGCTGCTACTGTGCTAAGAAAGCTTACTAATACAAAGCTATCTGATTATGATGTTCATGTGAACATAATTGGTGGTGGGAATATAGATGGTCCCTCAGCAGGCACTGCAATTGCTTTAGCTCTTTATAGTGCTTTAACTAATAAGCCCTTACGTCAAGATGTAGCAGTTACAGGGGAAATTTCTCTGCAAGGAGCTATTAAGCCAGTTGGTGGCGTTCCAGAGAAGATTTATGGTGCAAAACAAGCTGGAGCTAAAAAAGTTTTAATACCAAAAGATAATAAATTAGAAGCCCCTAACATGTTTAATGATTTAGAAATTGTTTTAGTAGACAATCTAGAAATGGCTATAGAAGAAATAGTAGCGGAGGGTTAAATATGGCGACAAATGTTTCAAGGGTACCCCCTCAGAACTTAGAAGCAGAGAAATCTATTCTAGCTGCAATGATGGTAGATAGATTAGCACTACAAAAAGGCATAGAGGCTATTTCAGCAGAGCATTTTTATTTAGAAAGACATCAAATTATATTTAAAGCGATGCTAGAGCTTGAAGATAACGGTCAAGCAGTAGATATAATTACTTTAATAGATAAGTTAAGAAATATGCATAAACTAGAGGAAGCTGGAGGAATCATTTATTTAACAGAAATGTCCAGCTTAGCTCCTCTTATTTCAAATGTTGGAGAGTATTGTAATATTGTTAAAGAAAAGGCTTTATTACGAGAGGTTGTTTCTGTAGCAAGAATTATGGCTGATAAAGCTTTTTCTGAGGGACAATTTGAAGAAATTTTGGATAATGCTGAGCGTCAATTTTTTGAGTTAAGTCGACAAAGAGACACCAAAAGCTACAGCATAATAAAAGATGTTGTAAAACAAACATTTGAGCAGATAGAAGAAAGTTATCGTACAAAAGATCAGATTACTGGGCTTAGAACTGGGTATGTTGATTTTGATGATATTACAAATGGATTGCAATCTTCTGATTTAATTATAGTTGCTGCTAGACCAAGTATGGGTAAAACTGCACTGTGTTTGAATTTTGCACAAAATATAGCTTTAAGAGAAAAGGCTAATGTATTGTTCTTTTCATTAGAGATGGCTAGTCATCAATTAGTTCATAGGATGATTTGTTCCGAAGCTAGAGTAAATTCACAACGTGTCCGAAAAGGCTATGTTGAACAGCAAGAATGGGACAAGATAGGCCAAGCTGTTGCAACTTTATCAGAGGCTAAGATTTTTATTGATGATACTCCAGGAATTCCAATTTTGGAATTGCGCTCAAAAGCAAGACGGTTAAAGTCAGAAAGAGGCGTAGATTTAATAATAATAGATTATTTGCAACTTGTAACATCTCCTCATAGGTCTGAGAATAGACAACAAGAAATAGCCTACATTACTAGACAACTTAAAGAACTTGCTAGAGAGTTAGATGTTCCATTAATAGCTTTAGCACAGTTAAGTCGTCAAGTTGAACAAAGACAAGATAAAAGACCAATGCTAAGTGATTTAAGAGAATCGGGAGAAATTGAGCAAACTGCAGACGTTGTTGGGTTTATATATCGTGAGGATTATTATGATGAGAATACAGATCAAAAAAATGTTGCAGAGTTTTTAATTTCCAAGCAAAGAAATGGTCCAACAGGCAAAATAAAATTAATGTTTAATAAACAATATGGTAGATTTGAAAATTTAGCAAGAAGAGAATAAGGCATAAAAGGTAGGAGAGCAATAATGAAACAGTATGATGTAATAATTGTAGGGGCAGGACCAGCAGGAATCTTTGCTGCACTTGAACTATATAAAAACAATCCTGATATAGATGTTTTAATGCTTGAAAAAGGCAATGATATTGACAAAAGATCATGCCCTGTAGCAGAGTATCAGCAATCATGCGCAAAATGTGGAAGCTGCTCAATAACTTCAGGTTTTGGCGGAGCTGGAGCTTTTAGTGATGGTAAGTTAACTTTAACTACTCAATTTGGTGGAAGATTAGCAGACTATATTGGCGAAAGAAGACTAGCTGATCTTATTGATTATATTGACCAAATATATTTAGAATTTGGGGCTACTGAAAAGGTTTTTGGCAATGATATAGATAAAGAGGTTGAGCTCTTAAAAAGACAAGCTGCAGCGGCAGAATTAATGCTTATACCAGCTAGAATAAGGCATTTAGGAACTGAGCAATGCTATAAAATTCTTCAAAGACTTAGAAAATGGCTTGATTCTAAGATAGAAATTAAAACTAATTGTCCAGTTACAGAAATTATAGTCGAAGACGGAGTTTATAAAGCTGTTGAAACTAAAGATGGACAAATCTATCATAGCAAATATATAATAGCTGCACCTGGTAGAGATGGTGCAGATTGGTTTAGTCACCAAGCTATGAAACTGGATATACCAAATGAGGTTAACCCTGTTGATATAGGAGTTAGGGTAGAAGTCCCTGCAGAAGTAATGAATCATATTACAGATATTGTTTATGAGTCTAAATTTATATTTTACTCTAGACAATTTGATGATAGAGTAAGAACATTTTGTATGAATCCCAACGGAGCGGTGGTTGTAGAAAATAATGAAGGACTTATGATAGTTAATGGTCATAGCTATCAAGATATAAAGACTCAAAACACTAATTTTGCACTTTTAGTTAGTAAAAGCTTTACAGAGCCATTCAAAGAACCTTTAAAGTATGGAAAATATATAGCTAATTTAGCAAACATGCTAGGTGGAGGAGTAATTGTTCAAAGGCTAGGGGACTTGCAGGATGGAAGAAGAAGCACTGAGGCCCGAATAGCTAGAGGTTTAGTCAAGCCGACTCTTAAAGATGCAACACCAGGGGATTTATCGCTGGTGCTACCTCACAGATATCTTGTAAGCTTAGTAGAGATGCTTGAAGCTTTAGATAAAGTTGCTCCAGGTGTAAACTCAAGACATACACTTTTATATGGCGTAGAAGTAAAGTTTTACTCCAATAGAGTGCAGCTTGATGATGAATTAAGAACCAATATTAAAAATATGTGGGCTGTCGGAGATGGAGCGGGTATTACAAGAGGACTAGCACAAGCTTCAGTAGCAGGAGTAGTTGCTGCAAGGTCAATAATTAACAATTAATAAAAGAAAAAATACTAAAAATCATTGCAATGCACCTTAGATTTATGCTATTATACAAAAGCTGTGTTATAGTAATAGAATATATATCTGAAAGAAGTTATTTAATATAAATTTGTTGTTGACATATATGAAAAATTACTGTAGCATATGTTTATGCGTGGGTCATTAGCTCAGTCGGTAGAGCATCCGCCTTTTAAGCGGGGGGTCGTTGGTTCGAATCCAACATGACCCACCACATTTGTTTTTTAGGCCCCATAGTGAAGTGGTTAACACATCAGCCTTTCACGCTGAAGACGCGGGTTC
>JBKHBO010000069.1:0-7799 GCA_046542315.1 Clostridia bacterium
TAATTCTTTTAACTTCTATTTGATTTCTGTCTTTACATATTACCAGATTGCTATTTAATATTTTGTATAAATTTTAATAATTGCTCAAATACAAATTCCATCCCATATTGATATACGTTAATTATAAACACAACTATTACTACAAATGTAAATACTAGAACTATTTGAGATAGTCGTCTTATCAAAAGATCCTTTGAAATAAACGCTCCATATAATGCAATAAAAATATTAATTATAGGAAGTAATAATAAGAAAATTACAAATATCTTAAACCCAGCTCTTTTACTACTCTTACTTGGAACTGAGATAACCTTTTTAGATATTGGTAGTCCTGAATAATTTAATTCTAATCGTTTTTGATTAGTTTCTAACTTCTCATTAGAGGAAATTTCCTTTTTCATTACATGTCCACAAGAAGGACATATTTCTTCTTTATTTGTCAAATACACTCTACAGCCTGGACATATCAAGAAGAATCCCTCCTAAATTGTGAAACTCCCACAAATAAATTTTATCATTTATTGGAAAAAAGTAAAGCTTAATAGACTTTTATTAACTAAACTACTAAGAATACATGCTTGGGTTAAACCCACCATTAAACATATCAAAAATAAATTGTAGTGAACCTGTTGCAACCATAAGAATAATGCCTAAGACTATAAAAATTAGTAATGCCCTAGCATAATTTCTCAAACTTGGATTAACATCCCCTTTAAAACTTATGACTAAGATTGCAATAATATTAATAATTGGTATTGCAAATAAAATATTTACTAACAAAAACTTTAATACCCCTACTGGAGGAGGATTGCCATTACTAAAACTTTGATTTGGCGGTGGATAGTTGGGTTGTGTTTGTGCTTTTTGCCTTGGCTCTGGACGAGAAGGCTGGTTGTCCTGTCTTGGCGGTGGGGGAGGAGGACTAGACTGTGAGCTTTGCTGAACTGGTGATTCTGTTTTTGCTCCACAACTAGTGCAAAACTTATCTCCCTCTTGTAATTGTGCTCCACAATTGCTACATCTCATAAAAAATCTCCTTTCTCACTGCTTAATTTGTGAATATATAAAACTTATTGCTCTTTCATCTAAGTATGCTAAACCATCTAATGTGCCTAACCACAAATTGCCTTTATCATAATAAATTACTTTTATCTCTGGGTGAGGTAAGCTTGCCTTTACTATAACCGAGCTCATATTCTCTAGATTAATTATGGATAACCCATCATATTCACTTCCGACCCATAAATAATTTTGATCTAAGAATAAAGATCTAACTTTTTGACCTGCTAAAAGCCCGCTTTCATACTTTATTGTTTCAGTATAGGTCCACTTCTCATCAATTAGCTCAAAAATATCTAGTCCTCCCCTATCAAGTAATCCTGTGCCAATATAAACTTTGTTTTCTGTACTTATAATTGAGGTAATATTTTCGTGTGCTAATCCTTCTTTGAGAGTAAAATGGTGCCAATCACCTATATCACCATAAGAAATCCCTCCGTTCCTTACAGCATAGGATCCAAGCCACATTTTATTATCTTGTGATTGATTAATTACTGTGACATTGTCAACTAGTAAACCATCTTCGATTGTTTGTTTGTCAACTATATTTAAATCCTCATCAAATATGAAAGCACCTCCCCATGTCCCTACCCAGATTCTATCTAATTATCTTTATAAACAGTATTGGTGTTGTCATTAAGCAAGTCTGAATTTTCTGTAGTAAATTCTTTCAAATCATTACCATCATAAATGTACAAACTATTATCACTAGAAATCCATAAATACTTATCTCCTAATATTCTTCTAACATAAGATAGCTCTAAATCTTCTAGATGCTTATGAAACTCGTTACCATCAAACTTATATAAACCATCTCTTCCCGAAGCATAAATATCACCTTCAAATTTATCAACTGACATTATGTCACCGATTGGGTATGTCTTTATCATTTCTTTTAACTGAATTTCCCATTGCGGGATTGTCTCTTCTTGACTACAGCTTGTTAAAAGCAAAAGTAAAATAATAAATACAAAAACTTTATTCATCTTTCACCAACTTGCCTGATTTAAGTATCCACAAATTACCCTTTAGGTAGTCTATCTCATCTTTTTGATGGCTAACATATACAAACCCAGCATCACTATTTTCTTTAATAGAAACCAATAAATCTAAAAGTTCTATTCTTGCTTTAAAATCTAAATTTGTTAGTGGTTCATCTAGTAAGATATATTTAGGGTTAGGTGCCAAAGCTCTTGCTAAAGCTACCCTTTTTGCTTGTCCTCCAGAAATTTGACTGGGGTATTTATGCCTATATTCTAAGGTATTAGTATGCTTCATAATTAAGTTTGTTCTATTAAGTATTTCTTTTCTATTCATATTAGCAAGCCCAAAAGAAATGTTTTTCTCAACAGTCATGTGAGGCCAAAGTGCTGCTTCTTGAAAGACATACCCTAAAGATCTCTTATATGGCTCTACATATACATTTTTTGAGCCTACGACTATCTTATCAATCTTAACCTGACCTTCATCTGGTCTGATTAATCCTGCGATTATTCTTAGAAGCGTTGTTTTCCCGCTACCAGACATTCCCATAATAGAGCTAAACTGATTGCTTTTTGCAAAGAAACTTATTTTATCTAATACGCTTTGGGTTTTATAAGATTTTGAAATATTAGTTAATTCTATCACGAGCAAATCTTCCCTTTTCCCATAATATCCCAACTATTAAGGCTGAGATTGATGCTAAAATTAGTATAAATAAGCATAAAGCATTTACATAGTCTGATGCTCCATAGTGTAAATAGTTATATATTTTTATTGCAAGTGTAGACTGACCTGGAGGTACAACTAAAAGAGTAGCACTTAATTCATTAAATCCCATTATAAAGGTTATAACAAAGCTAGCAATTACTGTTGGCAAATATAAAGGCAGTAAAATCTTAAAGTAAACTCTCACTTTGTTACCCAAAATACTAGCTGGCTCGATATATTTCTTAGCTATTAGAGTTAAGCTGGTTACATTAACTAGGTAATACAAAAGGTAAACTTTTTTGCCAAACTGCAATAATAGGCATTAAGGAACTATTATAAAGAGATTTTGGTAAAACTCTAAAAAAAGCATTTATCAATGATATTCCAATTAATGAAGAGGGTAATATTAAAGGCAATACAAAAAGAATTAAAAACGTTTTGCTATTTTTAGTAGCCAAAACTGATAAGCTTAATGGCAAAATAAAAATCATTATTCCTAAAGCTGCTAATAAGTTTATCTTCAAGCTGCTTAACAATTCTTTATCGGCTGCTTCTAAAGCACCTGGTAGCGAACTTATAGTATCTTTAGAAAGAATTAATATCCCAATTGGAAGTATTATGGAGCTTAGAACCATTAGTAAACTAATAAATAATAGCGCATCATATATCTTAGGAAGCTTTATTTTAAAATCATAATCATACGATTCTGACTTTTGATACAAGTCTTGCTTTAATTGTATCAAAATAATAACAAATACAGAAATTTGAACAACTAGTAAAGGGATTGCCAAAAATAGTGCTCTTGTTTGATCATAGGAACTGTTAAATTCACCCATAATTTCCTGAGAATAAACACTTTGTGCAAAAAGTGATGGAACTGTATAATCAGAAAAAGATAATATAAAGACAATTCCAAAGATAATAATTATCACTGGTTTTATACTAGGAATAATAATTTTACTGAAAATATACTTATCTTCTCTATATATTTTTGCTGCAACTATTTCTTTTTTGTTGATTTTAGATAAAGCTAGTAACATAATTCCAGTTCCAAGAGAGCTATAGCAACTAAATTGAACCCACCCCGCTACTTTTAGTGTAGAAATAGATCTATATGAGAATCCAAAGAAGTTGACTAATATCTGACTCCAAGTTGCAGAGTGAACAAAAGGTGGTATTAAAAATCCTAACAAAAGAAACGTAATCACAAAAATATTATTAGAGTACTTCTTTATCCACAAATAGCTACTCGCTAAACACGAAACAATTGTCACAGATAAACTCACAAAAAATGCCCAGAAAAAAGTTTTTGTGAATAGAGATACAATTCTTTGATTTTTAATAAAAGAAAAGGCACTGCTGCTACTATGTAAAGACCTTAGCAGCAATGCTGTTATTGGATAAATTATTATTATAATTGTTATTGCTAGGAAAATTATCTTAGTCTTTCCGATCAGATTTCTATAAACCATTTTAGTTTAGGTATAATTCACGCAAAGTCTCTTCTGCTTTTTGTAGCCCCTCAAATATTTCTTCAAAAGTAACAGGCGTAGTTACTAAATTATCAATTGGTATTAAACTTTCTGCATCAACATTTCTAATAGCTACTTGTGTCCAACTAATTTCAATTAAATATTTCTCTTGTTCAGGTAGTAAAAGCCAATCAATGAACGCTTGCCCAGCACCTTCATTTGGAGCTCCTTCAATTAACGAAACTGCATTTGGTATTACTAATGTACCTAAACCACCCTCTTCTTGGTCTGGGATTAATACCTTAACTGGATACCCTTCTTTTATTGCTACTATAGCATCATCAGTATCTGTTAATCCCCACATTAAATTACCTTGAGCAACTTGATCTTTAACAACTGAATTTCCTTCAACAATTGTTACTCCATGGTCTACTATTTTCTGATAAAACTCTGTAGCTTGCTCTTCTCCCCAATAAGAAAATAAAGCAGAAGCTTGCGTTAAAGTAGTACCAAATAATGGTCTAGCTATTGTCACCATATCTGCAGGATACTTATCTGAGAATAAGTCTAATATACTAGTAGGATAATCTTCTTCAGCAACAAGATCTGTATTAACAATAATACATCTCGCTCTTCCTCCAAATGCAGTCCAATATCCCTCTGAATCTTTATAGTTATCAGGAATGTCATCTGCAGAAGGGGAATTATAAGATTGCAACACACCTTTTTCTTTTAGAAAAAGGGTTTGAGAAATCTCGTTGTTCCAAAATACATCCGCTGTTGCATTATCTTTTTCTGCAATAAGTCTATTTATAAGACCCGTAGTTTTAGATGCTTCTACATCAAACACAGGCAAAACCTCTATCCCAGTGTCTTCAGTAAACTTCTCTAAAACTATTTCTGCATAATTTTGATCTACTGCAGTATATACAACTAACTCTTTACTCCCTTGATTATCATCATCTTCATTATCCTCTACAGAAGCATCTTCGCAGCCAAAAAAGACGATTAAACTTATCAACAAAATACCTAACAATAGCTTTCTCATACTTGCCTCCTAGTTCCACATTTTGGACAAAATATAGTATCTGATTTTAACTCTGCTCCACAACCTTTACAAAATATCTTTGTATTTTCTTCTACAAACTGGAAGCCACAACTATTACAAAATTTTGCTTTTGCATCAAGTTTGTTACCACAACTTGGGCAAAATTTAACTTCTTTATTTTCATCTTTACTTTTAATCTTCTTTTTAACTTCTTTTTAACTTCTTTTCTTGGGTCAGCCATCAACAAATTATAAAGCTCTTCTTTAGTAGTATCAGCTGGAAGCAAATCTAATGCTATAGAAGTTTTATCTCCCCAAGGTCTTTGAATTAAATATCCTCTTTCAACAACACTAATAGTTGCAACTTTTGGATTCTCTTCTTCAAAAATAGAAAACTGAATATAATCTACTTGCTTGCCCGGATCAAAAAGCTCTTGTGCTAATATAGAAAACTGAATCTTCTGTCCCCTGACCACTATAAGCTTTTTTAATTCTAAGCCCGCTAATGACTTAAGTGTCATTTCAGAATTCTTAAGATGGGTCTTTAAATACTGGAAATTACCTTCTCTGAGGGACAAAGGTAAATCATCCCAATAATTAAAGTTGAGTAATTCTTTAATGTCAATCTCTTTATTTTCAATAGGTCTATCTCCTTTAAACCTATGTTTATAATATAACTTGCATCATAGCAAGTATTAGAATTTCATTTTCTTCAATCATAATTCTAGATTTTACTAAGCCTTTTTTTGGCACTTCAATGTCTTTCATTAGCTCATTTACAAACCACTCTTTTACTAACTCTTTTGTGTAAGGATACTTAACAATATGGTGTAAAAATGCTGGTCCCACTGTGATTTGAACACCTGCTCCTGCTAACCAACAGAAGTTCTCTTCACCTGAATCAATTAATCCTTCTCTATAGAACTTCCAAACCTGATCTGGTCTGTGGATTATTAAAAATGCTGGTTCCAATTCAGAAGCTAGGCGAGGGTTTTCATTAGTTTGTTCAAGAAGACCAAGTCGAACTAAGTCATCTAGTGACTCCTGCATTTTTTCTCTATCTTCTCCAGCTGCTGCAGCTATATTTATTTTTATTATTGGAGATATTTCATTTGGCGTACTTCTTGAGGCTAGCGATAGTTGTGTTAATTGGTAGTGATCAAATGTAAATAATGGCATCTTTATAACCCTCCTTAGAACCAACCAGAAGTGACTTTGCCAAGCCAACTTCCTGAGAGAGCAGCACCTTCACCTACGGCAATCACAGAATTAGTTGCCTTCTCACCTGCCCAGCTAACTAATCTCCTAGGAGAATATTTCCATGTATCATCCGGCACTTTCCATAACTCTTCACTTGATTTGTACATATCATCAAATGAATCTCCTTTTTCATCTACTGTTACAAATTCATTCCATGCGTTCTTAAACTCTTCTGGATCTTCAATAGCATCTTTAGCAATGCCACCAGCTTCGACAAAATTCTTAACATTTGGCCCATAATCTCCATTTTTTAGCCTATCTGCTAAACCATCTGGGTCTTCTGTAAACATATCATAAATGTAGTTAGTAGTTCCTGTAATTGTCTTAGTTGGGCTTATGCAGTTAGCTGCATCTGTTCCTCCAAAACCTAAAAAGTTGACAAATTCCATTGTGGCTAATGCTGGATTCTTTTTACCAATCCAAGCCATTAATTCTGCATTTCCAAACCCCTTAACAGCTGAGTCAAAAATTCCTTCACCTTTACCATACCAATCTAGGGCATCAAAAAATCCTCCAGCATACTTTAAAGTTGTATCCATTGTATTAGCCCAGTTCTTCATTTGAGTAGCTTTTGGTATATCATCAAATATTTCTAACTTTTTTAAATGTCCCACCAATGTTCCATCAAGATCGCTATTATATAAATCATGTAAGCGATTCCAAGTTTGTCTGAGGGGATCTTTTAACTTATCCTGTATACGCCCTGTACTTAAAATATCTTTTACCCACTCTGCATACCCAGGTGCTTGTTTTCCTGTTGGGATATCCTGACCACCAGTTCCATTGAATAAATCCTTTAAATCGTCATAAATATCAGAATTAAGCAAGTCAGAAATAGCGTCTTGAATATTATCAAAAGGCCCCATAGTCCAAGGACCTACTATTTCCTCTTGTATACCTTCTAATAAATCTTCGATTTCTTGTTCGCTTAGCCCATCTAAGTCTATTCCGTCTAAAATATCTTCCATTTCTTCTTGCCCGTCAACTAAAGGATCTTCTTCTAACATCTCTGGGATATATTCTTCTTCTGGACCGTCTATAAAGGGCTCTTCTTCTGACCACCCAATATCAACTTGGTCAATAAAATCACCCGTAAAAGTCCCAACTAAAGCTCCTGCTGCCCCTGCAACTGCTGGAGGCACTCCCATTTTCACAGCATCTCCTGACCCTGGACTTCCTATCCACGAACTCCAAGTCCCTCCTGCTTCAGATAGTCCAGCTACACAAAACCATAACAAATCATATCATTGCATTAGGTGTTGTGATAAA
>JBKHBO010000070.1:0-7676 GCA_046542315.1 Clostridia bacterium
ACCTTTTTCTTAAATGGATCAAATATGAGGGAAAATCCTGAATATGCTAAAGAGATTGTAAACAATGGTCATCAAATAGCTAATCATTCCTTTTCTCATTCTAGAATGATTTTTAAAAGTCCTAGATTCATCGAAGAAGAAGTTAGAAGAACTAATATAGAAATTGAAAATGCAGGTTATGAAGGTGAAATATTCTTTAGGCCTCCTTATGGAAAGAAATTTCTTTTTCTACCTTTTATATTAAAGAAATATGATATGGCTACAATAATGTGGTCAATTGAACCTGAGTCTTATCCTGAAATAGCTAAAGATAGTGAGCTTATAGCAAGACATATTGTTAATAACGTTGAGCCTGGGGATATAATTTTACTTCATCCGATGAACTCGGAAAGAGAAGAAACTTTTAAGTCTCTAAAGATATTTATACCAAAATTAAAAGAAATGGGATATGAGTTTAAACTAATTTCTGAGTTGATCAAATAGGAAACATTTTGTAAAATAGCATTTTTAATAACTATCATTTGTGATATAATCTATTAATGTAAATAATATAATAAGTATCCGAGCTATTAAGTCTTCCTAAAAATAGATGATTTTTTAGCCGTTAGGGTTTGTTTGGAAACGAATAGGCCTCCCATTGTGGAAAGGAAATTTTTTAATTAGGTCAATTTTGAGCCTAGTTTTTTAGCTTTCCATTTTGGAAAGTTTTTTTTATTGAAAGAAGGCATTATATGAAGAAGTTAATTATTGGAATAGCTGTGATAGCAATAGTATTAAGTGCAACTATACTCTTTAGAGATGAGTATAGTGATTATGTAGATGATTATAATGTAAATAGTAGATTAAGAAGAGAAGAAAACCAGGATATAGTAAGAGTCTATCAAACTAAAAATGATTCCTTCGTTTATATTGTTGAGACGGAAGGATATAATCCAGAACTTATCTTATTAGTGGAAGTCGAACAATCAGAAGTTAAATCTCTTGAAATAATATCTCATAACGAGACCGATGACTATGGTGGTTATGCGGACAATGAATGGTTTTTAAGTAGGTTTTTAGACAAGACAGTAGATAAGTTTGAACTTGTTAAAATGAAAAGTGATTCAAAAGAGCAAATAGTGGCAGTTACTGGAGCAACTTTTACATCAAAAGCAATTGTTGAAGCAGTTAATTTATGTTTAGAAAACTATGGAGGGTTAAAATGAAAAATTTATCTAAAATTATAATTTTATTGATAGTAGTATTTAGCTTAGCTGCTTGTTCTGAGTCTGAGGTTTTAGAACCAGAAATTAGCTATGAAGGTTCTTTGATGATTACGCACAACGAAGAAATTATTGAAGTACCCTTTAATGACATTTATAGTATGGAATCTCAAACTGTTGATATGGTGGGTATTTCTTCTAGTGGTGAAGAAGAGAACTATAACTTCACTGGGGTTAAATTAAATGATATTTTAGCTGATTATGATATGTCTCAAAGCGACTTTTCATTTATTAGACTTCAAGCAGACGATGGTTATGCTATTGATGTACCTAAAGAGATTTTAGAGAGCAAAGATATTCTTTTATCATATAAGCAAGATGGAGAAGTTTTAGAAGAGAGAAAAATGCCTTTAAGAAGTGCAATTGAAGGCGAAAGGTCTATGTACTATGTATCTAATTTAACAAATATTGAGTTAATTGATTCTAATATAGAAAGTGGATCAAATTTAGAAACCATTGTATTTTTAGATACAGCCGCTACAATTTTAAATCTAGAAGACTATACATATTATGAGAGTGTAGATAAGGCAGTTAAAGCTACTAGTTTATTAGATATGTTTAGTGACTCAGATGTCGAGTCAGTTGAGTTTACAGCAGTGGATGATTTTGAAAAGACAGAAATGATGGATGTTGTTAATCAAGGATATATTAAAATGACAGGAGAGAATAACCCTTTATTCTTAGCACCAGACTTACCAAAGGGGATGCACACTAAAGATATTTTAACGATGAATGCTGGTGATGTAATTTTTGTCTCATTAGAGAGTAGTCTAGAGTATTTTGATAATATAGAAGTTAATGGTTATCAAGGTGTTTCTTTAGAAGAAATTTTATCTTTGACTGGGTTAAATGCAGAAAGTTACATTATGGAAGCATCTGATGGTTATACTTTAGAAATACCACATAATGATTTAGTGCAAGGAATCATTTCTAAAGATGAAGATATCTATAGAGTCAGAGTTCCTGAGCAGCTTCCAAAAAACTATAACCTAAAAGAAATTCTTTCGATTACCTCAACTGACACTCAAGCAGTTGAACAAGTAGAAGTAGAGGAAGATGACCAAGCTGCTTTAACAACTGAATGGGAAATCGTTGTCAGTGGTCTTAGTGATGGTTCATTTACTATGACTAGTGATAGAGCAAATTCAAAGTTAGAACTTACAAAGGTACAGACAAGTATTGTTAAAGACGATGAAAATGTTAAAGAAACTTGGCAAGGATATAAAGTATTAGATGTATTAGAGTTTCTTAAAGTAGATGAATTTAATTCTCTTGAATTCATTGCTGTAGATGGTTTTAGTGTAGAAATACCATCAGAAGAGATCGATGAGAATTCAATTTTAGCTGTAATTAGAAATGGTGAAGAGATGAACGAATCAGACAATTTAGTAAGGCTAGTATTAGACTCTCCAGTTTCATCAAACTGGATTAAGGGAGTAGTAGAAATAGTAGTAAAGTAATATGATAAGAAGTGATAAGAATGAATAAAAGATATATTTTAGTCCTGATAGTAACTCTGCTTTTTATAACTGCATGTAGCAATCAAGAACCACTAATAAATAACAATTTTTCAATTATAGGTGATGTAAGTAATAGTTTTAATTTTCAGTCTCTAGAAGGTGAATTTGAAGCTGTTACGATAGAGTATAATTCTAAAAAAATACCTGCATATAAGGTTAGTGATTTAATCAATAAAGCTAGTCCAATTACAGGTGATTTTGATTTAATATTAGTATCTGATGACTATTTTTCTGTAAGAGTTGTAGGTGATTCTCTCAATGACGCTTATTTAGTATATGATAAAGAAGATAACTGGGTATTTTTATCTGAAAAGCATCCAAAGAATAGTAAGGTTAAAAATATAAAGGAATTGATTATTATAAATAATCAAGAAGAATTAGACAAAGGTTTAAATGTAGTTTCTGAAGATGAAACCTTTAACTACTCTATTGGCAACCTTTATGCTAAGGGATATACATTAGTACCTTTTATTGATGGACAAACGAGTAAAACTGTAGATGGAAATGAATATAAAATAGAAGTTATGAAATATAGAAAAATGATTCCTTTAGAAAATATTTTGGAGGATAATGCAAAGGTTGAGACTATTCTATTAGCTTCTTTTGAAGGAGAATATGAATATTTATATAATAAAGATTTATTTGTTACCTTGGAAGACAACATATTAGGTATATATGACAGCAACAGAGATCTTTTATATGAAAATGTGGTTGGTATAATGCTAAACCCGCCAGAGATGAGTAATCTAGAAATTTATGACATGGTAGTGAAGTATTTAGCAGAAGATGAAAAAGTTTTAGTCATATTGGTTGATGGTTTTTCATATTTTCAATATCAAGAATATGTAGTTAATAATAAAGAACTTTTTCTAAGTAGTATAGAGGATGTCTATAAATCTACTTCTGTATATAAACCAGTTACAAATGCAGGTTTTAGTACAATCATAACAGGAGAAAAACCAAGTGTTCATGGTGTTTTAGATAGATCTTATCGACAGGTTATGTCAAAAACAATCTTTGACCATGCCAAAGAAAATGATAAAAGCAGTATCTTAACTGAAGGAGATATTAACATACTTAACATTGATGTTGAAACTGTACTGAATCTTGATAAGAATAAAGATGGGTTTAATGAAGATGAAATATTTGAAAGTTCTATGGAGAATTTGGACAAAGATCTCTTATTTGTACATTTCCACAGCGTAGATGATGCTGGTCACTCTTATGGTCCTATAAGCGAAGAAGTATTTGCAAGAATAGAAATAGTTGATGAATATATTAAGCAGTTAGTTAAAGAATGGTCAGGTAAAGTCTTGATTGTCTCAGATCATGGAATGCATGAAACTGTTGAAGGTGGGAGTCACGGTCAATTCAGAGCTGAAGATATTTTTGTGCCAATATTAGTTATTGATGGGGAGAAATAGATGAAAAAGTTTATTGTAATAATTGCACTTATAAGCTTAGTGTTAGTTGCATGTCAAGGTGAAACTGAATTAGAAGTATCAGATGATATTCTTTATCCTGAAGCTACAATTAATATTGTAGATTTAGATAATAACGAGGTCGAAATAACTTTAGAAGAGTTAGTTGAAGTTGGAGAGTCTAACTTTGTTGCTACAAAAGATACTAGTAGTACAGAACCTGAAGAATTTGATTATACAGGAATCTTGCTAAAAAATATTTTTGAAGAATTAGAAATAAACTATGATGGGATTGCAGGAGTCGTTGTTAGTGCGGAAGATGGATATAAAGTCACTATTGAGGCTGATAAAATACAAGAAGACGACAATGTTTATCTAGCTTATAAAAGTGAAGGAAAGTGGTTAGAGAATAAAGACAATGATGGAGATGGACCATTACAATTAATAGTTTCTAACGACCAATTTAGCCAATACTGGTGTAAATATGTGAAAACTATAGAATTAATCAAATAATTTTTAAAAGACAGTTAGTGAAATAATGCTAACTGTCTTTTAATTTACACAAACAAAGAAATCTCTGATAGAATAGTCCTGATAGAGTTTATGAAAGAGAGTTGATTTTGTGAATAATACTAATGAAAAATCAGGTATAAATCTAATATCATTTTTTATACCATTAATAATTGCTTCTACTTTGCCAGACATTTTAGTTCAATCCATTTCAGGAGAAGTCCCCTCATTACTTGCTATTGGGAAAATAGCACTTTTGGCATACTTCACGACTACAGAATTTGTAATGAGTAGACAAGATTACTCGAAATTTATATTAATGCTTATTATGATTAATATAGGATCTTTATTAACAAGTTCTTTAGAAAGTAGCAGTATGATCTTAAAGATATTAGACCCTAATACCTTTACAGGTGCTGTAGGAGGACCAGTTTTATCGAAAATGGCAGGAGCATTTATTGTATTAATTATTTTAGTTTTTTCATATAACACTCCTAAAAGAGCATATATTGCAAGGGGAGATTTAAATAATAAAGCACAATTAGGCAATACAGAGCTTTCATGGAAACTAATAGCTGGTATAGTATCTATTATATTTGTAGTGCTATATTTTGGTTATATGGTTGTGTCAGGAAGCATCGAAATTTCAGATCTAGGTCTGTTAACATCAAATTTGCCTGTAATAATTTCTTTAGCAATGATGAGTTCTTTAGCTGAAGGTATTATGTATAGAAGTTCTTTACTTGCAGCTCTTAAAGATTCAAATTTTAGTAAGAATTTAATATATCTATTTGTTGGTCTATTTTATGGTTTAGCAAGTTACTACTTTATTCCTGGAGGATTCATAAATATAATAATCTATTCAACTATAGGGTATATAATGGCTAAATCATCATATGAAACAGAAGGATTTGTATCAGCATGGGTTATGAACATTGTTGTTAGTGCTACATTATTTAGTGCATATTATCTTATTAATTTCGCATAAAAAAAACCTTTACCATATGTATGAGTAAAGGGTTGTGATTTTAGGCTTCTTTTGTTTTTCTTGTCCAAATATATGATGAGACCAAAATTGCAATTGTAAAGAGCAGGATCTTTAAGTGAATAACATCTATTACTACTAAAGCTGAGAAACTAATCGTAATCCAGACTAAAGCTATTGCTCTTTTTTTCATGTTTAAAGGAATGCCTTCTCCTGATACATAGTCTTTTACATAAGGACCAAGATACTTATTATCCAAAACAAAATTGTACAATTTTCTACTACTTTTTAAAAAACAAGCTAAAGAAAGCAGCAAGAAGGGAGTTGTAGGTAAAACAGGCAAGACAATGCCTATTGTTCCTATAACTAGTGTAGTTATTCCAAGTGTAAAATATATTGCCCTCATTACTATCTCTCCCTGAATTTATTCATTTAACAATCTTTTTTCTCCAGTTAGCTCTTAAATATGTTTGATATCTTGAGTTAATTCAACTACTCCTAAATACTCTCCATTTTCATCTCTGACAGCAAAATATCGTATATAAACAAACATATCCCACATTTTTATCCAAAAGTCTTCATGATCTTTTTTACCAGCTTTGAAATCGTTAACTATTTGTTCAACTATATGAACGCTTGAGGGAGGATGACAGTTGCTTACCTCACGACCTATAATAGTTTTTGGCCTAGGAAAAATTCTTTCTTTTCCTTGAGAAAAGAATCTAACTTTATCATTCTTATCTACAAATGTTAGATCTAAAGGTAATGTGTTAAATAGGGCATTTATTTCTTTAAGAGACATTGCTCCAGCATCAAAAACAATATCGTCTTGGTTCACATATTTTTCTTGTGTAGGATTTAATATGCTTTCCTCGTCATCTTTTGGCCCAGCCCAACTTTTTCTTGGTTCAATTAGAAAGTATCCAAATTCATCGCTTGAATCTAAAACTTCTTTCCATTGCTTACTAGTTAATGTATCAAGCGCCATAGGAAGTAAAATATTTTCATCTTTAAAAATCATTTCTTTAATTTTATCAACTGTTGCGTTAGCAGATACAATTATTTCTTCTTTTTCAGCGTCATCTTCTAACAATGATATTGTTTGTTTAATCATATCTCTAATCTCATCATCAACACCCCTGTTGTTACCACATAACTTTTGGAGGTGCAGTAATTCCAGCTGCTTCTAAGTAAGGGAATATAAGATTTTCTTTTCTTACATAATGCTTATCTATTTCTTTTAATGTATAGAATTTTTCAAGTAAAGCATCTTTTTGGCTTGATGAAAAATCCTTAAGTATTGGCTCTATTTCATCTTGTAGAAAGCTTTCAAGTGCTTCATCTTCTTTTCTGAAAGTGTAGACTGGATGACCTGGCACATATTCATCATTTTTTTGTTCGTGTATTTCTTCGATAGTTCCTTTAAATACAGAAGCATGTACATCACATAGCTTTTGAATATGCTCTACAAGCATGCCTTCTTTTACTAAAGCAGTTTCCATCTGTGTAATGTCACTTGCAGAAATATTACTAAAATTCTTTTCAAAATCTGCTTTTACAGTTTCGAAATCTTCACCATCGTGTAAGCGCATAATTATTTCTTTAAGTTGTTTTTGCCTCTTTGCATTATTGTTAATAAATTCACTCATTTTATAACCTCTTTCTAATAAATTATTTTGTGTAAAATGTTGTTTTCTAGATGGATGTGGTTTAAGATATCTTTTTCTAGCTTTTCTAAATTTATGAACTTTAAATAATTCTCCATGATTAGCCCATGAGTTCTTAAAACATTCTGACTGAGCTTACTAATTATATTACTATAATATAGGTTAGCTTTTTTACAAGATTCTTCTATAGAGTTATGACCATTGCAACAATAATCTAAGTTATATGAGTCAAATATTCCACTTACTTTAAACAATGCAGTAACGATTTCACCAAGCTTGGATTCTATATTAATATTTTATCACAAGTAGAG
>JBKHBO010000014.1:0-33817 GCA_046542315.1 Clostridia bacterium
CTGGATTAAGATTACAACTTCCCATAGCTCTTCCTGTCATTGGTCCTTGACCTTTTGGACCTGTTTTATCTAATCTGGGCATTTTCTAACCTCCTTTGTATTCTTTTCTTTAGTTAAGAAAACCACAAGCTGTATTTGGCTTGTGGTTTCCGATCTTTTACTCTTCTTCTTGAAATTCTTTTAATCTTTGCAGTTCTTCCTCAAGGAAATTGATTCTTTCTTGGAGGTATGCTTTGTCGTCAACTACTGGCGCTGCATTACCTTGGAAGTAACCTCTTCCGAAGCCTCGGCCGAAACCTCTGCCTCGTCCAAAACCTCTGCCGAAAAATCCTCTGCCTCTAGGAGTTCCATCTCCACAAGGGCCCATTCCACGACCTGTCATAGGACCCATTCCTTCTGGTCCAGTTCCATTAAATCCTGGCATCATACGCACCTCCTTTACCTTTTCTAATATCATTATAGTCTTATTATGGTCATATGTCAATAACTATTTGTTATTTTCTTTATTCTTTCCCACATTTGCTTGATTTCTTTGGAAGACTCACAATCTTTGTCATACTCAATTATTGGCTTCCCTTGATTTAATGAATCTACAAAAGTAGCATCATATTTAATTTTACCCACAATTTCAATCTTTTCATTCTCACAAAACTTTACAATTCTATCGGCTTGTTTATCAGATATATCTACCTTATTAATGCAAACCATAGGAACTACCTCAAATTGCCTTATAAGAGTTAATACCCTTTCTAAATCATGAATTCCAGACACAGTTGGCTCAGTAACTATCAAGGCATAATCTGCTCCAGATAAAGATGAAATTACTGGACAAGCAATTCCTGGAGGGCCATCTATTAATATCAGCTGATTATTTTTTGCTACTTGGCGTGCAACTCTTTTGACCTCTGCTACTAATTTTCCGCTATTACCTTCAGCAATACCAATTTCTGCATGTATCATTGGACCATAATTAGTTTCTGACTTATAATACTCTCCTGTCAAATTATCATGGACACTTATAGCATTTACTGGACACTCATAATAGCAAACTTTACAACCCTCACATTTCATTTCATCTACTACAAAACTATTATTAATTGCATCGAATTGACATACTTCAACGCATCTTCCACATTTAGTACAAATATTTTGATCTATTTTAGCTTTAATCCCACCATAAAAATCAAAAGTTTCTTTTATAGCTGGATTTAATAATAAATGCAAATTAGCAGCATCAACATCGCAATCTACTAAGACTGGATCTTTTGGCAAAGTTGCAAGTGACCCTGTTATACTAGTTTTACCAGTTCCGCCTTTACCACTTAAAACTACTAACTCATGCATTTCCTACCATCCCCTCTATTTTTTCAATAGTTGATCTCAATCCATCGCTAATTTCTTCAGATAGATTTCCATTAGCATATTTCTCTGCTATCTCTTTGCTATATGGAATTTTTAATAGGATTGGTAGATTTTCTTTCTTGCAATAATTAGTGATAATATCCTCTTCTTCTTGATATTTATTAATTATTACTCCAGCTGGTACATCTAATCTTTGCGCAACTAACACAGCCTTTTTTAAATCATGTAACCCATAAGGAGTCGGTTCTGTTACTAATAAGCAATAATCAGCATTAGATAGAGCTGCTATAGCAGAGCATGAAGTGCCAGGCGGGGAATCAATTATGCTAAGCTTTTTATTATCAGCCTTCGCTATTGTTGCTTCAATCATTTCCGGAGCTAAAGCTGAACCTACTTCCAATCTTCCTGTAATCACATCAAAATTATCTGCTCTTCGATACTCAATTTTACCTAATAACTTTTCTCCTTCTGTTATTGCATCAGTTGGACAAAAAAAAATACATCCTCCACAGGAATGACATAATTCTGGAAAAAATATAACTTGTTTATCAACCACTGATAAGGCGTTAAACTCACACCTTTGACTGCATATTTTACATCCTATACAATAGTTATTATTTATTTTTGGACTAATAGCCTTTACATCTATTTCTTTTAGAATATCTGTGTTAAAGAATAGGTGAGAATTTGGTTCTTCAACATCACAATCAATTAGCTCTACTTCTCTAATCATTGACATAGCAGAAACGGCATTTGTTGAAACTAAAGTTTTACCCGTTCCTCCTTTGCCACTAGCAATAACTATTTTCATTAATGTCCGTCCTCATGATTACAAGTACTTTCTCCTGTTACTAAATCATCATTTAGATAATCATTAATAATTCTTTCTATTTTTCCAGAACATCCTGTGATAACCTTTATATCAAATTGATTAAATAATGCTAATGCTTTTTGCCCTATTCCTGAAGTAATAACAAGATCCGCTTGTTCTTCTTTTAAGAATTTTGGTATTATATTTGGTGCGTGTTTCGGACTAATTTTTTCGTACTGATCTATTACCTTTTTATTTTCTATATTATAAAAAGTATACTTATCACATCTGCCAAAATGTTCTGCAATTGATTCTCCTACAGTTGGAATTGCAATTTTCATTATATTCACCTCGTACTTTCCTATTTATATACTCCGCCTGAATTTGTAGCAGTTTTTAATCTTTTTAATCTATTATCGTTATAAGCTTCTATATTTTCAGCTAGTGAGCCATCAATTCCTTCATAAATATCAATATTTGACGCACTTAAAACTTGCCAAGCTTTAGGTCCAATATTTCTAGCAATTAAAACATCTATATTTTGGTTGACTACATGTTGAGAGGTTTGAACTCCTGCTCCTCCCATTGCCCTAGTAGCACTATTCTCTACTATCTTATAATCTTTCCCATCATAAATAGCTAAATATTGTGCTCTACCAAACCGATTGCTAATATGAGCTTTTTCTCCTTCGTTACCTGTTGCAGGTAATAGAATCTTCATAAGACCAACTCCTCTTTTCTTTTTTATCATTATACAACTATTTAGGCCATATGTCCATTTATATGTATAAAAAAAGCACAAGCTTTTGAAAGCTTATGCTCAAATTTATGACTTATTCAATTCTTCTTATACTCTTTTCATCACATTCTGGGCAACAAATATCTCTGCCTCTGATTCCATTCCCAAAAGGCTTTTCAAACTCATGTCCACATTTATCACAACGAAAGCTTCTCTTAGCTAACTTATAGTGTCCACCTTCAATACGTAAAGAACCTCCGTTTATCAAAGCTTTAGCAACTTTATTCCTCGCATTACCTAAGATTCTTTGAAAAGTTGTCCTTGATACGTGCATTCTATCTGCACACCCATTGTTATCTAAACCCTCTATATCTTTAAGCCTTAAAGATTCTAATTCTTCATACTTCAAGTTATATACTTCTAACTGTGAGTTAGGAATGCCTGCAGGCTTGAAAAGTTCTATATTTGGTATGTGTTCTATTCTGCGTCTCTTTTTTGGTCTAACCACTTATACCCTCACCTTTACTCATTACTATATTCGCATATTGTATTATACCATAAGAATGTAATTATAATAAGTATTTATTAGTTTAAATAATCTTTAAATTCATCAACAAATTCCTTTGCTGCTTTTTCAGGGTCTTCTTTTCCTAGTATTGCTGATATTACAGCTACCCCATCAAGACCTTGTTCAGCTAATTTTTTTATGTGATGATTTTTAATTCCACCAATTCCAATGAGTGGCACATTTATGTTTTTTTTAACCTCACTAATGTCATCAATAATTAAATCATAATCACTTTTGGAGCCTGTTGGAAATATTGCTCCATAACCAATATAGTCAGCACCACTTTCATATGCTTTAATTGCTTGTTTCATATTACTTGCAGATACTCCTATTATGCCTTTAAAATACTTTTTACAAATATCTATAGGTAAATCATCTTGACCAACATGTAAGCCATCTGCATTAACTGCTAAGGCAATATCTAATCTATCATTAATTATCAAAGGCACATTATATTCTTTTGTGATTTCTTTAAGCTTTTTTGCTCTTAATAACATGCTTTTACTACTAATATTTTTATCTCTTAATTGAACTACATTAACACCACCTTGTATTGCCCTTTTAACTTTTTGAACTAAAGTGGTATCATCTAATCTTTTATCAGTTACTAAATAGAGGATATATTTATAATTTGATAGATTCAACATTCAACCTTCTTTCAATAAACTCCTTTTCAATGTTCGCAAAAGAATCAAATAACTCATATCTAAAACTTCCTGGTCCTTTTGAATTCTTTTCTGCCATCTCTCCAGCTAGTCCCATAAATCCAATTGCTAATGTTGTTGCTATTACTGGCTTCTCACTACATAAGAATGCTCCAATAATACCAGCTAACATACATCCTGAGCCTGTAATTTTTCCCAACTCTTTGGTTCCATTTTTAACTTTATAAACTGCTTTAGAATCTGAAATATAATCTTCTTTTCCTGTTATTGCTACAATGCATTTATATTTTTTTGCTGCTCTTATTGCTAAATCAATTTTGTTACCATCAGTTTCTACTGCATCTACTCCTCTAGTTTGATTACTATCTCCAACTAAAGATTGAATCTCAGATTCATTTCCTTTAATAACAGTAATTTTCATCTCTTTTAGCAATCTTAATGCCGCTTCTGTTCTATAACTTGTTGCCCCAGCTCCAACTGGATCTAGAATAATTGGAACTTCTAAATCATTAGCTATTTTTCCTGCACTAATCATCTGATTAATTCTAGTATCATCTAGTGTGCCAATATTCAATACTAAAGAGCCATTCGTCACTTTTATTATTTGCATAAGCTCTGAAAAATCTTTCTCTGCATGACTCATTATTGGCGATGCTCCAATTGCTAATAAACTATTAGCAACATCAGTCACCGTAACATAGTTTGTAATGTTATGAACTACTGGATTAGTTTCTTTCACTGTTGATAAACTGTTGATAAGTTTTTTAAACATTTAAATATCCTCCTTATTTACTAAAAAAATGGTCTAACACTCCAACACCTTGACCTATTTTAAACCCACTTTTTAGTGCTTTTGTTATGTATGTTTTAGCTAGTCCTACTGCCTCTACTAAGTTATATTCGTTAGCTATATTAGCTGCTATTGCACTAGAAAGAGTACAACCAGTTCCATGATTATTATTTGTATCTATAATTTTTTCACTAAAAATATAAAAACTACTATCCATCAACAACAAGTCAGTTGCTTCTTCTCCTTCTAAATGCCCCCCTTTGACTAACACATTTTTTGGACCAAGCTTCTTTAATTCTTTTGCAGCTTTCTTCATTTGCTCTATATTTTCTGCTTTTATTCCAGTTAGTTGATATGTCTCCATGAGATTTGGTGTAATAAGATATGCTTTTGGGAAAAGATCTTTTACTAAAGACTCTATTGCCTTCTTTTGTAGTAATAAATGATTACTTTTTGATACCATAACCGGATCTAAAACTACTTTTGCCCTAAATTCATCTAGCTCTTTTGCAATAGCTTTGATTGTCTCTTCTTTTGACACCATTCCAATTTTTATTGCATCTACTTTAATATCATTTCTTATAGCCTTCAACTGTTCTGTGATCATTTTGGCACTAACATCTTCAATTAAATTTACTCCTAAAGTATTTTGTGCAGTAATAGCTGTAATAACTGTCAATGCATAAGCACTACTTGCTGAAATACTCTTAATATCTGCTTGGATACCTGCTCCACCTGAAGAATCACTCCCTGCAATTGCTAACACTTTCTTCAAAATTGCACCTCCTTAAATAAAAAATGCATCCTCGTAAGGATGCATTAAAACACACTTCCTTCCTTACGCTGGCATTATCCAGATCAAGTTTAAGGGTCAAAAGATTTAGTCTTTTATCTCAGCCATCAATTAATGGCCCCCCTAGAATCAATATTAACTTGTTACTATTAAGAGTACCAGAGTAAGAGAAGTTATGCAATAGCTTAATTTTATTACATTTATGTGTAATTCTATCCATTTTTAGTTGCTATATTGTTAAAAATATTTAGTGATGCTATACTAATTTTAGAATAATGAATGGGGAGTTTAATATGCGGAATAACCTTAACTTAAAAGTAGAATCTGAAATAGGCACCTTAGAAGCAGTTATATTGCATCGCCCTGGAAAAGAAATGGAGAGATTGACTCCTGACACATTAAAAGAATCGCTTTTTGAAGACATCCCTTGGGTTAAACAAATGCAAATAGAGCATGACGGATTTGCACAAGTTTTAGAAGAAAATGATACAAAAATATATTACGTAGAAGATTTGCTCAAAGAAGTCTTAGCCTCAAATGGTTCAAAAGAGATCTTATTAAAAAAAGTTATAGAAACAGCTCAACTATTTAATACTACATTAGAGAAATTCTTATTTGAGTATATAACAAATTTAGATACAGAAAAAATAATAGAAGCCTTGATAGCTGGCGTTACAAAAAGTGAAGTTCCTGAAAAGAATAGAATAATGACTTTGACAGATTATGTAAAAAGTGATAAACGCTTTTTCTTAAACCCAATCCCTAATCTATATTTCATGAGAGACCCTGCTGCAGTTATTGGCAATTCATTATCAGTTAGCACAATGTTTTCAAAAGCTAGAAAAAGAGAGGGCATCTTATTACAACACATTTATGAGCATCATCCTCTTTTTGAAAATGTCCCACTCATTCATCATGTTAATAGTCAAACAAGCATTGAAGGTGGAGACATTTTAGTTCTTAATGAAAATACTATTGCAATCGGTTGTTCGACAAGAACTGCTGCCCCTTCTATAGAGAAGTTTGCAGAAAAGGCTTTTGAAACTTTAGAAAAACTAGAAAGAGTAGTAGTTGTTGAATTACCAAAATTGCGTTCATTTATGCATCTAGACACAGTTTTTACAATGGTTGATTATGATAAATTTACTATTTATCCTGGAATTGAGCCTTTAGTTAAATTATATGAAATTACAAAAGGAAAAAATAATTTGCAGTACAAAGTAGTAACTGAGAAATTTTCAAACTATTTAGAATCCATTTTGAAGACAAAAATTAAATTAATTAGAAGTGGTGGAGGTAATCCTATCACTGCAGCTAGAGAGCAATGGAATGATAGTACTAATACTTTAGCCATAGCACCAGGAGTAGTAGTAACTTATAGCCGCAATGAGGCTTCAAATAAGGTTTTAAGAGATTATGGTATTAAAGTTATAGAAATCGCAGATTCAGAGCTTATCAGAGGTCGAGGCGGGCCTAGATGTATGAGTATGCCTATAAGAAGGTCAAGTTTATAAAGATTAAAAAAGCACAGATTTTTTTAGAAATCTGTGCTTTAATATTTTGCTATACTATTTTACTCTAAGACTAATATTTCATTTACTACTCTTTGTCCATGTTCATTAAAAGAATAACTAATACTTATCTTTGAATCAGTCTCTATTTCACCAACATCTTCACTCTCTTGTTCTGATGTATATCTAAAAGCTACTGGAGTAGAGTTAACTAATGCTTCTATCGAGTTGTTATCAACTCTTCCAACATAAGTTGCCTCTAAGATATATGTTTTGCTAAGCTCTTTACTCTCTAGTATTTCATTAACAACAATCCTATCATGCTCATCTTGGTTAGCATTAAAGACTATGTATTCTCCAGGCTCGATACCTTCAATCTCAGAAAATAGTTCTTGTGTTATCCTTAGTGATAATACTTGCTCATCTTCTATATATGGCTGCAGTTGAGCTGATATGCTTGTATCAACTTCAATTGAATTGTTATCATTTTGTCCGTTGTAAATAGCGATTACTTGATTGAGATCTGCTTTAACTTCCTTTTCCTCTTCTAAATCTTCTACATTCAAATCTACATTAAGTTCTTCTAAACCAGTAAATTCGATTAAAATAGTTGGATAAGTCAAAGCCATTGTAACCATTTCATCTTCACTAGGAGCGTTCAGGCTTAATTCTCCACTAAAAGTATTGCCCTCTAGCATTTCATTCTCTAACTCGATACTATATCCACCTGTTCTTTTCTCACCTGCTGCTATTAATAGGTATATCTTATCTTCAGATTCGAATTGATAAGTACCAAGTTCTCCCTTATTATCTTCATACCACTGGGTTAAGTCTTCATTTTCAACCTCAGTTATGTCAATTAATTGAAACTCAGGATCAACATCTGGGGTCGTATCATTTGAGCACCCCACTAAAAACATAGAAATTATTAACGCAAATATTAAAGTTTTCTTCATTATTAAAAACCTCCTTTAAATATTCAGACTATAACTTAAGTTATTTTGTTCCAACTATTGACCAAAAATTTCTTTATATAAATTCTCAGAAGAAACTATAACAGAACTTTTTTCAAACACATTTAACTCTTTTCCATTAATATTCTTTGCTATTAAACCCACTTCTTTAGCTATAATAATTGCAGCTGCATAGTCCCATGGAAATAAACTACAAGAGATATACATATCTGCCAATCCTATTGCTACATAACATATTTCCAAAGAAGCTACACCATAATATCTGAAATGTCTGCATTGATTTAGCTTTTCTAAATGTGGAGCTAGATCATTACTCATTATCCATCTATGACTAGTAATAACCATGCTTTCGTCCAATACTTTTTCTTTAATGGGTTTAATTTTCTCACTGTTATAATAAGCTCCTTGATTTACAATAGCACTAAAAAAATCTCCGCTAACAACATCAGCTACTATGCCAAATACTGGCTTCTCATCTTCATAGTATGCTAATGAAATTGCATAATTTTTACCTTGGCTTACAAAGTTTAATGTCCCATCGATTGGATCTAAAATCCATTGATTACTTGCCTTTTTCTTAAAGTACTTATTTTTTTCTTCTCCTAAAACACTGTCATCTGGATAGTTACGTAATATTGCTTTAGATATGAATTCTTCAATATAAATATCTACATCAGTTACCAAATCACTGTGATTAGATTTCTGCTTAAAAGTAAATTTTTCTTTTCTTATTAATATTTCTTCTTTAGCTTTTTTGATTAAAGTAGTAGCAAATTTCATTTTTTTATTCATTTAAAGATTCTCCTTAACAGTAAAAGTAGCAAGCTAGCTTGCTACTCTACTCTTTCAATAAGCTTCAATCTATAACCAATCTCAAGCATTTCTTCTACACCCAAAACTACACCTTCTTTAGGCCTTTTGTTTAATTTTAGAGCAATTGCAAATTGTGTAGGTGCTTGGCGATATTGAATCCTGTTCTTTTTGACTTCCTTTTGTAATATACCAGAAAGTATTTTTGCAGTCGCATCATGGCCAATTGCAGAGATAAATCCGTATTCATCTACTAACTCTTTAGCCTTTTCTTCTGAAAGAGCTGATATTACGTACTTTCCATCAGCAGTTATTATTACTCCATTAAATAATGCTACTGGATATTTTTCACTCATAGGCAATCCTCTTTTCTTAATGTAACCTTTATTATACCAAACATTTCTAGTAACTAAAATAAAAACGCTACCTTTGCAGGCAGCGTGTAAGTGTTATTTAATTTCAAATATTACAATTGCACCAGTTTGAGCTGGTAAGCTCATTGTCATTACTGGCGGTGATATTACTTCTACTAAAGTTCCTACTTTGAGCTTGCAATTCAAAATAGTTCCTTCACCAATATGAATAATAGTTGAAGTATTCATGTCAAATTCTAGTGATTCATCTGTTAGAGTAATCTTTTGACCTCTCTCAGTCTCTTCAATTTCTCCAATGTAACCACTATGAATCGCAATATTCTCATCATAAGCAAAAAGTGTAGCTTCTTCTAATTTTAAACCAATATCAGTCATTGTAGGCAAAAATTCTATTGGTACATACATCTTTCCTGCTAATATAGTTGGAGCACTAGTTAATTCTCTTGGTGCCATTTTGTGTTTATAGTAAGCATTTTCTCCTTCTTTAAGAGTAGTATAATATGGACCATTAATAATCTCTACTAATTTAGTGTCATCATTATATATAACATCATACTCAAAAGCCTCTAAAACTGGTCTTAGATGAACCATACTCACTCCATCAATTTTGACTATGTCTAGTTCGTAACTAAACACCTCATACTCACCTTCGTCTAATTGCTTTACCAACTCATTAACACCCTCATCTTTAAACTCCTCAGCCATTGCAAATGCAAAAGAAATGAACAAAACACCAACTAACAACAAACTAATTATTTTTTTCACAATAATTACCTCACTTTCTTTACATAATGGTACGAAAGCTAGGTTAAGTTTGTTCCCTCGTTTTTCAACTTTTATTGCAACGGGGATACTAATCTACCAAAAGCTTCTAAAATTTTGTGTCTTAAAGGACGTTTTTTAAATTCAGCAAAATCAATTATTTCAGAATCTAAAAAGTCTTGTCTAAAGTCTCTTAATACCCTTATAACAATATCTTTATCATACATAAAAGCATTAACTTCATAGTTAAGCTCTAGTGAGCGATAGTCTAAATTTGCAGTTCCTATTGAAACACAAATATCATCTACTAATAAAACCTTAGCATGAATAAACCCTTTTTTATATTTAAATATTTTAACTCCTGCTTCAAGTAAGCCTTCTATGTTATCTTGTGAAGCCCAGTATGCAGTAAAATGATCTGCTTTGGAAGGTATTATAATCTTTACATCAACTCCACTCAATGCGGCTGTCTTAAGAGCAGTTAAAACTGCTTCATTAGGTACTAAATAAGGAGTCGATATCCATAAACGATCTTCAGCAATCATTATCATTTTAAAATAAGCTTGCATAATATTAAGCCAACTTGAATCAGCCCCGCTAGCTACAATTTGGGTCATTGTATCACCCATAGTTTCATATGGCGGATAATAATGCATGTCAAATGGAAGCTCTTCTTTTACAACATAATTCCACCCATTAAAGAAAATAAGTTGTAAAATGGAAGTTGCTTCACCTTCGATCTTTATATGAGTATCCCTCCAAAAGCCGAGTTTTTTATTCTTCCCTAAATATTCATCTCCAATATTCAAACCTCCTAAAAAACCAACCTTGCCATCAACAACTATAATTTTTCTGTGATTTCTATAATTCAAATCTCTTGAAAACAAGGGAAATAATACTGGACGGAAAGGATGAATTTCTACTCCTGCTCCTGCTAAGTCATTTATAAAAGCATCTGAAAGTTTCCAGCTTCCAACAGCATCATAAATTACTCTAACCTTAACTCCTTGCTTGGCCTTTTTCATTAATAACCTTTTAAATTTTTCTCCAATTTCACTATCTTTAATAATGAAAAACTCTAAATGGATATGATCCTTAGCCTTTTCTATGGCTTCTAACATACTACTAAAAGTGTCTTCACCATTAGTTAATACTTCCACATTGTTGTTTGAAGTCACTATGGAACTAGAGTTTTCTAATAATAGTTTGATCAGTTTTTTTATATCTTTTGTTTTGGTTTCAAATTTGATTGATTTTAAAGTATCCATTTGCATTTCAACGGTATGTTTTAGATAGAGGGGATCTTTTAATCCACTGTCTGCTCTAAGTTTCCTTTTAAAAGTTGTCCTTCCAAAAAGAATGTAGAATACAAATCCTACCCAAGGTAATAAGAAAAGCACTACTAGCCAAGCTATTGTTCTTGATGGATCTTTATTTTCTAAAAATATAAAAATAGCAATAAATCCTATATTAATGGTAAAAACTAAGTTAAAGATCTCACTGATTTGAGCAAATATTGGGGTTTGGAAAAAGTCTATACCAATCCCTTTTAAATATGTATATCCTAATACTGCTGCTAAAACTACAAAACCAATAATAAGTAGCCATTTTATTTTTGTTCTTTCCATAGCTATAGCACCTCTCTTTAGATATATAATACCCTTGCTATCAACCGATAACAAGGGTATTTCTATATCTATTAATAATTACCTTAAATATTATTTAGTTATTAGTGGGTCTGTTTTTAATACTTTTATAAGGGCAAACATTGCAAAAATCATAACAAAAGCAAATGGAAATGCTGCAATAATAGAGGCAGTTTGGAGCATTTGTAATCCATTTACACTACCTAACATTAAAGCCAGTGCAAGTGAAGACTGAATAACTCCCCAAATAACTTTTCTTGAAGTCTTTGGATTTAGATTGCCTTTAGATGATAACATCCCTAAAACAAATGTTGCTGAATCTGCTGATGTTATAAAGAAGGTACATAATAGTAATAAGGCAATTAGTGATATATATGATCCAAACGGATAGTTTTGCATTACTGCAAAAAATGCCGTTGAAGTATTTGTTATTGCTCCAGTAGCTACTTCTACTCCAGTATTAATACCAGTCGCTCCAAAAACTGAAAACCATAAAAATGAAGCTAGCGTTGGAGCTAATAATACTCCCCCTACAAATTCTTTAATAGTTCTTCCTTTAGAAATTCTTGCAATAAAAGTTCCTACAAAAGGAGCCCACGCAATCCACCATGCCCAATAAAATACTGTCCATCCTGCATACCAACTACTATCTCCAAAAGCATTGATTTGAAAACTATCTCGTAAAAAGTTTCCTAAATAAGCACCTAAGCCATCAACAAAAGTATTTATGATCAAAACAGTAGGTCCGATTATTAGAGTTGCTAACAATAAAACAGTTGCAATTGAGACATTTAGATTAGATAAAAACTTAATACCTTTATCCAGTCCTGTTATTGCAGAAATCATAAACAATATAGTAACAACTCCTACAATTACTAACTTTATCAAATCTGTTTCTGGTATGTTGAATAAGAAATTCAGTCCACTGTTAATTTGCAAAGTTCCAAGTCCTAGCGAAGTTGCAACTCCAGCTACTGTCGCGAAAATTGCTAAAATGTCAATCGCTTTACCAATTGGTCCATTTGCTCTTTGTTCACCTATCAAGGGTATAAAAATACTACTTATAAGCCCTGGTTTACCCTTTCTAAACTGCATATAAGCAAGTGCTAGAGCTAAAACTGAGTAACTGGCCCAAGGATGAAGTCCCCAATGAAAAAATGACTTCTTTATTGCAAAATCTGCAGCAGCAGCTGAGCCACCAACTACTCCAACAGGATTAACAAAGTGATTCAAAGGTTCTGCAACTCCCCAGAAAACAAGTCCAATACCCATCCCAGCAGAAAACAACATTGCAAACCATGAAAGTGTACTATATTCTGGTTTATCATCGTCTTTACCTAGTTTTATCTTTCCATACTTGCTTAAAGCCATAAAGATAGAAAAAGCGACAAAAGAAAACATTGTTAATATATAAAACCATCCAAAATTATCACCAATAAACTTAAATGCTGAGTTGGCAGAATTTTCAAAATTAGTTGGTAGTGCTAAACCCCATAATACAATTGCTATTGTAAATATAATTGAAATATAAAATACCGTTCCACCTTTTTTCATATTCATCTCCTTTATATACTTTTTAAAAGATAGGGGTAGTTTGCCCCTATCTTATATTTTTACCTTGAAAACCGTTTGATTATCTACATCGATCGTCAGTGCATCAAGTGCAACTCCAACTCGATGATAACGCAATTTATACTGCTCTTCTTTTGAAGTTGAAGGGTCTCCAAGTGGATATGGGATAGATATAGTTGGAACCATCTTATTCGCACCTACAGATACTGCTACTGGTATAAGATTTGCCATCTGAACTACTGGGAATCCTGCTTTTTCAATTTCTTTGACCATCGTTGCACCGCAACGTGTACAGGTTCCTCAGGTTGATGATAGAATTATCGCATCTACGCCTTCATTGTTAAAGTACTCTACCATTTCATTTGCCATTCTTGCAGCTTCTGCTTGTGTTGTCCCTGTTCCTACTGTTGAATAGAAATAATCATGTAATTTACCAATTTTTCCTTCATTTTCATAAGCTCTTAATGCATCTAATGGAACACAGACATTTGGATCTGCATCTGCAGCAGCTGGATCATATCCTGCATGAATAGTTTTATATTCTCCTGCTTTTAGTCTGTCCATTCCTGAAATATCATATCTTCCCCAACGAGTAGCTGAAGCTGATTGAATTCTGTCAGGATTTTCTACTGGAACAATTCCTCCAGAGGTAACAAAAGCAATTGTAGCTTTTGATAGATCTTTGACTGGTGGAGCAATTGGTACTGCTTCTTTAGCAGGAATTGGCAATTCTGTCTGGAACTCTTGCCCATTTAATTTTTTTAGTAACATATCAATGACTCTATCTGCTGCTGGAACTTCATCTTCTCTCCAGACTTGATGTCTAATTCCTCTTGAGAAGTAGCCTTCTGAATCAGCGTCTTTCAACTCTTCTTGATTTAATATTTTGTTTGCAAAGTTTGCCATATCTGATAAGTCACTTCTCATTGCTGCTGCACTTCTACCACCTTTAAAGATATACATTTCCTTTTTAAACATTTCAACGCCAGGGTTTTCTACATGCATAGAAGTGATTACTGGCACATTAAATTTATCTTTAACTGCTTTACAAATCGTACCGCAAGCAACTCCGTATCTGCCTGCTTGGAAAGCTGGACCAGCAATAAAAATATCAAAATCAAACTTTTCTAGTTCAGATAAAATAACCTCTAAAGCTTGATCTGTATTAGAAGTCATGAAGTTATCTCCGCAAATAATTGTGTGAGTAATTTCTGCGTCTAATACATTTTTTAAAAACATTCCTGGACCAACTACACCATCTCTTATTTCTGGCTCAAAATCAGCTTTATCTTCTCCACCAATTTGACCAAAGAATTGATTTATATAATGAATAGCCTTTTTCATATTAGCTCCTCCTAAAACTCTTTTACTGTTTTTGTTGACCAACCTACAACTTGATCTCCACAAAACATTGCATTATTCTCCATAATAATTGATCCATCTGGTTTTACTGATGAACCAAGTATCTCATCGTCTTCCCAACCACCAGATAATCCGTCTCTAGCTAAAGCTTGTAATTCACCAATGACTTTGTCCATTGGAGGAAGTTTAATCAATTGAGATACATTACCACATGAAACAATAGCATCTGCTTTCTCATCTAAAGTAACAAGTGGTTGTGATGCACCATCTCTACCAGTACATTCATTTGTTAATCCTACTGTTTTTACTCCTGCATCTTCAAGTGCAACTATACAAGCAATAAAATCAGCATCAGGATTTCCATATCCTTCTTCAGCTACAACTGCTCCATCTGCACCAAGAGTATTCGCTATTGCAGCAACCATCTGTGCAGCTCTTTCTTTTTGCTCTAAGGCAACATTCAAATTAGACATAATTACACCCAAGAAATTGAGAGTTTTATTATGCTGTGCAAAAAGTCTTTTTATCATTGGATAGTTTTGAAAATCATAAGTTGACCATTTTGAAGAACATGGCATGAATGAACCAGAAATAATTGCACCATCTAAAACTTCATTAGGATGGACAAATGTAGGCAGCATTCTGTTAGTGTCCCAGCCATAATACAAATCATTATATCCTGACTCTTCCATTTGGGACTGAGGTTGTAATACTAAAACTACATTTGGTAAATCTGTAGGTTCTCTTTTCATAATTCCAGGAAGATTAAATTCTTCTACCTTTTCTGGAGTTAATTCTTTAACACAAGATCCAATATATTCAGCTAAGCGCATACCAGCCCAACGTAAAGCTTTATTTTTCTTTTGTTGCTCTCTTTGTTCAAATAATTCATCAGTATCAGCAACTAAAACAATATTTTTAAGTTGTGAATAATATGTGTACTTAGCTCCCTCTCCACTCATGTCAATTAAACCATCTTGAAAACTACCCCAATGCTGTCCTACCACTAAAACAGAACATCCTTTTAGCGCATGAACCACACCTTCACCGCTTCGAGCCAATTCCCCAGTAACTCCTGGAAAAACTGATCTTCCATCAGGCCTAACTCTAGGCTCAATTGCCTCTTTAACTGGAACTAGTCTAACACTGTCACCAGGATTGACAATTTCTAAATCTGCTTGAGTGATATGTTCATCTTTTCTAACAACAGCTAAAGCTTCTTCTTTGTTAATAGTTAATAACCCATCTTTAAAAGATGTTTTTTGACCAAATACTATATCTTTAACAAAAAAGTTACCGATCTTAAGATTCATATTGATCCCCTTTCTGCACCTTTGTGCATTAAAATCTTCCAACATGATTATATTATAAACATGTTTATATTGCAAACATGTTTATGAATTTTCTAAAAATTTTTGTTATCTATTAACTTTTGTGATAATATTATTACCATAAAATAGTGAATTAAGGTGATTTAAGTGGATAATAAAACTTTAAAAAAGAATAGAATGATGAGGTACTTTATTGATGCTACTGCAGAAATCATTGAGTCTGAAGGAGTTGAAAAAGTAACTGTTAGAAAAGTTGCTGATTTAGCTGGATATAACATAGCTACGCTTTATAATTATTTTGAGAATCTAGATCATTTAGTTTCTATGGCTTCATTAAAATTTATTAAGCCATACACAGATGACTTACCTAACTATCTAGAAGAATGCGAGAATCCACTCTGTAGAGTTTTAAGAATCTGGGAGTGCTTTTGCACACATGCCTACGCCTCTCCTCATATATATAAGTTTGTTTTTTATAAAGACGCTAATAATCCCTTTCCAGATAATATAAAAGAATTTTATCATATTTATCCAGAATACTTGGAGAACCTAGAAGATGACATTCTTGAAATGTTAACTAAAGATGATATATATTATAGAGCTTTAGTTTTATTAAAAGAATGTGTTGAACAAGGCTATTTTGCTAGTGAAGACTTAGAAGATATAAATGAAATGGTTATTTTTATGTATGAAGGTGTATTAACAAGTATTTTATATCAAAGATTTGATGGAACAATTAAAGAAGCTGTTGAAAAGACTTTGAGATATATAAAGAAGATATTTGAAGCGCACTTACTAAAGGAATGTAAATTAGATTATTATAACTGTTAATATAATAGGTGTTAGTCATAAAAGACTAACACCCTTTTTGTTTGATTGTTTATTTTTTTACAATAGGATCAGTCAAATTGACAATCCCAGTTAAAGCAAGCAACATAAGTAATGACTTTTGAGAAGCTTTATAAACTCCATCTGGATCAAACCACTCTGCTAGACTATGAACTCCACCTTCTTTGCCACCACGGCCAACTGTAACCGCAGGGACGCCTAAATCTATCGCTTGATTAGTATTAGTACATCCTCCATCAGATAACCTTGGCGTTACTCCAACAGCCTCTGTGGCAGCATAAGCTGTTTGGACAATAAATGAATTCTTGTCTTGGTCTCCTGCTGGAACGTCAAGTATCTTCTTAAATTCCACTTTTATTTCTTCACTATCCCAACGCTCATTTTCTTCTTTAGCACCCAATATAAAAATTTCTATAGCTTTTTGTTCTAATTTTTCTAACTCTTTTGCACTGTCACTTCTCATGTTAATCTTAAAATTAGCTTTTTCTGCAATAGCATGAATCTGGTGACCACCCTCTACTAAACTTACCGCAAATGTAGTTTTAGGTTTCTTAGGAGGAGTCAAATCACCTAATTTGGTAATCGCTCTTGCAGCTGCTTGAATAGGGTTTGGTAATCCAAAAGCACCATAAGCATGTCCTCCTGGTCCTGTATAAGTAACAGTGTAATTCTTTATACCAGTAGCTTGGTAGCTTACACTATCTCTACCTGATCCATCAATAGAGATACTAGCATCAATTTCAGGATGATTTTTTAATAATTCTCTCATTCCACCCATACCACCAAGACCTTCCTCTTCTACAGTTCCAGCTATAATAATATTGCCATGAATTTGTGGTTTAAATTTTACTAAAGCACGAACAACTGATAAATTAGCAGCTAACCCTCTAGTATCATCACAAATTCCAGGAGCAAAAATCTTTCCATCTTTTTCTTTAGGAGTCACGTCTGTGCCAAAAGGAAAAACCGTGTCCAAATGAGCTTCTAACAATACTGTAGGGCCTTCTTTAATACCCTTGTAATATCCTAAAACATTACCATAATTATCAATATGAACATCTTCTAGCCCTAAATCAGTTAGCATTTTTGCATAGTGCTTGGCTCTTTTATCTTCTTGAAAAGTAGGGGATTCAACTTGTACTAATTCTTTTTGATCTTCAATTGTTTGGTCTAAGTCTTTCTCAATGAATGCAATAGCTTCTTTGACACTTTTATTGTCTAATAATAGATTAAATACTTTCTTAATTTCTTGACTTACAGTGTAGTTATTCATTGTTTTAGCCTCCTTTAAAATAAAAATCAGTCCAAATAAATTCAATAACTATTTGAAGTGAGTTGTAATCTAATTATTACTTACCTTAGCTCTTCGACCAGTTGGAGTTAATTTTCTACCGAAGAAGTAAACAACTCCAAATTCTCCTACATAGCCAAGCAACATGCTAATTCCAGCCAGTAAAGCACCTAGTTCAGGATAGATAGCAACAACTCCTAGAGATATAATCATTGTTATAACAAGATTTGCTCCTTTTGACATTGTTAACACAGGAGTTCGTTTCTCCATCATTAATACTCCTGCAAACATCTCAGAGTTTGTTACAACCAAAGGGATAAAAGCCATAGGTAGCATAGTAGTAAGTGCTGCCCCTGTAATATCTGGATCTGTACCAATTACATTCAAAAGCAACCACTCACCTGCTGGCGTTAATGACATTAGCAAAAGTAAAGCTGAGCCAAATATTCCAACCCCAAAAACAAATCTTTTAACCTTGTCAAATGTTTCTTTATTTTCTACAAATACTAATACTAGCTGATGAATGCTGAATGATATGCCAACTAAAATCCAAGAAGTTGAATAAGCAACTTGATATGCAGCAAGAGCAGTTTCTGGATTTACTGTCCTTGCCAAACCAGAATTTATAAATGGTCTGATAAAATTTTGCAATAATAATGCTCCCATTATTGGTACGTAAAAAGCCCAAGTAGTCTTATATGTAAGCTTTTCATCATCTTGTGGTTTATCAGGCAATTCTTTTCTTAGATTTCTGGCAGTTATAAAAGACATAATAGCTTCTACTGACATGCCTCCACCTAATACAAAAACACCAACTGCTGATCCAGTAACAAACTTATAATTCACCAGTACATAAGAGATAATTAGCATACTCGCTAATCTTAAGATCATATTCATTGTTACTATATGTGTTTTTCTATTAACTACTAATAAACTTTGAAAGACTGATCTTAAAGCTGATGCTAGTGGTAATATCATAAACCATCTAAATGCTCGAATAACTTCAGGAAATAATGATTCACTAACTCCAACAACTCTAATAAAAACAAACTCACCAATCGGTGTGTAACCAACTAAAAGTAAAATTATGATTACAAAAGCCAACGCCATCCCAGTAACTTTTGAAAGAGTTCTAAAAGAACTCTTGTCATCTAGTAAAGCAACATAAATTCTTCTAATCCCAAACAAAGGCGACTCAAATATATAAATTATGCTATTTGCAACTGAATAGGCTGCTAAAGCTATTGCAGCATTTTCTGTTCTGGCAAGTGATGAGCTAATTATTGAGTGTGAACCCATCATTAACATATATGTTGTAGCTAATGGTGCAAAAAATATTAAAAGTTCTAAATAGTAGTTTTTTTGTTCAGTTTCTTTAGGCAAAATAATCATCCTCTGTTAATTACAATAATCTAATCTTTCGATTACTAAAATATTTATCATGAATAATCATACCCGAAGCCAATTTAAAATACAAGACAAACACATGACAAATATTCCTAGTTACTAATTGACTCAATCTTTAATATCTTTTTTCCGATATTGATAGAAGCTCCTCCTAAAATAAGTTGTCCAAAACATAAACCTAATAGCATTCCAACAAATCCATTTATCATTGATCCTATATATACAGAAGGAACTAATATTACAAAAGTGCCTATACCATTGATAATTAAAGACCATTTTGGTTTTCCAATAGCATTAAGTTCTTGGCCAGTCCAATTATATAAATTCAACCCTATTGAAGCAAAAAGAATAATTCTTAGATATATTGTTGCTAGCTTAATTACTTCAGGATTATTTGAAAAAATACTGATTAATGGTTTTGCAAAGAACAGGGCAACTATAAAAGTAAATAACCCATAAAAAATAGCTATAAGATTTTTAACTATTCTTACCTCTTCTACTCTAGTAAATTTATCTGCTCCAAAATTCTGCCCTGTCATCGGCACTATTGTAGTACCAACTGCGCCACTTATTACTGTAGCAAAGCTTTCTACTCTAGTACCAACTGCTATAGCAGCAACAGCTACTGTACCGCCAACAGTCGCAGCTAGGGCTGTTAAAATGCTTCTAAGAATTTGTGGAAACAATCTAATAACCGCACCAGGGACTCCTACATGCAATATCTTTTTCCATGATTTAATCATTGTTTTTATTTTAACAGGTTTCAAATCTAATAATCCATGATGAAAATGTAGAAAAGATAATGTAGCGACCATTCCAATTGATCTTGAAATTGCTGTTGCTAAAGCAGCTCCCTTAATACCCATAGTAGGGAAGCCAAACCATCCGAAAATAAAAATAGGGTCTAAAATTATATTTGTTAGAGCACAAGTTGTCATGACTATAAAGGGTCTAACCATATCACCTACAGCCCTCATTGCAGAATCACTAACCGGAGGCATAACAACTGCAATAATACTAATATAATAAATTGTCATATATTCCTTAACTAAAGGCAATGTCACTTCATTTGCTCCTAAAATTGTAAAAACCCTATCCATTGTCAATAAACCTATAAGTGACATTATGACAACTGAAATTATAGAAAGAACAATGCCATCTGTTGCAGTTCTCTTCATCATTTGCTCATCTTTTCTCCCTACTGCACGGGATAAAACTGATGCCGATCCAATACTCATTCCTGATGAAATGGAGCCAACTATCATTACTATTGGGAATGTAAAGCCCATAGCAGCTAATGAGTCAGTTCCAAGTTTTGAAACAAAGTATGTATCAGTTAAATTAAATATTGTAAAGGCTAACATCCCTCCTATTGTAGGTATTACTAGCCTGACAAAATGCTGCTTGATACTTCCCTTTGTAAGGTCTAAATATTTTCTACTGACTCTCACTTATATCACCCTCATATAAAAATCCTTTCTATTATATCATTTTTATGAGTGATTAAGAATGTATTATTTTTTTAATTAGCCTTGGAACTTTTGTTTTAGCATCACTATTTACTTCATAAATTTTCTTTTTAGTTGCTTTTGCATATTCTAAAATATCTATTGCTGTTGAAGTATAATAGGATGTGCCAACTATAATTAAAATATCGCACTCACTAACCATATTAAAGGCCTTGTTAATTTTTGATAACCCATCACCATAAAGCACCACATTTGGTTGCAAAACTGAACTACATTCTGGGCATTTATAGCTCTCTTTTAATATTTTGAAATCAAACTCTTGATTACATTTTTTACAACGCAACTTCTCAAGATTACCATGAATCTCCAAAACTTCTTCTGAGTTAGCCTTAGTGTGAAGTCCATCTATATTCATTGTAATTATTGGTATTTCATATTTAGCAAGAATTAAGTGAGCTTTATTTGGGCTTGCTTTATCTATGGTTGTTTTTAATTTTAATAAAACCTCAAAAAACTGTTTTGGATGACTACTAAAAAACCTACGACTTAACTTATCTCTCAATTCTCCCATTTCTTCAAAAGTAGGAATCCCACTATCCTTAGATATTCCTGCTCCTGTGAAAGCTAAGATTCTTTTATTCACTAAACCTCCCCCTTTCATTTATATTTCTTATATACATTCTAGATGAGTTTTGCCTAACATCCAAATAAAACTCTTCCCTTATTTTTGCTTTTATTATGATATAATTAAACTATATTTTATTAAGAGGTGAAGTATGAATAAAAATTTACTTAACAAATATGCGAGAATATTAGTTGAAAATGGAGTTAATCTTAAAAAAAAGCAAACATTAGTCATTAGCGCTCCTATTCAAAGTGCTGAACTGGTTAGAGAAATTTCAAAAGTAGCTTATCAGGTTGGTGCTAAAGATGTTGCTATCTTTTGGAGAGATGCTTTAAGTAGTAAAATTCGTTTTACTTATGGAAAAGATTCCTTATTTGACATGATACCTTCATGGCAAAAAGAGTTCTTTTTGTCTTATGTAAAAGAAGGTGCTGCTTTTATTTCCATTACAGGAACAGATCCTTCTATCATGAAAGGTGTAGATCCAAAAAGAATGCAAAAATATTCAAAAACATATAATGAAGAACTGTCTGAGTATCGAGAGAAAACTATGAGTAACGAGCTATCATGGTGTGTCGCTGCTGCTGCTACAAATGGTTGGGCAAAAAAAGTATATCCAAATTTAGAAGAGAATCTAGCAGTTGAAAAGCTGTGGAAAGATATATTTAAAGCAACGAGAACAAATCTTGATGATCCTGTAAAAGCATGGGATGAGCATACAGAGAGAATGAGAAATAAAATAAAGATTTTAAATGAATATCAATTTGACTTGCTTCAATTTAAAGCAAATAACGGGACAAACTTTACAGTAGAATTGCCTAGTGACCACATTTGGACTGGTGGGAGTGAAGAAACTAAAGATGGTAGAAAATTTATAGCAAACATACCTACTGAAGAGATCTTCACTTCACCAAAGAAATATGGTATAAATGGTAAAGTTGTTAGCTCTATGCCTCTTAGTTTTAATGGAAATTTAATTGAAGACTTTGAGTTTGAAGTTAAAAATGGAAAGATAGTTAAATTTAGTGCTAAAGAAGGCTACGAACAACTAAAAGAATTAATTAACACAGATGAGGGTTCAGCATACTTTGGTGAAGTAGCTTTAGTGGAGGATAATTCACCTATATCAAATATGAATACAATCTTCTTTAATACATTATTTGACGAAAACGCTTCTTGTCATTTAGCAATAGGGCAAGCTTATCCTATGACGATTAAAAATGGCCAAAATATGGATAAAAGTCAATTAAAAAAAAGGGGCTTAAATGATTCACTTGTCCATGTTGACTTTATGATAGGTACAAAAGACCTAGCTGTTTATGGTAAAATGAAAAACAGTGAGATAATACCAATCTTTCAAAATGGAAACTTTGCGATATAACTATACTAAAATACTTATAAATAGAAAGAAGGGGCTGTTAGAACTGTGCAAACAATTAGTAATAATGATTTATTGGAACTGATGGATATTGTTAACAATAATAGGAATGATAAAGGCGCTTTAATGCCTGTTTTACAACAAACACAGGACTTATTTGGATATATACCTCAAGAAGCTGCAAAAATCATATCCAAAGAACTTAACGTATCACTTGCTAAATTATATGGTGTTATAACCTTTTATTCTCAATTTAAATTAGAGCCAAGTGGAGAATATACAATAAGTGTTTGCTTAGGAACTGCATGTTATGTGCGTGGTGCAAGCAAACTCATCGAAGCGATAGAAAAAGAATTAGGTATAAAACTACATGAAACAACAAGTAACAGAAAATTCACACTAGTTGACACAAGATGCTTAGGTGCATGTGGACTTGCTCCTATTATGACAATAAATGATGATGTATATGGCAAAGTAACTGTAGATAACATACCTGAGATTTTAAAAAAGTATTAATAAAAGGTAGGTGTAATTTTGAAATCATTAAATGAATTGAACCAGAAAAAGAGAGAGTTCTTTGATAAATATCAAACTAAACATGGACACTTAAGAGTGACTGTTGGGATGGCTACATGTGGATTATCAGCTGGGGCAAAACCTGTGTACGAAGCATTAGTGGAAGAAATCAAGGAACTAGGGTTAAGTGAAGTCGACATTGTAGAAAGCGGCTGTATTGGAACATGTTCTCTTGAACCTTTAGTTGAAGTTTATAATGAAAATGGTGAAAAAGTTACTTTTATAGAATTAGACGAAAAAAAAGCTAGAGATATTGCAAGAAATTATTTAGCCGAGAGAAACTTAGAAGCTGTTGCTGAATATTTATATATAGATGAGAAACGCAAACTTTATTACCAAAAACAAGAAAAAGTTGCTCTTAGAAATTGTGGAGTAATTAATCCTGAAAGCATAGAAGAGTATATAGCTGTAGATGGCTATCAAGCGCTTGCAACTGCAATAAGTAGTATGAGAAAACAAGAAGTTATAAATATAATAAAAGATTCAGGCCTAAAAGGGCGAGGCGGTGGAGGATTTCCAACAGGTGTTAAATGGCAATTTGCATCTGACTCTCCTGGAGATACTAAATATATCATATGCAACGCCGATGAAGGCGACCCAGGTGCTTTTATGGATCGATCAATATTAGAAGGAGATCCACACGCAATTCTTGAAGCTATGGCTATTGCAGGTTATGCAATTGGTGCAAGTCAGGGGTATATTTATATTAGAGCTGAGTATCCGTTGGCTGTTGCAAGACTTAGGAGAGCTATTAAGCAAGCTAAGAACCATAACCTTTTGGGTAATAACATATTAGATACAGATTTCTCTTTTGATATTGAGCTAAGGCTAGGCTCTGGAGCTTTTGTTTGTGGTGAAGAAACAGCATTAATGAGTTCTATTGAAGGAAATAGAGGAATGCCAAAATCAAGGCCTCCTTATCCAGCAACTAAAGGTCTATGGGGGAAACCAACTAATATAAATAATGTAGAAACTTTTGCTAATATACCAACAATCATTCGTAATGGTGTAGATTGGTTTAGACAGTTTGGGACAACCAATTCACCTGGAACAAAAGTTTTTGCTCTAGGTGGAAATATTAATAATACTGGACTTGTAGAGATCCCTTTGGGCACTACAGTCAGAGAAGTTATATTTGAAATTGGTGGTGGAATACCAGATAATAAAGAATTCAAAGCTGTACAAACAGGAGGTCCTTCTGGGGGCTGCATAACAAGCGAGCATTTAGATACACCAATTGATTACAATACCCTATTAGAGTTAGGATCAATGATGGGCTCTGGAGGAATGATAGTTATTGATAATGAATCATGTATGGTAGATATTGCTAGATTTTTCTTAGACTTCACGGTGGATGAATCTTGTGGGAAATGTACTCCTTGCCGAGAAGGTACAAAAAGAATGCTTGAAATTCTTGATAAAATAACCCAAGGCAATGCTTCTATGGAAGACCTAAATCGATTGGAAAGATTAGGTAATACTATCAAGAAATCTTCTCTATGTGGTTTAGGACAGACTGCCCCAAACCCAGTTCTTTCAACATTAAGATATTTTTACGATGAATATGAAGCCCATATAAAGAACAAAGAATGTCCTGCAGGAGTTTGTAAAGCATTAACTAAGTATTTTATAACAAATGAATGTATTGGCTGTACTAAGTGTGCTCACGTCTGTCCAGTAGATGCAATTTCAGGAGAAGTCAAACAGCTGCATATTATTGACCAAGATCTATGTATAAAATGTGGAGCTTGCATGGAAACATGCCCTGTTAATGCAATTATTCTAAAGTAAAAGAGGGATTAATAGTGATAAAAATTAAATTAAATAATAAGGAAGTAAATGTTCCAGAAAATTATACGATTTTACAAGCTTGTCGAGAAAACAATATTGATATACCTACTCTATGTCATGACCCAAGACTAGAACCAAGCGGTTCTTGCAGGATGTGTGTTGTAGAATTAGCTCATAATAATGCAATTGTAACTGCTTGTACTACTCCAGTTAGTGAAGGGCTTGAGATACTAACAGAAAGTGAAGAAGTTGTCCAAATCAGAAAAGATATTTTAGATTTAATGTTAGCAAATCACCCATTAGATTGCTTGACTTGTCAGGATAACGGGCAATGTAAATTACAAGAGTATTGTTATTTATATGATGTAAAAGAATCGTCTTTTGATGGGGAAGTAAAACAATATGAAATAGATGATTCAGATCCATTTTACATCAGTGATCAAAACAAGTGTATTAACTGCGGACTTTGTGTAAGAGTTTGTGATGAGCTGCAACAAACTAAAGCACTAGGATTTGCTGAACGAGGATTTAAAACTCATATAAGCCCTTCTTTTGACTTCAATTTAGATCAATCTGTATGTGTGTCTTGTGGTAACTGCGTCGCAGTTTGCCCAAGTGGCTCACTAAGCCCTAAGATTGATGATAAATTCCGTTATTGGGAAGTTGAAAAAATTAGAACGACTTGTGGCTATTGTGGTGTAGGATGTCAGCTGGATCTATTAATTAAAAATAATAAGGTAGTTGATGTAAAACCTGCATTTGGGCCATCTAATGATGGGTTATTATGTGTTAAGGGTAGATTCTCTTATCACTTCTTAAGTCATAAAGATAGGCTAACTACTCCATTAATAAAAGAAAATGGAGAATTTAGAAAAGCAAGTTGGGATGAAGCTTATCAACTAATTGCTGATAAGATTAATACGATAAAGAATGAGTATGGACCTGATGCAATTGGTGGATTCACTTCTGCTAGGTGTACTAATGAAGATAATTATGTTTTTCAAAAACTTTTTAGAGCTGATATCGGAACAAATAGTATAGACCACTGCGCTCGCCTCTGACACTCCTCTACAGTTGCCGGTCTGGCAACAACATTAGGTAGTGGAGCAATGACAAATAGCGTTGGCGAAGTTAAAAATACTAAAGTTTTCTTTGTAATAGGCTCTAATACAACAGAGAATCACCCTGTTATTGCTGCTCAATTAAGACAAGCAGTTGAAAATGGAGCTAAATTAATTGTAGCTGATCCAAGAAGGATTGACTTAGTTAGAGATGCAGATGTTTTCTTACAAGTAAAACCAGGAACAAATATTGCTTTATTGAACGGTATGATGCATGTAATTATTAAAGAAGACTTGATAGATAAAGAATATATTGAAAATAAAACGGAAAATTTTGCACAATTAAAAGAATTAGTTGAAAAATATACTCCTGATTTTGTTGCTGGCATTTGTGAAGTAAATGCTGAAGACATAGTCAAAGCTGCAAGAATTTATGCTTCTGATACGGCAAGCATTCTTTATGCAATGGGTATTACACAACATGCTTACGGAACTAATAGTGTAATGTCAGTATCAAACTTAGCACTAATGTGTGGAAATGTAGGAGTAGAAAATGGTGGTGTTAATCCATTGAGAGGTCAAAGCAATGTACAAGGCGCTTGCGACTTAGGTGGATTACCTGATGTTTACCCAGGCTATCAAAAGGTATTTGATAAAAAAGCTAATGAGAAATTCTCTAAAGCTTGGGGTAAGGAGTTGCCAAGCAAAACTGGATTAACAATACCTGAAATGATAGAAAAAGCTAATGACGGTAGCGTTAAAATGCTTTATGTAATGGGAGAAAATCCTTTAGTATCAGATCCTGATTTGAACCATGTTATTTCTGGAGTAGAAAATTTAGATTTTCTAGTAGTTCAAGATATTTTCTTAAGTGAAACTGCTGAATATGCAGATGTAATATTGCCTGCAGCAGCTTTTGCTGAAAAGAATGGTACATTCACTAATACTGAAAGAAGAATCCAATTGGTTAACAAAGCCGTAAATGCACCAGGCTTAGCTAAACCTGATTGGCAGATATTAATGGAATTAAGTCAATATCTAGGTGGAGATTATCATTATGATAATGCTTCTGAAATTATGGATGAAATAGCTACTTTAACACCTCAGTATGGTGGAATATCTTATGATAGATTAGGAGAAAATGGTATACAATGGCCATGTCCTGATAAAGAGCATCCAGGAACAAAGTTCTTACATAAGGGAGAATTTGCTAGAGGCAAAGCTCTTTTTGTGCCTAGCGAATACATTGAAAGCGATGAACAAATATCTAAAGAATACCCTTATATCTTAACAACGGGTAGAGTTTTATATCACTATCATTCAAGAACTATGACTGGAAAAACGGAAGGTCTAAATAAAAAATCTCCTCATTCATTTATCGAGATTAATCCTACTACAGCAAATAAGCTTGATATAACTGATGGTGATTGGGTATTAGTTAGTTCTGCAAGAGGCGAAGTTAAAACAAGAGCCAAAGTATCTGAAATAGTAGCAGAAAATATTGTGTTTATGCCTTTTCACTTCGCTGATGGTGCAGCTAATTACTTAACTAGTACAAATCTTGACGAGCAAGCTAAAATACCTGAATTAAAAGTAAGTGCAGTAAATATAAAAAAATTGTAGAATGGAAATCATAATATGAAAGAATTTGGTACAGCTGTTATTTTAGCTGGTGGGCAAAGCACAAGAATGGGCTTTGATAAACAGTATTTGCAGCTAAACAATCAAAATATAATTTCATATTTATCAGAAAAATTATCCATCATTTTTGATGATATAATTGTTGTAAGTAATACTTTAGAAACTGGTGACTATAATACGTTTCGAGTTGTTTCTGATGTTATTAAAGATAAAGGCCCGCTAAGTGGTATACATAGCGGGCTATTATCTGCTAAAAGTGAGTTTATTTACTTTATAGCATGTGATATGCCTAATATAAACTTAGATTATATTAGATTTATGATAGAAGAGATAGAATCTGCAAATAATCAGCCTTTGGCCATAGTAACACGATTTAAAGACTGGATTGAACCATTTAATAGTTTCTATCATAAGAAAATGATTGACCTAATAGAGAATTATCTAAAAGCTAATCAATCTATATATGAGTTAATTAAAAAAGTAGATAGCATATTAATTGAAGAAAGTATAGCTAGAGAATATTCTCCTGACTGGGATATGTTTATTAATCTAAATACATTTAAAGATGTGAAGGAATTTATGAATAAAAACAAAGTTACAGAGTTTCATAAAATACAAAAATTCGAGAATGGCTTCCTCACTGAGCTGAATGATGAAGTGATTGTAGAAAAACCAATAAAATTATTTGTTAACAAAAAGCATATAACCACTTTTAGTTGCTCTCCGCACAATTTAAAATCATTAGCCATTGGGCACCTCCTCACGAAAAATATTATTAGCTCAATAACTCTTATTGATAGCATATATATTGGTAAAAACTGTATTCAAATTAAAGCTGCTGGCATTAATATTACTAAGTTTTCAACAGATGTCTATACAGCTTTAAGTAAGATTAGCCCTTTAGATGAAAATTTCTTGAAGTCAATAAACTACTCTCTAGACACAATAATTAGTATAATGAAAGAATTTAGCACTTATTCAAAAACATTTTTAAAAACTGGAGCTGCTCATTCCACGGCTTTTCTAGATAAAGATAAAATAGTTCTATTTTCTGAAGATATTGCTAGACACAATGCAGTCGATAAACTAATTGGAAATGCTCACATAAATCAAATTAATACTAGTAAACTAGCAATTTTAACAAGTTGTAGGGTATCCGGAGAAATTATAAGCAAGGTTATAACTCAAAAAATTCCCGTTTTGATATCTCAATCAGCTCCATCCAATATAGCCATTGAATTTGCAAAAAAATACAAGGTTACCCTTATTGGATTTGCTCGTAAAAATCGTCTAAATATTTACACTAATTTCATAAATTTGGCATAAAACAAACACGTTTATCTATCTTAGAGAAGCATTATTTTTCTAAAAGTATTTAATTAAAAAAGTCTGAAAATAAGGCCGATTTAAGGTTGAATTTTTGGTAAGACTTTGTTATGTTATGTACATGTTGACATAAAGAATGTGCTGTATATGAAAGGTGTTAATAGTTATGTCGAATATTGGTTTGACGACTCCAAAAAGTAAGGAGCGCTCAAAGGTACTTGGCGAACTTTTTGTTACATTTTTAGGGATAGGTGCTTTTACTTTAGGTGGCGGATTTGCGATGATCCCCTTGATTGAAAAAGAACTAGTAGAAAAAAAACATTGGGTTAGTGAAGAAGAATTTTTAGATGAAATTGCAGTTGCTCAATCAGTACCAGGAGCTATTGCTGTTAATACCGCAGCAATTACAGGTCACAAAGTAGCAGGTTGGACTGGTTCATTAATGTCTACATTAGGTGTAATGATACCATCAATCACAATTATATTGCTCATTGCAATGTTCTTAACTAACTTTGCGACGCTGGAAATTACACAATCAATTTTTAGAGCAATAAGACCGGTTGTAGTAGCTCTAATTTCATACTCAGCTTATAAATGTTGGGATAGTCTGGCAACTACAAGATTTAACATTATTGTTGGAATTATAGCACTTTTAAGCTTAGGAGTAGTACATGTTCAACCTATAATTGTAATTTCTGTGGCAATTGCTTTTGGGATTATGAGAAAGGTGAAAATCAATGGAGCTTATAAGTAGTTTATTTCTAACCTTTTTAAAAATTGGCGCTTTCGCTTTTGGTGGTGGCTTTGCAGCTATACCATTAATCCAAAGTGATGTAGTAGCATCTCATTCATGGATAACTGGAAACGAGTTTGCAGACATTATGGCTATAGCCAGTATGACTCCAGGACCAATTGCAGTAAATAGTGCAACTTATGTGGGCTTTAAGATCAGTGGTATTGTAGGAGGTATTATTGCAACTTTTGGAGTTGTGTTAGTATCTTTTGTTACTATTGGAATAATAGCTCAAGTAATGTCAAAATTTTCTGATAATAAATATGTGCAATCAGTATTTGAGGTATTAAGACCAGTAATCATTGCATTAATTGCATACGCTGCAATTACTACTGGCGAAACTGCTTTTGTAGATTATCGTGAAATTATAATCTTCTTGGCAGCAATAGCGATATTATTTAAGACAAAAACTCACCCAATTGCTGTAATAACTGGGTTTGGCATTCTGGGTGCAATTATATATTAAAACAAAAGCTACGCTGATTATCAGCGTAGCTTTTTTATTGACTCTATAAATGGTGTTGGCTTTTATTCGCCAACACCATTTATGTTTTAAAAGATAATTAGACAGCCGACACACTCTGATAAAATATAATCACCAAATAAAATACTGTGGTCCATTAAAATTTGACTTTTGATAGAATAAATATTTCTTAATATTTGATAGACATCTAAACAAAGTCATTAAATAATACATATTTTTAAAAATATTGTTAAATAAACGCTTGTATATACTAATTTCAATAAAAATAACTTAGTTTTGATTAATTAGAAATATTATTTATATTCTATGTACATCTAAACAAAAAGATGTTATAATATTGCTAACTTTTTTAGAATAAAAAAACGAAAAGGTGGTAATATGAAAAAGAAATCTATTTTTATACTTTTATTAATCGCATTAGCAGGATTTATAGGCATGAGATATTTTAGCGAAGATGACTTAGACCTTACTGGCACTAAAGTTGCGATTTTATTAGCAGATGAATATGATGAGAATGAAACTACTGGCGTAATTGAATATTTAACTGACCGAGGGTCATCCGTAAGTATTATTGGTCTCACATATGGCCCTATAAGCCCATATAACAAGAAGAATGTGACTAGAGATATAGAAATGGTAGTTAAAGACATTAAGAGTAGTGATTTTGATGCTTTAGTAATTCCAGGGGGTTACTCTCCTGCAAAACTAGCAAAAAACAACTCTGCGTTAAACTTTGTTAGAAATATAGTTAATGATGGAAAAATTTGTGCTGCAATCTGTCATGGACCAGTTGTGCTAGCAGAAGCAGGTGTTATAAAAAATAGAAAAATAACATCTAAAACAGGACTTGAAGGTGATCTAAAACTCAATGGTGCAATTTGGGAGAACAGAAAAGTGGTGGTAGATGATAATTTAATTACTTCCAGAAGACCTAGAGATCAAAGATACTTTAATGCTGCTATTGGATTAGCCTTAAGTGAGATTAAAAATATAGATAATAATTAAAATCTCGTTAATCAAATAATAACTATATCTATTTATTTCGTTATTTTTAATTACTAATTCATTGTTGTAAAGATAGCTATGATTTTGCATTTTTTTTAATAAACCCTTCATAAAATTGTAAATATCTAAGTAATAATGGTAAAATAGTATAGAGAAAACTTGATGTACAACTAATTAATATATTAATCGTGATGAAGCTATATAATATAAGTTCTATTTTTCTGTTTTGTGCAATTGCTTGTTTGAGGAGGTTTTTTAGTGAGTAATTTAATATTTAATAAAAATATATACCCATCTAGCGCATACTATGTTCTTAAACAGTTAGGGCTAATTCCAGGCCAAGAGGATCCAAAGTTTTTAGAGCTAGGAAACCAAATAAGTGCCTTAGGAAAGTCTTTTTCATTACAGTCCTCTCTGGCAGGAGGACCTCTATTTCGACTGATCTACCAGATTCCCAGTTACTTAGAAATTACTCCAATAGAATTTGATAAATACTTTCAATCAACATCAAATTTTGTAAAATTCAAAGATTTAGATATCTTTTTAGATAGGTGGCCAAACAAAACTAAGTTCTTTAAACAGTGGTATACAAGCGGATGGATTAATCTTCTTTCCAAAAGCATAGACCATGACCCATCAAGAGCTTTAGCTATTATTGAAACATTTCTACTAATTCTTCATGATTCATGGTCAAAATATGAAAATATTTATCAAGATAAGCTATTTGCACTAATTCTTAAAAAGGAGAACTTAGAAAAAGAATATAACTCGTATAATATCTTTGATCGCTGGGAAAAAAGCTTTAATAATAAATATCCTTATGATAACTTAGAAGTTATCATTTGCCCTGAAAGCAATTCAATAGCAAGCAGTTTAGGTCCTGAAAAGCTAGTAATTGGGAGTTCAAGAATGGATAGTTGCTTAAATTCTTTAATTCATGAAATCGGCTTAAGAATGTTGAACCTTAATTATTTTGCAAATAATTCTTATACCAGAGCAATAATGAAAGAGGATTATCATGGATTTCTTGTTCTTATGGAAGCAGAAATATGCTATAGAAAGAAAGAGCTTTTCCCTGAGATAAAAGAAGATATGTTTATGAATGTGATGAACATGGAAGCTATAGTAAAATGGCGGACTAACAAAGATGTTGATGCAGAGTTAGCAAAATCATTTGCAGTTTGGTACAATGAATTAAAGGATTTAGGTATGCTTTAAGTTTATCAATCCTTTTAATAGACATCTAAAATCGAGTAGGAGGTAAATGATTAATTCATTTACCGTCCTCCCACAGCACCGTACGTACCGATCTAGTATACGGCGCTTCTTCAGCTTAATTTGACATGATGGTAATAGTCAGATAAAGGGATATATCCCCTAATTCGTAATAGTTTGTTAGTTAGGGTTTTCTGCAAGAAAGGGCTCTTGGATATCCTCCAATAGCTCTTTCTTGTATTTGCAAACTTAATTGCTCTGTCGTGACTCAGCCCTAACTTCTTAAGTTTTCTGTATCTAGTCCGCACATTCTTCCATTGTTTCCAGTAAATCATCCGAATTCTTCTTCTCATCCATCTATCAATTTCTCTCAAATGTCTTTTCATGTTTGCTATCTTAAAGTAGTTGACCCAGCCCATAACGAATCTACGGATAGCAATTATTCTCTGCTTATTCCCCATCCCATTGTTGCGACCAGTTAGCTCTTTCAGTCTAGCTTTCATTTTCTTTAGACTTTTGGAATGAACCCTTACTCGTGCTTCACCCTTTCAGAGATAAAATCCAAAACCAAGATACTTGGCTTTACTTACGTGTAAGATTTTAGTCTTCTCTTGATTTACTTTAAGGAAAAGTTTCTTCTCTATGAACTTCAATATGTTTTGATAGACCCTTTCAGCTGCTCTTTTGCTTTTAGTAAATATCATCACATCATCAGCATACCGCACAAATCTATGTTGTCTGCTTTCTAACTCTTGGTCTAATTCATTCAACATAACGTTGCTTAGTAATGGACTTAATGGTCCTCCTTGAGGTACTCCCTCTGTTGTTTCTTTAAG
>JBKHBO010000015.1:0-33807 GCA_046542315.1 Clostridia bacterium
TACAGGAATTATTTAGCAGATTCAGCTGCAATCAAGTAGGAGGGGGTGACTAACCACTGTGCGCACCGTTCGGTACACAGCGGTTCGGTCGATAATAAAATGTGCCTATGCCTTGTATTGCTTTTCTTTCTCCACTAAGCGTTCTCACTGTTTATCTTAGGTTTCCAACCCTTTTTCAAGCAAGCAACCTCTTTCGAGCATCTGCTATTCTAATGGTTTAAGCCGGCAATATCTGTCTTATATCTACCGTCGAGTCCTTTTCTCCATCTATTTTCATAGACTTCTTCAATACTATGACTCGAACTGAATTCTGTATTTTCTGCTCTATCTTTCAATAGAGGTTACTAGTTACCTAGCATAAAATACAGACCTCCCCTGTTAAGGTGCATAATCTTTCACTCCATCTATCTGCCACATTTACACTGTATACCTTTGAATAGTTATTGGTCTTCAGTTTGTTTGGCAACCTTAACCGATATACCTTGCCTTGTATGTGATTTCTGTCCGTCAGACCAGAGTTTTGCCTTCCGCCTTCCTTCAGATTCTACCTTACGATAGACACCCTTGGCTTTGACTATACACTTCCCACTATCAGGGTGTGTTAAGGATTTTCACCTGTTAGATTATACCCATGCAGGGCGAACCAAAAAATGCATCAATCATAATTCATGATTGATGCATAAAGGGTTTTTATTATTTCCACTGTCTACTTGACAGGGGCATGTTCAAATTAATTGGTTACTCTGGTTATTCTTAATCTATACTATCACTTAAAACATCCAGTGATTCTAAAGCTTTACCTGTTCCGATAGCTACACATGAAATACAATTCTCTGCCACATGAGTTGGTACCATTGTATGTTCTGCCATCAATTTATCTAATCCATGAAGTAATGCTCCACCACCAGTTAATAAAATTCCTCTGTCAATAATGTCTGAAGCGAGCTCAGGAGGACATATATCTAATATTCTTCTAACTAATGCTAAGATCGTATCTACAGTATCCTTGAGAGCTTCATATACGTGCTGTGAAGTGATTGTTATTGTATACGGAAGCCCAGTCACTAAGTGACGACCACGAGCCTCTATGGACTCATCTCGTCCACCAGGATAAACTGTTCCTACTTTTATCTTTATTTCCTCAGCTGTTCTTTCACCTATAGCTAAATTAAATTCCTTTTTAACATATCTGATAATAGCTTCATCAAATTTGTCACCACCAACTCTTAAAGACTCACTTAACACTATGCCTCCCAAGCTTATAATAGCAACATCTGTAGTCCCACCACCTATATCAACTACCATATTGCCTGTGGGTTCTGTAGTATCTATTCCAGCTCCTAAAGCAGCAGCTAATGGTTCTTCTATTGTTCGAACAAATTTTGCTCCAGCAATAGCTGCGGCTTCTTTTACTGCTCTTTTTTCTACTGTTGTTGTACCACTAGGTACACAGATCATTATTCTAGGTCTTGAAAAAATCCCTTTTGCACCCACTTTTTGAATAAACCGAGTCAACATTTTAGCAGTAATATCATAATCTGCTATAACGCCTTCTTTTAGTGGTCTAATGGCAACTATATGCCCTGGGGTTCGTCCTATCATTCTTCTTGCTTCTTCGCCTATTGCTAGGACTTCTTTAGTTTCTTTATTAATAGCAACAACCGATGGCTCATGCAAGACGATTCCTTTACCTCTTACAAATACCAATACGCTTGCTGTTCCTAAATCTATTCCTATATCTTTTGGTTCAAAAAACATGCAATACACCTCCGTTTACCTGCATACACATTCTATCTATTTTTTTGTAATCATACAACACAATTCTTTAATCAGCTGTATTTATTTATAAAACATTTCTCTATATACGTCCAATGATTCTCTAACAAAGCTCATCTTGTCTATAGCTGAGTCTATATTACTATTAGTAATCTGATTATTAATTTTAAGGTAATCAAGTTTTTCTTTATCTATAAGAACAAAAGATTGTATTTTTGTTTTATGGTTTAATTTATCCCAAAAGCTTTTTATCTGCATATTATCAAAATCATCAGGAATATCCATAATAGCAGTTAAACTTGTCTTATAAATATTCTCAATAAGTTGAACTGCTTCATTTTCTAAATAAAGTATTAGTCCGCTTCTATCTAATTTATTACCTAAAAGCGTACTTGATTTCTGAGCTAGCCACTTCCAATCAGGTTGATATTCATTATCAATTAGCAACAATAAGCCTCTTTGCATCCTTAAACAAATTTCTAAGTATTGCTCAATCATCTGTTTACCCTTATAGGTCATTATTGACATAGCATGTGCATGAATATTTGATGGTTGCCACCCATCCCATCCATTTACATAACCAATGAACGCATTACCAACTATGGTTTTATTAGGACCTCGGTAATCTGCAACTCTTGTGTCTATTATAACAGGCAGTTCCTTTTCAAGTGCTTTCATTATTAAGCACTCTAAAGCCCTTAAACCATAAGCACCGTACTGTACAAATGAGCTAAAGTCGATATTAACCGCTGCTATATATTTGTAAGATGCCTCGATCAATAATTCACCATAAGCTACTAATGATTCAGATACAGATGCCCAATTCCTACCGAATTCATTTTTTTTATTTTGTTTAAGCGACTCTGGCAAATCTCCATAACCATATTCAATGTTTAATATTAAGTTGCTTTGTATATCAAATCGCCTCTGAAAGAGGATGTCTGCAAAATTTTCCAAAAAGTTCACCTCTATATCTCTTTCTATCTACTCCACTATTCTATCTTAAAGTAAGCTCTTTGCAAAATCAATTATTATCATTTTGTAAAGCTTTATTTGAGGCAATAACTAAAACTACATCAGTACTGCCTTCTTTTCGAGAGACTACTCTATATTTTAGTCCCTTATTGTTCGCGATATTGATAAAATTTGATAATTCTTTTACAAATTTGCTATTTATTAATAGCATCTCTGCTTTATCATCATTCATAAGTGCTTCTATTTCTTTATGTTTCTCGCAGTCTTTTAGATCATCAACTAATAAGAAGCCTATTATTCTTTCTTCAAAAGTACCTAGAAATTTCCTATATTCATCTGGTTTAATCACTGGAGTACCATGATATGCGTTTATTAGTACTTCTTCTAAAGAGTCTTTATTTTTTTCTTTGCTCATTTAAAACACCCTTTACAGTAAAAGGCCTTTTCGAAAAAGGCCTTTAATGTTAATTATTTTTTTCCTACAACATTTAATCTCGCTATTGCTCTATCTAAAGCAGCTTTAGCTCTTGCTTGGTCTACCCTACTTTGAGAAATCTCTTTCAGTCTCTTTTCAGCTCTTTCTCTAGCTTTGAGAGCTCTATCAATATCAATTTCCTCAGGAAGTTCAGCTGTACGAGCTAGAACAGTAATTTTTTCATTAGATACCTCTAAAAAACCTCCAGAAATAGCGATCTTCTCTTCTGAATCGTCCTCTAACTTAACACGCATTACTCCTGGTTCTAATGTTGCAAGTATAGGAATATGTCCTGGCATAATGCCAAGCTCTCCAGACTTAGCTCTTGCAATCACCATTTTTACATCTTTAGAATACAAAAGTCTTCTTGGCGATACGATATCAAGTTTAACTAAACTCAAATTGATCACCTACTTAACCTTTTAGTTTTTTTGCTTTTTCGACTGCTTCTTCTATAGTTCCAACAAACAAGAATGCTTCCTCAGGTAAGTCATCATGCTTACCTTCAAGAATCTCCTTGAAACTTCTTACAGTATCTTCTACTTTGACAAATTTGCCTGGGAATCCAGTAAACTGTTCAGCCACATAGAATGGTTGTGATAAAAATCTCTGCAGTCTTCTTGCTCTAGAAACCGTTGTTTTATCCTCATCACTTAATTCATCCATTCCTAAGATAGCAATTATATCTTGTAGATCTTTATATTTTTGTAATATAACTTGCACTTCTCTTGCTACTTCATAATGTTCTTTTCCTACAACTTTTGGCTCCAATATTTTAGAAGTTGATGCCAAAGGATCTACTGCAGGATAAATACCTAACTCAGAAATGCTTCTTTCTAAGTTTGTTGTTGCGTCTAAGTGAGCAAATGTTGTTGCAGGTGCAGGATCTGTATAGTCATCTGCAGGCACATAAACAGCCTGAATTGATGTAATGGATCCCTTTTTAGTAGATGTGATTCTCTCTTGCAATTGCCCAACGTCGTAAGCAAGCGTTGGCTGGTACCCTACCGCACTTGGCATTCTACCTAAAAGAGCTGATACTTCTGAACCTGCTTGGATAAATCTAAAAATATTATCTACAAAGAATAACACATCTGTTCCTAGATCATCACGGAAATATTCAGCTATAGTTAAGCCTGTAAGACCAACACGCATTCTAGCTCCTGGAGGCTCGTTCATCTGTCCAAATACCATAGCCGTACTATCAATAACTCCTGATTCACTCATCTCTAAATATAGATCATTACCTTCTCTTGTACGCTCTCCTACACCAGCAAATACCGAATATCCACCATGTTCAGCTGCTATAGCTCTGATTAATTCCTGAATTAAAACTGTTTTACCTACTCCTGCACCACCAAATAGTCCAATCTTTCCACCCTTTGGATATGGGCAAAGCAAGTCAATAACTTTAATTCCTGTTTCAAACATCTCTGTACTTGCAGATTGTTCTTCTAATGTTGGGGCTTCTCTATGAATAGAAGATCTTTTATCTGTTTTTACTGCTTCTTTTCCATCAATGTGGTTACCAGTTACATCAAAGATTCTGCCCAATACTTCTTTTCCAACAGGAACAGTAATTGGCCCACCGGCATCTTCCACTTCTACTCCACGTTGCAAACCATCTGTAGAAGACATTGCTACTCCTCGAACTACATTGTCTCCGAGATGTTGCATAACTTCTATGATAAGTTCTCTACTTTCGTCTTCAGTTTCTATATTAAGTTTAAGAGCATTATATATATCTGGTAAGTGTCCTTCTTCAAACGCTACGTCTACTACTGGACCCATTACCTGTGTTACACGTCCTTTTATCATTTGGCGCTCCCCTTTATTTCAATGCTTCCGCTCCGCCTACGATTTCTGAAATTTCAGTTGTAATCGCAGCCTGTCGAGCTCTGTTCTTTTGTATTGTCAATGTTTTAATCATATCTTCTGCATTCTTTGTTGCTGCATCCATCGCTGCCATTCTAGCACCTTGTTCACTTGCCTTACTCTCAAGCATAGCCCTAAAAAGCGTCATAGAAATGTATCTTGGTAATAACTCGTCTAATACTTCTTCTGGAGTTGGATCAAATATATACTCTACCTTAATACCAGGCTCACCCTCTATTGGTGCGACTGGAAGTAGCTCAAAACTTGAATTTTCTCTAACCATAGTATTCTTAAATCTTGCATATACTACTTTTACTCTATCAACTACTCCATTTAAATAATATGTAGTAACTGCTTCTGCTATTTCACGAGCTTGCGAATAACCTATTTTGTCTCCAAGATCAGTATATTCACCGATGATGTTATAGTTTCTATATCTAAAATAGTCTTTAGCCTTATTCCCTACAACTATTACACTTGTTTCTCCATCGATACCATCTACTAAGTCACTTCCGAATCTATTGACTTGTGCATTGAAATTTCCACACAAACCTCTATCAGCGGCAACTACAATAAAAAGTTCTTTACTACCATCTCTTATATTGAGTAGTTCATGCTCTGTAATATCAGTAACTTCCCCAATTCTTTTTAACATTTCAATAATTTTGTCCGTATAAGGCCTTGCCTCATATAAAGACTTTTGAGCTTTCCTCAAGTTTGCAGCAGCTACCATTTTCATTGCTCTTGTAATTTGTTGAGTATTTTTGACACTTTTTATTCTTCTTGTTATTTCTTTTAAGCTGGCCATTTTCCTCTAACCACCAATTAATGAGAGTATTGTTGGAAGAAGTTCTCTACTTCTTCTTTCAATTCCGCTCTGATTTCATCTGTGAACTTCTTCTCATTTTTTAATTTATATAATAAATCTGAATTCATTTGCCCAACATAATCAGCTAGTTTGTAAGCAACACTTTCAACATCTTCAACAGGTATTCTGTCTAAATAGCCCTGAGTGCCTGCAAAAATCTGAACAACTTGTTTTCCAACTTCTAAAGGTTCATTCTCAGGCTGTTTTAACAATTCTGTTAGTCTTTCTCCTCTTGTCAATCTTGACTGAGTGCTCTCATCTAAATCAGCACCAAATTGGGCAAATGCTTGCAATTCACGATACTGCGCTAAATCGAGCCTTAAACTACCTGCTACTTTTCTCATCGAATTAACCTGAGCAGCTCCACCTACACGTGAAACTGAAAGTCCAACGTTAATAGCTGGCCTAACACCTGCAAAGAATAAATCAGATTCTAAATAAATCTGTCCATCAGTAATCGAAATTACGTTAGTTGGAATGTATGCAGAAACGTCTCCTGCTTGAGTTTCTATTATTGGAAGTGCAGTTAATGACCCTCCACCTAACTCACTGTTAAGTCTAGCTGATCTCTCTAATAAGCGAGAGTGTAAGTAAAATACATCACCAGGATATGCTTCTCTACCAGGTGGTCTTCTAAGTAACAATGACATTGCACGATAAGATTTAGCGTGTTTTGTTAAATCATCATATACAACTAAGACATCTTTTCCTTGCCACATAAACTCTTCTCCCATTGCACACCCAGCATATGGTGCTAGATATTGCACTGGTGGAGATTCACTTGCATTAGCAGCAACGACTATTGAATATTCCATTGCTCCCTTTTCTTCAAGGGTTTTTATTACTCTAGCTACTGTAGAAGCTTTTTGACCTATAGCTACGTAAATACATATTACATCTAACCCTTTTTGATTAAGAATTGTATCAATACAAACAGCTGTTTTACCTGTTCCCCTATCACCGATAATTAGCTCTCTTTGGCCTCTACCAATAGGAGTCATAGCATCTATAGCTTTGATACCTGTTTGTAAAGGAAAGTCAACTGGTTGACGACTCATTACACCTGGAGCAATTACCTCAATTGGTCTGCTTTTATCTGTTTGAATTGGTCCTTTTCCATCTATAGGTTGTCCAAGTGGGTTTACAACTCTACCTATTAGTTTCTCTCCAACAGGAACTTGAATTATTCTACCTGTTCTTTTAACTACATCGCCTTCACGAACTGAGTTAACAGGTCCCATAATTGCACAACCAACACTGTCTTCTTCTAGGTTTAACACCAAGCCAAAAACACCACTCTCAAATTCGAGCAACTCACTAGACATTGCATTTTGTAATCCATGAATGTGAGCTATACCATCATTAGTCTGTAAAACTGTACCAACGTCAGATACATCTAGATGTTTTTGAAATGATTCTATTTGTTTTTTAATTACAGCATTTATTTCTTCTGGCCTTATTTTCAAACTACTTCACCTCGCAATTTCGCAACTGGTATATCTTTAATGCTAGCAGTTAGTTGCTGTACCTGCTTAAGAACACTACCGTCAATTATTTTATCTTCATATTTAACAATCATCCCACCTAAAAGCTGAGGGTCAATAGAGATTGTTATTATGGGTTCTTTTTTTGTCTTATCTACTATTTTTTTTCTTAACTTCTCAATCTGCTCATCAGTTATTTCATTAGCAACAACAACCTCAACTGGGAGTTGTTTTTTGTAATCATCATATAGCTTAGTAAAAGAATCAAAAATTCCTTCTAATTCTTTTTCTCTTTTCTTCTGAATTAATAAATGAAGAAAATTCTTAATATGCTGGTTTTCAAAAGCAACTTGGTAGAAATCGTCAATTATACTGTCTTTGTCTGCTTTTGAAAGCCTAGGATGTGTGAATATCTCTTTTAACTTTGGGTTCTCATTAAAGACTTCTGTTAAAGAAGATAGATCTTGATAAAAAGTATCTACTAAATCACTGTCTAGTGCAATCTTAAATAATGCTTTCGCATATCTATCAGTTAGCACGCTATTTTTCATCAGACTCATCCAATCCTTCTAAAAATGAGTCAACTAAATGAGCTTGACTTTCAGTATCTAAGCTTTTCTCAAGCACAACACTAGCTGCTGATGTTGCTAGTTCAGCAAGATGATCTCTTAAATATGTTAAGGCTTGTTCTTTTTCAGATTCAATCTCTGCACTAGCTTTTTCTTTAATTCTTTCTGCTTCTGTTCTAGCCTGGCTAATAATTTCTTCTCTCTTCTTTTCACCTTGGCTACTTGCAGAGTCCATGATTGACAAAGCTTCTTGTCTTGCTTCTCTTAATTTTTGCTCGTATTCTTCTTTCAGTTTAGCTGCTTCTTTCAGATCTTCTTCTGTTCGGTCAATCTTATTTTTGATGGTGTTTTGTCTCTCATCTAAAAATTTAGTGACTGGCTTAAAGAATATTTTCCTTAATACAAAGAATAAAATTAATGTATTAATTATCTGAAATATTATATTTCTTATATCTATATCCATATATCAGACACTCTCCTCAAATTCGTTAATGTACGTCTGTGAGAGTTAAAATGTTAACCCAAAATTCCGTTAGCCACACCAATAAGAATGAACGCAATTACAAACGCATAAATACCTGTTGTCTCAGCTACCGCTTGACCCAAAATCATTGTTGTTATAATACTGCCTCTAGCTTCTGGTTGTCTACCAACTGCTTCTACACCTTTACCCGCTGCATAGCCCTGTCCAATACCAGGTCCTAAACCTGCAATCATTGCAATTCCTGCACCTAATACAGCAAATGCTGCTACTGCTAATTCTGTGAATTCCATTATTAAATCCTCCTATAATTAATTATTCTGTTTCTGTTGCCATTGAGACAAACACCATTGTTAACATTGTAAATATGAAACTTTGTAAAACACCTGCAAATAAATCAAAATAAATATGCAATGGCACTGGTATTCCTATCGGGACAACTGAATATATCATTCCCATTACAACTACACCTGCTAAGATATTACCAAAAAGCCTGAAAGCTAATGAAACTGGTGTCGCTAACTCACTAATAATATTCATTGGTGCAAATATAATTGGAATAGGTTCCCAAACTAATCCTTTAATATATTGCCCTACACCCTTACTTTTAATTCCATTGAATTGAATTAAAACAAAAGTTATAACAGCTAAGCCTATAGTAGTAGCTGTGTCTGCTGTTGGTGGCCATAATGCAAAAAGGCCAGAAATATTAGCAAAGAAAATAAAAATGAGTATTGTTCCTGCATAGGGAGCAAACCATCTATTTCTTTCTCCCATTGTTGACACTGTAAAATCATTTAACGCTTCAACTATAGATTCTGCAACATTCTGTGCACCTTTTGGAATACGTTCAAAATTACGAGAGATTATATATGCTCCTAAAATTATTATAACCATAATAATCCAAGTATTAACTATTGTTTCATTTATAGGTATACCAAAAAGTTCAAATACGACTGAAGGCCCTTCTAGGGCTTTTTCCAATTTCAGTTCCTCCTTTCCAACTTGTTTCTAATATTTTTAATTTGTTGATTGAGTGAATCTTGCCATTTCTCTTGAACTGATTTAGAAATAATTATTATCTTTACTAAAAGAAGTCCAAGAACAACCGCTGGAAAACTTATCTCATCTCTAAAAAAGCTAATCCCTAAAAGGGAAATAGTTAATAGTTGTCTAAAAGCAAAGCTTGCAATTGTACTAATCTTTGCAATTTTTTCATTAGTTCCTATCACTGTTTTTGCTACCACTGAAATTGCTCTTAAATACATGATTGAAGCAAATCCACCAAGCATGATACCGAGAGACCAACTTTGGGCTTGAATTATATAAAATCCTACTGCCAAAAAGCCTACAATTATAAGCACTCTTTTTTCAACAAATGATACTAGGTCTTTGGGATCATCTGGCATTACTTCACCTCCGAGCTCGTTAATTATCAGAAAACTTGATAGCTGTTTTATATAGTAAGAATATTCCTGTAACTGCTCCTACCAATATCCCTATTATAGTAAAAATTTGATTTGTATTAAACAGTTTATCTAAATATGAGCCACCCAGTAACCCTAGGTAAATTGAAACTGCTACCAATACACCTAAATATGTGATTAAACCAAGGTATTTGAATATCTGTTGCCAGGAATTCATCTTAAATCCTCCAAATAGAATATTATTAAAAGCAACATTACCTTTACCTTCACACTTCCAGTATTGTATCTTAAAATTTCCTTTAGTAAAAGCATAAATTAATAATTTTTAAATGTTTTTTAGCTTAACTTCACTATTCTTTAACATTAGTATAATTCCACTCTTCTATTTGCTGATTAATAAGTCCAAACTCATTCATTATTGATAGTACAATTCTTCTTGAAGCTAAGCCATCTCCGTAAGGATTAATTGTCATTGACATCTTATTTAACTTCTCTTTGTTTGTCAACAGTTCCTTAACACTATTATAAACTGATTGATATTTTGTTCCAACAATCTCTACCGTCCCTGCATTAACTGCCTCAGGTCTTTCAGTTACATCTCTCGTTACTAATACTGGAGTTCCTAAAGCTGGCGCTTCCTCTTGGACTCCTCCTGAGTCTGATACTAAAAACTCAGCCTCTGCCATTATGTTGTGAAAATCATTTGTATCTAAAGGCCCCAGCAATAAAACCCTATCAACACCTTCGAATACATCATACACTACATCTTTTACTATCGGGTTTAAATGTACTGGAAAAACCAAAAAAGAATCTTTGTATTTCAGCACTATATCCCTTACTGCTTCACAAATTTCTCTAATTGGTTGTCCCCAATTTTCCCGACGATGCACTTCCATCAAGATAACTCTTTTATCCTGCCAAGGATTTTCTGCTAATTTTTGATTAGTGTATTTGTAATCTTTCTCTACTGTAAAATCTAGTGCATCAATAACTGTATTTCCAGTAACATATATTTTTTCTTGCTTAATATTCTCTTTTAAAAGATTTTCTTTCGCAGTTTGAGTTGGAGCAAAATGCATATCTGCTAACACTCCAGTTAATTGTCTGTTTATTTCTTCTGGATAGGGGAAGTATTTTTGATAAGTTCTTAGCCCTGCTTCTACATGACCTACTTTAATTTTATTATAAAAAGCTGTTAATGCAGCAACAAAGCTAGTTAATGTATCTCCGTGGACTAGCACTATATCAGGATCAACTTCTTTGTAAGTTTTATCTAGTCCTCTCATCGACCTTTCAAAAATATCAATTAATGTTTGTTTTTGTTTCATAATATCTAAATCATAATCAGTTGTTATTGCAAACATGTCTAAAATTTGATGCAACATTTCTTTATGTTGGCCAGTAACAGTAACATAGCTTTCTATAGCTTCAGGGTATTTTTCTAATTCTTTTATTACTGGAGCCATCTTCACCGCTTCTGGTCTAACACCAAAAACGCTCATCACTTTAATTTTGGTCACAAAAAGTCCTCCTTGTTATCTTTACTTACTAGTGCATGTCTCTATTATAACAAAAAAAAAGCGGCTAAAAAGCCGCTTTGGTTAGAATATTCCAAGTTTATAAAAAAGGAAGGAGTTATGAATAATTAATATGAACAGTATAATTGCGGGTGCAAATCGCATTAATTGAAACATCTAACCTAATATTATGTTAATTCTAGATAACTTTACTAATTCCTTCTTTAAAATTAATCTTTTTTATTTTTTTTTTGAATTTTTACTTTTTTCATGCCATTCTGTAGCTTTTTGCATCAGATATTCTTTGTCATTAAGGCGCGGATGGTCTAATACTATTGTAAGTAATGAGTTTAAAACCTCTCCAATTGACTTGCCTTTATATCCAATCTCTATCATATCGTTACCATTAACTTTTAAATCAGTAACTTTCAGTGGCTCTTCTTCTTTTAATATTTCATTTATAACAAACTTAAGCCTATAAATTTCCTCAAAATCATAAGGGGGAGACTTACAAACTCTATCTGCAATCATTAACTCACTTAATAGATCGATCGTATCTAGACCTACTTCTGAGATAAATTTCTTAACTTTAAACTTGTTTTCAGGATTTGGCAATCTAAGATGTCTATTTATCAATTCTGCAACTTTATCTTGTGATGCTTTATTAATCCTCCATCTATCCATAATATTTATAGCCATATTAGCTGATTCCTCTTCATGGCCATAAAAATGTCCTATCCCATCTTTTTCTACATATGTTTTAGGTTTAGCAATATCGTGAAATAGAGCAGCTAGCTTCAATATTATCTCTTTTCGTGTAGAATCTATCACACATAAAGAATGCTTATAAACATCTAAATCATGATGTGGATTATTTTGCTCAAAATTAATCATTGGAATTAGCTCAGGAATTATTTTGTTTACCAGTCCAGTATCTACTATTATTTGAATTCCCTTTGAAGGCTTCTGACAACTAAATAATTTTACCATCTCTTGGCCTATTCGATCATTGCTAATATGCCTTAACATACTAGAAAGCTCTTCAATAGCTTTGTATGTACTTTCTTCAATTTCAAATCCTAAAGTTACAGCAAATCTTACGGCTCTAAGCATTCTAAGAGGATCCTCTAAAAATCTTTCTTTCGCACATCCTACACTTCTAACAACTTTTTTATCTAAGTCATTCTTGCCCTCAAATGGGTCTATTAAGCCGTCTATATCATTATATGCCATTGCATTAATTGTAAAGTCTCTTCTTTCCAAATCTTTTACAATATTACTAGTAAATTCAACTTGATCTGGATGTCTATAATCACTATATTCTTTTTCAACTCTTAAAGTGGTTACTTCAATCACTTTACTAGAGACTAAAACAGTAATTGTACCATGCTCTTTTCCAGTTGGTATGGTCCTTTCAAAAATCTCTTCAATTTCTTCAGGCAAAGCAGTTGTAGCTATATCATAATCATCTGGCTTATTTCCATTATAGAAATCTCTAATAGCTCCACCAACAACCCAGCCTTGATGACCATGTTTTCTAAGTTCAGAAAATATTAATTGGACTTCTCTTGGGCACTTCATGGTCAACCACCTCTTTGCATGTATTTTAATCTCTACTTCATATTAATATAAGAGATAAGAGCTTATCAAGGATATATTAAAAAAAGAAAAGGCTCTTATTGAACCTTTAAAACAAACTTTTCAATTGCTCTTCCAACTCCACTATTTTTGTTATCTGTTGTGACCCAATTAGAGCTTTCTTTCACTATTTTGTCAGCATTATCCATAGCTACTCCAACTCCAGCCCATTTAATCATATCAATATCATTGATACCATCTCCAATAGCCATTGTTTCACATTGCTTTATTCCCATTCTCTTTGTTAAGAATTCTAAAGCTTTTGATTTAGTTGCGTTTTTATGTCCTAGTTCTAATAAATGAGGCAACGACCTTGTTACATCATATCTACCCGTATAATGATCATCTAATTCATTTTGCAACTCATCTAAAAGTACTAAGTCATCCTCTACGAAAACAACTTTTGTAGGATCAAAGAACATTTTTTTGTCTATCTCTGGATCAACGATTGCATGTATCCCGTTTACCTTTTTGTATCTTCTTATTAAGTCATTCTCACTAAATACGTAAAGATCATCCCCATTATATATATTTACATGGATACCTTTATCTTTTGCTAATTCAATAGCTTCCAGTGCTACTTCTTTATCTATTCTAAGATGAAGGAGTTCTTCTTTACTCATTAGTGTTTTGATTAAGCTTCCTTGATAAGTTATAACTGGAATATCAATCTTTAACAGCGCTCCATAATCCTTTGCTGCAGCATACATTCTTCCTGTTGCTATTGTAAAATGTATACCCATCATTCTAGCTTTTTTTATCATTTCTAAATCAAAATCTGAAATTTTTCTTTCCTCATTTAAAAGTGTGTGATCTAAATCCATTGCAACTAATTTTATAGCCATATTTTTTATCTCTACTCCTATTTTTGAGGCATTACTAAGCTATTGATAAACATACTTACAATACTGATTAATATGGAAGCCCAAATAGCACTCCATAATCCACTGACGCTCATTCCCCTAACTAACAGATCAGTTAATTGCAACATTAGCCCATTTATAACAAATGTAAATAACCCTATAGTTAGTAAATTAATAGGCAAAGTAAATAAGAGCAAAACTGGTCTAATTATTGCATTTGCTATTCCTAAAATTAAAGCTGCAACTAAGGCAGCACCTATCCCGGTTATACTCAACCCTACTGATAAATAATTTGCTACTAAAAATATTGCTATAGCATTGGCTAAAACTCTAAAAACAAATCTTCTACCCATATACTATGCACCTCCTAATTTTGCTTCACAACACACTAATTATATGGGACATTAAACATTTATTCAATGAATACTTCTACTTTAGTACCATCGGCAGAGTCTATATCAACTATTTTTCCTTCTATTCCTGCTTCTATAAGCTCTTTCAACTCATCCATATTAATCTTATTAAGATCAGGATATTTATCTACTGGCAAAAACTTAATCCCTATATCAACTAACACTTCTACTAATCTTAAAGGCAGATTAACATTAACTTTTATATTTTCACTGCCTTCATAAACTCTTACTCTTAGAACTTTTCCACCTTTTTTTACTGGCTTTTTAGAAAAGTTAATAATCTCATCTTTCTCTCCAACTGCATCTAATAATTGAGCTGCTTCATCAGCAGTTATTTGTCCGTTTTCTACCATTTTTAGTATTTGCATTTTTTCTTGGTCCAGACTCATGATAATTCCTCCTGTTATATAAATTTTATCTTAACATAAACTTCTTCTGTTTCTATGTTTACAATTTCTTCTTTTCTATATAAAGTTAATGAATCCCATATACTTTTTATCGAAAAAAATATCTTCTCAGCATCTATTTCATATTTTTTAAACTTTTTATTAAGAATTGACTTAACAATGAGTCCATAAAATATTTCTCCTTGAAAAATCATGTTTATTACAAATAAGGGTAATAATAAATAAATATTATGCTTATTCATTACTTTAATTCTTATATACAAAAAAAAGCTCGGCCGTTTCATTATTTGAGATTTTTCAACATATTTGTGGCTTGCTCTGCTGTTATCTCTCCATCACTTAGTTTCTTTAATACGCTTTGTCTTTCTTGAGCTACTTCATCATAATTAGTTTCTTCGTCTGGATTAAAACCTAAAGCCTCTATAGCTTTATCTAACCTATTCCTAACAGTAGGGTAAGAGATCCCTAGTTCCTTTTCAACCTCTTTAATATTACCTCTGCATTTAATAAAGCTGGCAATAAAGAATTTCATTTCTTCGTCTAATTGGCAAAAGTTGCACATTTTAAATGTTCCACTTATCTCAATGTTACATTCTTCACACTTTAATTGTGTAATATTTAGTTCACCTTCACATATTGGGCATTTACCTGGTGCGTCATAAATCATCTTGTCATCTCCTTAAATATTTTATTTAATTTATTAATATTATTAATATATGGGTTAATTATATTAAGTCTACTGTCGTTTGTCAACAAATTTTTAAAATTAAAAAACTGCCTATTAGGCAGTTAAAGCATTTCCCTTATGTCATCTCCCACACAATCTAATATTGTGGTCAACATTTTTATTCTTGAAGCTATTCTAGGATGATAAACATCTTCAAGGTCTTCAATTGAGTAATTAGATGACAAAACTACAGGTTTATTTTCAACCAGTGTTCTAGCATTGAGTAAGGTGAAAAGAATTTCTTGTGAAAAATCACTAATATTTTCTGATCCCAAATCATCTAGAATCAAAACATCAACAGTTTTAGCTGCTCCTATTAACTCATCCATTTTTTCATCACTACTTCCAAAAGTATCTCGAAGTTGGTATAGAAAATCTACAAATGGAAGGTATAATACTGGAACTTGGTTTTTTATAAGCTTATTTGCTATTGCTGAACAAAGAAAAGTTTTACCAACACCAGGTTTGCCTTGTAGAAACAAGCCTTTTTGTTCATTATTGTTACCTATAATATCATCTGCAAACTCTTTGGCAATGTCTCTGTTATATTTCATTATTTGTCTATATGTATAACCATTTTTCATAGCTATATTACTATAATATTCTAATTTGAAGTTATCAAATGTCTGCCTATGCATAGTTTTAGTCAATTGAGCTGTTTTGAATAAGCGGTTTAATCTATGCTGTTTCTCTGCATCGATCAAACACCCACACTTTTCAAGCCTCACTATTTTATAATTATATTCTTTACTTGCTTCTTGATCTATTAATTCTATATAGCCTGTGTCTTCACAATAAGGACAATCATATTTAGGCTTTTCAATATTTTGGGGTATTTTATATTTCTTAAATAGGTTTTCTTTTTTTTTGATTAAGCTTTGCAATTCTTTAATATCAAAATTATTTAAGTCCCTTGTAAGTTTTTCAATTTCTTTATTTACTTCAGCTAATTCCGGATATTTACTACTTAGCTTTTGCACTCTTTTCAATGCTTCTTCTCTTTTCTTTTCATGCTTTGCAAAGCTTGGCAACATAGTTTCACCCCTTTATTTCTTCTCTTTTTCATCCCTTTTTGCATAAATATCATAATATGATGGTACTTCTTGGGTATCATTCTTCTTAGGTTTTTTCTTTGTTTTACCCTTTTTGTTTGCTAAAAACTTCTCATCTTCTCTTTCTACATCTTGCATGGTTTTGACACCCTTTAGCTTCCAATTATGTAAAATTGTTTGTACATATTGTAGGTTAAAAGCTTGATTCAATACTGACCTTGCAACCGCCTCAATTATTAATTCTCTTGGATATTCTTCTTCTAGTAAGGATAAGGCTCTATATTCTGCAGTTCTGAGTGGTCTTCCATATTCTTTTTCTACAATCTCAAAAAGATTTTCCTTTTTATAATGCTCTTCAATCTCTTCTCTTTCCTGTCTCTTTTGACGTAAAGTTTTTGTGTTTTCTTCTCTCGCTTTTATAAACCTTTGAAATTTATCCTTATCTTTTGGATCATTAACTTTAAGAGTCGTATGAGTTGAGCCAGAAAAACTTAGCAATTCCATTTCAATTAGTTTTGCAATTGCTTTTTGCACATCATCATAATGCAACATAAGTTCACTCGCCATATATTCAAAGTCAACTTTGCTTCTTCTTGAAGTAATGCGATAAAGAAAAGTATAAACAAGAACACCAATCCCACCTATATTAGGTAGATAATGATCCCATAATTCATTAGGAATACAAGTAACATCATCACGACTTTCTCCATATCTTAGTTTATACCCATCAGCCATTGTGTCACGCTCACTTTCCTTTATTAAAGTAATCATAAACAGCTTTTGCTGTTTTTTTGTTCATACTCTTTACCTTTGCAAGCTCACTTACACTTGCTTCTTTTATTGCTTTGAGACTTTTAAATTCTATTAATAAATTCTTCTGTCTTACTTTTCCTATGCCATCTATTTCTGATAAAACACTTTGCTTAGCATGCTTATTTCTTAATCTTTTATGATATTCTATTGCAAATCTGTGTGCTTCATCTCTAATTCTTTGGATTAAATATAAGCTTCTAGAATTATTGGGAAGCCTTATGGGCTTATTACTCCCTGGTCTGTAAACTAATTCTTCTCTTTTTGCTAAACTTATTATACTAATACTCGTAGTATCCAGCTTTTTTATTATACCCTCAACAGAGCTCAATTGTCCAAGCCCTCCATCTATTATAATCAAATCTGGTTCATTTTTAAATGATACATCATCAGAATTTAACCTAGCAATTCTTCTACTCAATACTTCTTTCATACTCGCAAAGTCATCAGGTCCATCGACTGTCTTTATTCTAAATCTTCTATAATGGCTCTTTTTTGCTTTACCGTCAACAAAAACAACCATAGAACCAACGCTATTTGTACCTTGTATATTCGATATATCATAACATTCGATTCTTTTTGGAGTCTTTGGCAATTTAAGAAAATGGGATAGTTCTTCTAATGTTTCTTGCCTTGTATCATCTTTAGCTCCTCGCTTTTTCCATTGTTCCTCTACATTTAGCAAGGCATTTTTTCTAGCCATTAAAGCTAGTTTTTTCTTATCTCCTCTTTTTGGAACTTGCACGTATACTCTGTATCCTTTTTTATTTGTAAGCCACTGCTCTATCAGCTCATGATTTTCTACTTCTCCATCAACAATTATTTCCTTTGGGATAAAAGAATCTTCGTGAGAATAATATTGTTCTATAAATGCACTTAGTATTTCTTTTGATTTTCTATTGTCACTATTTATCATCATGTTTGCATCTTTGCCAATTATATGACCATCTCTCATAAATAAAACTAAAACACAAACGTCTTCTACTCCTCTAGCAATGGAGATAATGTCCATATTCCCTCTTTTTCCAGAAACAATTTTTTGTTTATTGAGAACTCCAGTCAAACTGTCTATTACATCTCTTGTATGTGCTGCCTTTTCAAAATTTAGATTACTTGCAGCCTGATGCATTTCTTCTTTTAGTTCTTTTACCACCTTGTCTTCCTCACCTGAAAGGTAATCTATCGCCTTTTGCAACTGTTTTTTATATTCATCTCTAGATACTTCGTTAATACATGGGCCTTGACATAATCCAATGTGATAATTCAGACAAGCTCTCCCTAAATTAGATTTTGTGAAATCTTTATTACACGTTCTTAGCTTAAATACTTTGCTTAAAACATCAATTAGGTTTCTTACTGCATAAGAATTAGGAAAAGGACCAAAATATATTTTTTGGTCTCTTTCTATCTTGTATGCGGACTCCAATTTTGGGAAAGGGTCACTTTCATCAATACTTATGTATAAGAAGTGTTTATTGTCTGGAATTCTAATATTAAATTTAGGTTGGTGCCTTTGAATTAAAATGCTCTCTAAGACTAAAGCCTCTATTTCTGTATCTGTAATTATATAATCAAAAACATAAATATTTGATACCAATTCTTGGGTTTTTACATCATGACTATAGAAGGAGTTAAAATATGATTTTATTCGATTCTTAAGAGACTTTGCTTTCCCTACATAAATTATTTCTTCCTTGGAATCTTTCATTAGATAAACTCCAGGTTGATTTGGGAGCAAAGAAAGTTTTAATTTTAATTTTTCATTCACTTTAACTGCCCCACCTCTCTCTTCATACTATGTTTTTTAGGAATTGGCCTGTGTATGATCTTTCTACTTTTGCAACTTCTTCTGGCTTACCTTTAGCAACAACAGTTCCACCTTTATCGCCACCTTCAGGACCTAAATCTATTATGTAATCAGCACATTTTATAACATCTAAATTATGTTCTATAACTATTACAGTATTACCAGAATCAACTAGCCTTTGTAAAACTACAAGAAGTTTTGAAATGTCTTCCATATGTAATCCTGTTGTTGGTTCGTCTAGAAGATAAATCGTGTTTCCTGTAGATCTTTTTGATAATTCAGTTGCCAACTTTACTCTTTGAGCCTCGCCACCAGAAAGCTGTGTTGCAGGCTGTCCTAACTTAATATATCCAAGTCCAACGTCATATATTGTTCTTAATTTTTTCTCGATTGTTGGTATATGTTCAAAAAATTCTAAAGCTTGTTCCACAGTCATATTAAGAACATCTGCAATTGTTTTATCTTTATACTTAACTTGCAATGTTTCTCTATTGTATCTTGCTCCATTGCAAACTTCACAAGGCACGTAGATGTCTGGTAAGAAGTGCATTTCAATTTTATTAATACCATGCCCCTTACAAGCCTCACATCTGCCACCTTTAAGATTAAAGCTAAATCTTCCTTTATTATATCCTCTGATTTTGGCCATTTGAGTTTCTGCAAAAAGATCTCTTATATAATCAAAAGTCTTTGTGTATGTAGCAGGATTACTTCTAGGAGTTCTACCAATAGGTGACTGATCTATTTCAATGACTTTATCTAACTGCTCCATTCCTTCTATACTAACATGCTTCCCTGGCCAAACTTGTCTTCTGTTTAGATTTTTAGCTAGAGACTTAAAAAGAATCTCATTCACTAATGATGATTTTCCTGAACCAGACACTCCAGTTACACATGTGAATGTTCCTAAAGGAAAGGCCACTTCAATATCTTTAAGATTATTCTCAGCTGCCCCTACAACAGTTAGCCATTTACCATTAGGTTCTCTTCTATTGTCAGGCTTTTCTATGTTTTTCTTGCCTGACAAATATTGACCCGTGATGGATCTAGCTTCGTTTATTATATCCTCTACCTGACCTTTAGCTACAACTTCTCCGCCATGAACTCCAGCACCTGGTCCAACATCTATAATATAATCACTTTCTCTAATTGTCTCTTCATCATGTTCTACTACTATTAAAGTGTTGCCAATGTCTCTAAGTCCTTTAAGAGTATTAATTAACCTTTTATTATCCCTTTGATGCAATCCTATGCTAGGTTCATCTAAAATATATAAAACCCCTGTTAGCCCAGAGCCAATCTGGGTTGCAAGCCTAATTCTTTGAGCTTCTCCCCCAGAAAGAGTTCCTGCATTTCTACTTAGTGTCAAATAGTTTAATCCTACATTAACTAAAAACGCTAATCTCTCTTTTATTTCTATAAAAATTTGGTGTCCAATTAACTCTTGGGTTTTTGTTAACTCTAAATCTTCAAAATACTTCAAAGCCTCTTCTATTGGCAATTCTGTAATCTCAGAAATATTTTTCTCCCCTACATAAACAGCTAGACTTGAAGGCTTCAATCTATGACCTCCACACGCTTCACACGGAGAGAAAGACATGAATTGTTCAAGTTTATCTTTAGCACGGTCGCTTTCAACATATCTTCTTTCAGTGTGATTTACTACTCCTTCATAATATGTTTCATACTTCCTTTGTCCGCCTCTTCTAAATCTATATTCCATCTTAATTTTTTTATCTTGGTTGCCAAATAATATTATATCTTTGTCTTTTTTAGATAAATCTTTCCAAGGAGTATCTAAATCTACTCCAAAAGTCTCTTTTACTCCTTTGAGAAGTTGAGGATAGTAATTGCTACTGCTTAGATTCCAAGGAATTATTACTCCTTCATTTATCGAAAGATTCTCATCTGATATTAATTTGTCTGGATCTACGGATCTCTTATATCCAATCCCTTCACAAACAGGACAGGCTCCAAAAGGACTATTAAATGAAAACATTCTGGGTTCTAATTCTGTTATACTAAATCCACAAACAGCACAGGCATACCTTGTACTATATAGCTTTTCATCCCCATCTAGCTTATCAATTATTACTGTATCATCAGCTAGCTGTAATGCTGTTTCTAATGAGTCAGTTAATCTATCAATAATATCTTCTTTCATTACTAGCCTGTCAATAATAACTTCTATATTGTGTTTTTGGTTTTTATCTAAATTTATCTCATCTTCTAATAGATATTGATTCCCATCAATTCTAACTCTTACATAACCTTCTCGTTGTAAGTTTGCTAATAGATTTCTGTGTTCTCCCTTTTTGCCCTTAATGACTGGAGCAAGAATTTGAAATCTTTTTCCGTCTTCCATTTCTAAGATTTGATCTACTATTTGTTGCGTGGTTTGCTGTGTTATTGGCCCATGACCATTTGGACAGTGTGGTATGCCAATCCTTGCAAATAACAATCTTAGATAATCATATATTTCAGTAACGGTCCCAACAGTCGACCTTGGATTTCTACTTGTAGTCTTTTGGTCTATAGATATAGCAGGAGATAATCCTTCAATATATTCTACATCTGGCTTTTGCATCTGTCCTAAAAATTGCCTTGCATAAGCTGACAGTGATTCTACATATCTTCTTTGCCCTTCTGCAAATATTGTATCAAATGCTAAAGAACTTTTTCCAGAGCCACTTAAACCAGTAATTACAATAAGCTGGTCTCTAGGCATATCAACAGTTATATCTTTTAAGTTGTGTTCTTTTGCTCCTTTTACTACTATCTTTTTAAGCGCCACTTTTTCTTCCTCCTGATTCGATACTACTCAAAACAAAACATACATTCGTATATCTGAGCAATTTATATTATATGTTAGATTTTTGCCTAAGTAAACAAAGCATGAGAACAAACGTTTGTTGTTAGCTAATTTTCTTTCTTTTTTTAATATCAGCAATCAAATCTCTCAGTTCAGCTGCTTTTTCATATTCTAAATCTTTTGCAGCTTGCTTCATTTCTTCCTCTAAATGCAAAGTTAGCTCTTTAGCTTTAGCTTTTGTCATTTTTGAAATTGCTCTAGTTGTTAAGTATTGCCCATCATCATTTGTAATTTGTGTTATCTTAATTACATCTCTGACAGATTTCTTTATTGTTTCTGGTGTAATATTATTCTTTCTATTAAATTCAAGTTGGATCTCTCTTCTTCTCTCTGTTTCATCCATAGCTCTTTTCATCGAGCCAGTTATCCTATCAGCATACATAATAACTCGTCCGTTAACATTCCTAGCTGCTCTACCAATAGTTTGGACTAGTGCTGTTTCTGATCTTAAGAACCCTTCTTTGTCTGCATCTAAAATTGCAACTAAAGATACTTCTGGTAAATCTAATCCTTCTCTTAATAAGTTGATTCCTACCAAAACATCATATTCGCCAGTTCTTAAATCGTGAATTAACTCCATTCTTTCAATTGTATCTATATCATGGTGTAAATATTTTGCTTTAACCCTATGTTCTTTAAAAAAGTCTGTCAAATCTTCTGCCATTTTTATAGTTAAAGTGGTAACTAAAACTCTTTCTTTGTTTTCTACACACTTATTTATTTCGCCATAAAGATCATCAATTTGACCTTCAATTGGTCTAACATCTATCTTTGGATCTACTAATCCTGTTGGTCTAATAATTTGTTCAACCATTTGCTCGCTTAAATTGGTTTCAAACTCTCTTGGTGTAGCAGATACGTAAACCACTTGATTTATCCTTCTCATAAATTCTTCAAATTTTAAAGGTCTATTATCTAATGCACTAGGCAATCTAAAACCATGCTCTACTAATGTTTGCTTTCTTGATCTATCTCCAAAATACATACCCCTAACTTGAGGTAATGATACATGAGATTCATCAACCATTAGTAAAAAGTCATCTGGAAAATAATCCATTAGAGTCCATGGGGGTTCTCCTTCTTTACGACCATCTAAATGCCTTGAATAATTCTCTATTCCTCTACAAAAACCCAACTCGCTGATCATTTCTATATCATATTTAGTTCTTTGTTCTAATCTTTGCGCTTCTAGCAGTTTATTCTCTTTTCTTAAATATTCTAATCTATCTTTTAACTCTACTTTAATATCTTCAACTGCCCTTTTAATATTTTCTTCTGATGTTACAAAGTGAGAAGCTGGATATATTGCGATATGGCTTCTATCTGCCATTACTTCGCCTGTCAAACTATTGATCTCAGTGATTCTCTCAATTTCATCTCCCCAAAATTCTACTCTTATGGCTAATTCATTCTGTGAAGCAGGGAATATCTCTAATATATCTCCTCTTACTCTAAAAGTCCCACGCTGAAAATTCATATCATTTCTATTATATTGTATGTCTACTAAATGTCTCAAAATTTCATTTCTAGACCTAACCATACCAACCCTTAAAGAAAGTCCCAGTTTATAGTAATACTCTGGAGAGCCTAGTCCGTATATACATGAAACACTTGCTACAATAATTACATCTCTTCTTTCAGATAGAGCACTCGTAGCAGAGTGGCGCAACTTATCTATTTCATCATTAATAGAAGCATCCTTTTCAATATATGTATCTGAACTTGGAACATATGCTTCTGGTTGATAATAATCATAGTAACTGACGAAGTATTCAACTGCATTATCTGGGAAAAACTCTCTAAACTCACTACATAATTGAGCTGCAAGTGTTTTATTGTGAGCTAAAACTAATGTAGGTTTTTGAACGTTTTCTATAACATTTGCCATCGTATAAGTTTTACCAGAGCCAGTTACTCCGAGTAATACTTGATGCCTAAAGTCTTTATTTAACCCAGTCGTTAATTGCTTTATTGCCTGAGGTTGATCTCCTTTTGGTGAATATTCTGATACTAATTTAAACTCTTTACCCATCTTTAACTCTCCCCTCAAACATTTTCTAGTATAAAAAAGTGCTCAAATGAGCACTTTAGATACTGCCTATATATTAAACCATAAATTCTAAATAAAATCTATTATCTGCTAACATATCCCTGTGGATCTACGTGTTCACCTGATACACGTACTTCAAAGTGTAAATGAGGCCCAGTACTTAGTCCCGTTGTACCACACAATGCAACTTTTTGTCCCTTAGCTACACCTTCGCCTTCTTTTACTAAAAGTCTTGATGAGTGAGCATAAAGAGTAGAAATCCCATTACCATGATCAATAATGACTACCAACCCATATCCTCCATAGCTTCCAGAATAAACTACTGTACCACTATCAGAAGCAACTATCGGGCGACTATGAGCAATGGCAATGTCGATTCCTGTATGGAATGAATTTTTCCTAGTAATTGGGTGAATCCTATTACCATAAGCTGAAGTTATCCTCGTATATCCTGGTGTAGGCCAAGTCAGTTTTCCAGTTCCTTTGGTTTCTGACTCTGCCATCTTTTTTAACATCACAGTTAACTCTTGTGAGGTTCTCTCTAGTTCTTCTAAAGCCTTCTCATATTCATCAGCATCATTTTCCAGTTGTTTTAGTAAAGCCGATCTTTGTGTAGACCTAGCTTGATACTCGCTCTTTCGGTATTCGACCGTTTGCATTTGTATTTGTAAAATTTGCTTTTCTTCTTTTAATCTGGCTGTTTCTTCTTCCAAAAACTCTTTTTGTTCTTTTATTCCTTCAACCAGCTCTCTATCTACCGATATCAATCTTTTAAATATGGTAAATCTTGATAAGAAATCTGCTAAAGAAGTAGCATTAAAAAGTATCGAAATATAGTTAAAAGAGCTATGTTTATATGCAGAACGAACTCTTGAGGACAAAAGATTTTCTCTTTCATCTAATTCCATGTTTGCTTGACTTAATTCTTCTTCTCTTCCTGCTATGGATTGATTAATGCTTACAATATCATTTTCTAATGTGTTTATTTGTCTTTCTGTATGTCCTAGCTGAGCTGTCAACTCTTTGAGTTGACTAGCTGTTGCATTTTGTTTTTGGGTATTATCCTCTAATTTATTTTTTATATTCTCTAGGTCTTGCTCTGCATTTTTTAACTCTTCCATAACATCATTAATATTTTTGGCAGATGCAGATAAAAAAGTGAATGCTAATGATATTAAAATTACAAGCGCTATAAGCCTAAGCATATATTTCATCTAAAAGCATCCTTTCTAAAGTTTTAAAAATCTTCTCATGGACAGGGTGCTACCAAAAATTCCTAAAATAGATCCCCCTGCACACAAAATAATTAACACGTTTTTAGTGACACTATCAATGGGTACAATTTGAACATATTGAACATTATTGACAAACCAAACTGCAACCTTATTATATGCCCAAATCAATCCTCCAGAAGCAAGCAGTGCTCCTAGCAGTCCAATGATCCAACCTTCTAAAATAAAAGGCCAACGAATAAACCAGTTAGTAGCACCAACATATCTCATAATTGAGATCTCGTCTTTTCTCATCATAACTGTAAGCCTAACTGTGTTAAAGATAACAAACGTAGAGGCAATACTAACAATAAAAGCTAATATTAATCCCACTGACTTGACAATTTCAGTCATTCTTAATAAGTCAGATATATACTCTTTTCCGTAAACAATTTCATCTATTCCTTCAAAATCATCAAGTGCTTGGGCTACTAAATTTATTTGAGCAGCATCATAAACAGTAATTTCATATCCATCCCAAAGGATTTCATCTAAATCCAACCCCTCTAAAACATCTGCATCTTCTCCAAACTGTTCCTCTAATACTTTTTTACCCTCTTCTGTATCAAGATATCTTATGCTTTCTACCAAGGGGTGATTATCTATTCTTTCTTCTAATAATACCTTTTGATCAAGTGGTAGGTCCTTTTCTAAAAATACTTTTATCAACAACTCAGACTCTACTTGATCTACAAAATAATTAACATTTGAAATTAATATTATAACTAAACCTGCAATAAACAACCCTACTAAAATCGTCGTTATTGAAGCAGTCGTCATCCAAGCATTCCTTAACAGGTTTCTAAAAGCAACTTTAATATGATGGATGGCATTATAAAACAAGAGAAAAACCCCCTTGTGCATCATCGCTAATAACTTTGCCTTTATTTAAAGTAATTACTCTTTTTTTCATTTTTTTAACTACATCTAAATCATGTGTAGCCATTAAGATTGTTGTTCCATCGCCATTTATTTTGGAAAATAGCCCCATAATTATCTCTGTGATCATAGGATCTAAATTGCCAGTAGGTTCATCAGCCATTATAATTTTTGGCCAATTAGCTAAAGCTCTTCCTACAGCAGTCCTTTGTTGCTCACCACCAGAAAGCTGTTCAGGATAGTAGTCTTTTCTATGATGCATATCTACTATATCTAAAACCTCATCAACCCTCTCAATTATTTTACCCTTTTTAGTACCAACGACTCTAAGAGCAAATGCAATATTTTCTTTAACAGTATAATTTGGCAACAATTTAAAATCCTGAAATATAATTCCCATTTTTCTTCTAGCTTTAGGAACCTGATTTTTTCTTAAATTTGTCAAATCCATACCATCGAAAACTATCTGACCTTTTGTAGGGTATTCTTCACAATATGTGAGTTCTAAAAGTGTAGACTTACCAGCTCCATTAGGTCCTACTAAGAAAACAAACTCTCCCTTATCTATTTCGAGTGAAACATTATCTATAGCAATTAAATCTTTATATCTTTTGGTTACATTTTTAAATTCTAACATTAAAAGCCTCCCATAAGCATATACAACACATAACTAATTTACATCATCTAGAAAGTATTTGACAACAATATATCTAATAATGTTATCAAAATTTAATACTATTCTACTCTTTTATAGGAGTTAGAGTGCAAATTTAATCAGTTTGTTCCTTTATATGTCTATTTAATATACTTCCCTGCTAAAAAGTATTCAATCTGGGTATTTACTTTTTCGCGAACTAAATCTAGCATTTTGTTTCCCTTTTCTTTACTAGCCTTTGTAGCATCACCTGTAATTGCATTCTCCAATACAAGAAGCGGGACTTCTGATGCATAAACTTTCCCTATCGGTATATTTGTATTTTTTGGAGCTAAATCCATATCTACTAAGGATGAATCTATTGCTAAAACAGCAGAAGTTTCATCTTCTCCAGCATGCCCTTTTGACTCACATATTTTTAAGATATCATCTTGATAATCTAACCACCAATTTATTACTAATACTTTAGCGCCATTGTTTGCTAGATGTTGAGAAGCAATCCTAATTGCAGGATTATTTCCTCCATGTCCATTAAGTATTATTATATTATTAAGATCCCATTTCAATATGTCATTGCCAACTTCTGTTATTACTCTAGTTAGAGTTTCAGAAGATAAGCTAATGGTTCCAGGAAAGTGCCCTAAATCCCACGAGGCACCAAAATTAATTGTAGGTGTAATTAATAAAGATTCTCTTGAGTCATTAAGTCTATTAGCAATTTCATCTGGAATTAAAAAGTCTGTTCCATAAGGGCAATGGGGACCATGAGCCTCAGTTGATCCTATAGGTATTACTACTCCTTGGATAGATTCTTTCAGTTGGTTAAATTGACTCATGTTTAGTTTTGATAAATACATATATAATCCTTCTTTCTTAATATAAAAATATTCTTAACTCTCGTCTAATCTATCACTATTCGAGATAAAAGTCCAATCTCCTTTATTTATTTTATTTAAGTCCGGTGCTATGATATACTTACTATAGATTTTTAGATTCGGATTAATTTAGGATTAAGTTAGTAAGTTTTTAAATAAAAAATATACAAAGGAGAATTTATGTGAGAGAAGATGTACAACTTATTCCTTTAGGCGGGGTCAATGAGATCGGAAAAAATATGTATGCACTCCGCTATGAGGACGAAATAATTGTAATAGACGCGGGAGTTATGTTCCCTGATGACGAGATGTTAGGAATTGATTATGTTATACCGGACATGAGTTATTTAATTGACAATAAAGAAAAAGTAAAGGCAATATTTATTACTCATGGTCATGAAGATCACATTGGAGCGCTTGCTTACTTTTTACAAGAAGTTGATGTTCCTGTTTATGGTACTACGTTAGCATTAGGACTAGCTAGACCAAAATTAGCTGAGTTCAATTTAAGTGATTCAAAATTTAGAGAGATTCAAATTGGAGACAGAATTTCGGAAGGATCTTTCCAAGTTGAATTTATTCGAGTTAATCACAGCATACCTGATGGAGCAGCTTTAGCAATTACGACTCCTGCTGGAGTTATCATTCATTCAGGTGACTTTAAATTTGATCAAACACCTATTGATAACCAAGTAACTGATTATCATAGATTTGCAGATTATGGAGACAGTGGGGTATTAGCACTCTTATGCGATTCAACAAATGCTAATAAAGAGGGATACACACCTAGCGAAAAAGAGGTAGGAGTAACTATCGATGGTATTTTAAACAATAATACTAATAGGATATTAATGGCTACATTTGCTTCAAATATACATAGAATACAACAAGCTTTCACTCTTGCAAAAAAGCATAACAGGAAAGTTGCTGTTATTGGAAGAAGCATGGTTAATAATGTAGAAACAGCTTCAAACCTAGGATATTTAGATGTTCCTGAAAATACTTTGATTGATATAAACCAAATTGATAACTATTCACCTGAACAATTGTTAATCTTATGTACTGGTAGTCAAGGAGAACCCCTTGCTGCTTTAACAAGAATGGCATACAATAGACATTATCAAATTTCCATTGGAGCTTTTGATACAATTATTATGTCATCAAATCCAATACCTGGAAATGAAAAATTAGTCAATCGAGTGATCAATGGACTCACAAAAAATGGAGCAACAGTAATAACTTCTAAAAATGCTCGTGTTCACGTTTCTGGTCACGCTAGTGCAGAAGAAATTAAAATGATGTTTCACCTTGTTAAACCAAAATACATTATTCCTTTCCATGGTGAATATCAGCAAAAACATGCATGTCGCGAAATTGCTTTGTCATTAGGATATGAAAAAGACAATGTCTTTTTAATGGAAAATGGAGATGTTTTAGAAATTAACGATAGAGCAGCTTCGATTGTGGATACTGTAGAAGCTGGTAGGATCCTTATTGATGGTAGGGGTATTGGAGATGTTGGAAGAATCGTTTTAAGAGACCGTCACTTGTTAGCTCAATACGGTGTTTTAACTTGTATAGTTGTTATAAGTGCAGATAAGCAAGCGATCCTTTCTGGACCAACTATTATCACGAGAGGATTTGTCTTTGTCAAAGAATCTGAAGACTTAATTAATGAAGCTATTAGTTTGGTTGATGAAGCAATAAATGATCTTCTAAAATCAGGCAAAACTGGCTGGGCGCCTTTGAAAAATAAAATGCGTCAAGTACTACAGGATTACTTATACGAGGAAACTGGTCGCAAACCAATGATTTTACCAATAATTATGGAAGTTTAATAAAAAAGCTCTATGCAATCAAAATAATTGCATAGAGCTTTTGTTTATTCTAAGTTTTTTATAAATTCCTCGAAGTCGCTAGTTTCAATAAAATCCCTGAAATCATTATCTTTTACTACTATATTTAGATAATTATCATCTAGTTTAATAGCTTTTTCTAGATAATCATACATTTTATTTTCATTTCCTAATAAAGCATGAATACTAGCTAAATAATACATTGCATCAGCATGATCTGGGTCCTTCTTGATAGCAGATTCAAAATATGATACAGCTTCTTCTATTCTATCAATCCTATAAAGGGTCGCACCTAAATTATATTCAGCAACAAATAAAGATTCATCTTTTGTTTTTTCGTAAACAACCGCTTCTTTATCTAGCATTTCCAAATAAGTTTGTATTTCTTCATCAAACGCTTTTTGCTTATAAAAAATCATTGCTAAAGCAAGGTAATTTTCTCCCGCTTTTGGCTTTAATTCTATCGCTTCTCTATAAGCATTTGCTGCTAAATCATAGTTTTCTTGTTTAGATTCTATCTGACCGATCTTTTCCCATGCTTTTACATAAGTCTTATCAAGTTGGATAATTTCATTTAAAATTTCTAGTGTTTTATCGGTTTTGCCTTTTTTTTCATTAACCAACGATAACAAATATAGGTCTTTAGGATTATTTATCTCATCAATATTTCTCTCTAAATAGTCTAAGGCATTATCATAATCTTCTAAAAGATAATAATTGTAAGCAATATTAATCTTATATTGTAAATCATCATCAAGCTTTAATATTGACTGATAGTGATTGATGGCCTTATCATAATCTCCTTTATTAAAAGCACTTAAGGCTTTTGTTTCTTGGCTATTAATATATAGATTCCTACTCAAAAAAACTAAGAAGACTAAGATAATTATAATTAATAAAATTTTGACTTTTTTATTATCTACCATAATTCACCTTAGCCTTTCATAATATTATTCTTTAGCCCTCATTGTTGGGAATAAGATTACATCTCTAATAGATGAGGCGTTAGTCAAAAGCATAACCAACCTGTCAATTCCTATTCCAATTCCACCAGTAGGAGGTAAACCTATTTCTAGTGCTTCTATAAAGTCTTCATCCAATTCATGCTTTTCTGGTCTGTCTTCAAGATCTCTCTCAGCAAGTTGATCAATGAATCTTTGTTTTTGCTCATCTGGATCATTAAGCTCCGTAAATGCATTCCCTAGCTCTCTTCCATTTGCAAACATTTCAAATCTAGCAGTTAATCTTGGGTCATCTATCTTTCTTTTAGCTAATGGAGAAACTTCAACAGGGTAGTCATGAATGAAAACGGGTTGAATCAAGTACTCTTCACACTTTTCTTCAAAGAAAAGGTTTAATATGTGTCCCCATGTCATAAAGTCTTGAACTGGCAAGTAATGCTCTTTCGCTAATTTTCTGGCCTCTTGATCAGAACTTACATCATTAAAATCTATACCTGCATATTTTTTTACTGTTTCTAACATAGTCATTCTTGGCCACGGAGCAGAAAAATCTAAATCATTTCCTTCACACTCAATTAAAGTGCTTCCCTGCACCTTTTTAGCTACGTATTCTATTAAGTTTTCTGCTAATTCCATTATATCTTCATAATCATGATAAGCCCAGTATAATTCAATACTAGTGAATTCTGGATTGTGTCTAGTAGACAGTCCTTCATTTCTAAAAATTCTACCTATCTCATAAACCCTTTCCAATCCACCAACAATTAATCTTTTCAAATATAGCTCTGTCTCTATTCTTAAAACTAATTGCATATTAAGAGTATTGTGGTGTGTTATAAATGGTCTTGAAGGAGCTCCAGTTGCGTGTGGATGCATAACTGGTGTTTCTACCTCTAAGAATCCTTTATCATTTAAATAATTTCTTATCTCTTGTATAATCTTTGACCTTTTGATAAATGTATCTCTTACTTCATCATTAACAATCAAGTCTACATATCTTTTTCTATATCTAGTGTCTACATCTTTCAAGCCATGCCATTTATCTGGAAGCGGTCTTAGTGCTTTTGTCAAAAGCTTAAAATCTTTAGCTCTTATAGTTATCTCGCCTTTTTTGGTTTTAAAGATTGTTCCTTTAATTCCTACCAAGTCTCCGATATCTAATAATTTGTAGCTTTCAAAATCTTTTTCTCCTACTTCATCTCGTCTAACATATATCTGAATTTCTCCACTGATATCTTTAAGATTAGCAAAACCAGCTTTTCCAAAACTTCTAAGAGTCATAATTCTCCCAGCAATAGAAACTTCTTCTCCTTCGAACTCTTCAAAGTCAGATAAGATTTCTTTAGCTGTGTTAGTAACTTCATAAGTAGCGTTTTCTTCACTAAAAGGATCAAAACCTTGTTCTTTGAGGATCTTTAAGTTTTCTCTTCTATTTACTAATAACTCATTTAGTTCACTATTATCTATGTTGTTTTCTGTTGACACAAGGTCTCCTCCTTATTTGATTTCTACTATCTCGTATTTTATAACTCCTGCAGGAACCTGAACTTCAACTACCTCTTCTTTTGTCTTGCCTAAAATCTGTTTTCCCACTGGAGACTCATTAGATAATCTTCCTTTTCTAGGATCAGCTTCAGCAGAACCAACTACTGTATACTCTATGATCTCATCATACTCTAAATCTTTAAGGACAACAGTTGATCCTAATGACACAATATCAACATTGCCTGAAGACTCAATTAGTACCATGTGGTTTAGTATCTCTTCAATTTCTGAAATTCTTTTTTCTACAGCAGCTTGCTCATTTTTAGCTTCGTTATATTCTGAGTTTTCACTCAAATCTCCTAGTGAAATTGCTTCTTTAATTCTTGCTGATACTTCTTTTCTTTTTTCTTTTTTTAAATACTTAAGTTCTTTTTCTAAATCTAATTTTCCTTCTAACGTCAAATATACTTCTTTGGTGTTCATTTAACACACCCTCCATCAAATTTATTTTATAAAAGATTTTATAATTTTCCTATCCTATAACATGTGGATTATACTTATCTTTAACAACTAAGTCAATTATATTTATAAGGTTTCTTTAGTAGTATTATATTATACTCAAAAAATATGTTATTTCAATTAAAAATCGTCTTTTAATAAATCTTTATGATATTGATCTAAAATTTTAATCAAATCTTTTTCACTAGTTTGCTTAAATATTAAATTTCTTATTTCTGATGCATTTGGCAGTCCTTTTATATACCAAGATAAATGACTTCTCATCTCTCTTACTGCTACATACTCTCCTTTATCTAAAACAGCTTTTCTTAAATGTTTTTTCATTACATTAAACTTCTCACTCAATGTTGGTTCTGGCAACTTCTTTCCATGCTCTATGTAATGATTTATATTTCTTATCAAAAAGGGATTTCCCTGAATCCCTCTAGCAACCATGACAGCATCACATTTAGTATATTCAAACATTTCTTTAGCATCTTTTTCAGAAAAAATGTCTCCATTCCCTACTACAGGAATATCTACATTTTTCTTTACTTCTTTAATTATTTCCCAGTCAGCACTGCCTTTATAATATTGCTCCCTAGTCCTCCCGTGAACTGTTACCATACTAGCACCAGCTTGCTCCATTGATTTCGCAAACACCACTGCATTGATAAGTTCTTTGTTAAAGCCTTTTCTTATTTTTACAGTTATAGGAGTAGAAACCGCTTCTACCATAGCTTTAACAATATTAAATGAAAGCTCTATGTCTTTCATTAAGGCACTACCTTCATTATTATTGACTATTTTTGGAACAGGGCATCCCATGTTAATATCTATGACATCAGGATTATCCTTTTCTTCTATTATTTTTGCAGCCTCTGCCATTATCTGTGGTTCACTGCCAAACATCTGAACTCCTATTGGTCTTTGAGAGTCTGGAAATTTAACTAATCTATGAGTCCTTTTATATCCATAAGTTACTGCTTTGGCACTAACCATCTCAGTAAACATTAAGCTACACCCAAACTCTTTAACAATGGAACGGTATGTTTTATCTGTTACCCCTGCCATTGGAGCAAGGAATATATTATTTTCTAATTTTAAATTTTTTAGCTTCATTTTCTTCAATCCTTTTTAAACTTAGTCATTATATTATCATAAAGGGGGCAAATAATAAAATGTGGTAAATATTTTGAAGGATTTCAATTATATTTTCTAGAAGTATATGCACAGTTTA
>JBKHBO010000016.1:0-33718 GCA_046542315.1 Clostridia bacterium
AAACATTTATAATTACTAAATTTGGTTCTTAATTGTTAAACGCATGTACAAAAAACATAATCCAGTATCAACATGGATTATGTTTAGATGTACTATGTCAATTAATTGTGGTAAAAATATTAAACTATATTGTTTTCAAGCACTCCGATATTATCTATCTCACATACAACTTTATCGCCTTTTTGTAAGAATGTTGGAGGATTCATACCCATTCCTACACCTGCAGGTGTCCCTGTTGCTATAATATCTCCAGGCAATAATGTTATACCTTTTGAAAAATCGCTAATTATTTCTTCTATGTCATAAATAAGGTGTTTGGTGTTAGAGCTTTGCCTTAATTCTCCATTTACGTAAGACTTTAAATTTACTTTCAATGGCAGCTTAAAATCTTTGAGATGTGTTATCACAGGACCTAATGAAGTATAGTTATCAAGACTCTTTCCTTTAAACCATTGAGTATGTTTCCTTTGTAAATCTCTAGCTGTGAAATCATTCATGATAGTGAATCCAAAAATATATTCATAAACTTTATCTTTAGGGATATTTCTACCTTCTTTTCCTATGACAATCGCCAATTCTACTTCATAATCTAACTTAGAAGTTAAATCTTCTTCTAATTTTAAATCAGAATTATGTCCAATTGTTTTTGCTGCCATCTTTGAAAAATAAGCAGGAGCTTCAGGAAGTTTAAAGTCATTATCTTTATATTTTTCCGATTCTTTTGCGTGGTCTAAATAATTTAAACCAAGGCAAATAATATTTCTTCTAGGGTTTGGAATAGGACTTTTTATTGTTATTTTATCAATTGATATCAATTGATCATTATTATCAATTTCTTCTTTAACTTTTTTTAAAACCATTTTGTTATTCTCAGTGCTTTTAATAAAGTCGATCAAAGAAGTCTCCTTAGTAAATTGTTTAAGATCTAATACAGAATTCTTCTCTTCGTTTAGTACTCCATAACTTTCCTCATTATTGATATTGTATGTTAAAAATCTCATTTACATATTCTCCCTTACTTTATTATTTTTTTTATTACAGACGACTCTTTTGGCTTTAGTGTAGAAATATGAAAACTTTCTAATATATCTTTTTGATATTTACTGTTGATATTAGAGTTTGAGTACAATGTAGCTATGACTTCGTCTTTAATAACCTTTTGATATACATGTTTGTTAAGTATTATCCCAGCTTGCATATCTATATCATCTTCCTTAACTTTCCTACCAGCTCCTAAATCCATGGCAACTTTTCCTAACTTTAATGCATCTATTCTAGATATGTAGCCGTCAGCATTTGATTTTACTGAAAGAGAGTATTTAGCTTTTAAAAATTGTGATGGATCATCAATGTATGAAGAATCCCCAGATTGTTCATCTACTAATTTCTTAAAAGCCTCTAAGGCTCTACCAGATTTAATTGCTTTATCATATAACTTATGAGCTTCTTCTTCACTCTGACAATAACTGCTAACTAGCAACAATTCTGTTACTAAATGTTTACATAATTCGCTTAATCTAGGTACGTATTTTCCTTTAAGTATCTCGATAGCTTCAATTACTTCTATTGTGTTACCAATGGCCATACCCAAAGGATTATTCATATCACTGATTAAAGCAACCATATTTCTATCAACACTCTTGCCTATCTCAACCATTAGTTCTGCTAGTTTTTTTGCTTCTTCAAGTGTTTCCATGAAAGCTCCATTACCATACTTAACATCAAGAATAATGCTTTTAGCTCCTGAAGCAATTTTCTTTGACATTATTGAACTAGCAATTAAAGGGATTGAATTTATTGTTGCAGTTACATCTCGTAGTGAATAAAGTTTTTTATCTGCTGGCGCTAACTTATCTGTTTGACTTACTAACGCTAAATTAATCTTTTTCAATTGTTTAATAAACTCTTTATTAGTAAGTTCAACCTCAAATCCAGGAAAAGATTCAAGCTTATCAATAGTTCCACCTGTGTGTCCAAGTCCTCGACCACTCATCTTAGCAACAGTTAACCCTATAGAGGCTAATATTGGAGTTACTATTAAAGAAGTTGTATCAGCTACTCCACCAGTAGAGTGTTTATCTACACTGAATTTAAACTCATCAGAAATATCTAGAACTTCTCCTGTATTTACTATAGATAGGGTTAAGTTAGTTGACTCTTCAGCATCCATTCCATTAATACAGATTGCCATTAATAAAGCAGAAGCTTGATAATCAGGTATAGATCCTTTATTGAATCCATCAATAAAGTACTCGATCTCTGTCTTTGTGAGTTTTTTATTATTCTTTTTCTTTGTAATTACATCGTACATATTCATTTTTTACTCACCTTACTTAAAAAAGAACTTCCTACTTTTGGATTAATACTAAAATTATCTAATATTGTAGCTCCTAGATCTTTAAAATATATTTGTTGCATCTTGAAAGCATCAATTTGATTATATACAAGTAAAGGTACAATTTCTCTCGTATGGTCAGTTCCTTTAAAAGTTGGATCATTTCCATGATCTGCTGTAATTATTAATAAATCATCATCTCTAATGGAATTTAATAATGTTGGCACAAAATCATCAAACTGTTTTAAAGCTCTACTATATCCATCTACATTTCTTCTATGACCATATTTAGAGTCAAAGTCATTTAAGTTGGCAAATATGAATGCATTATTATTTTTCGAGTTAATTACCTCATATATCTTTTTGATTCCATCCGAATTATCTTTTGTCTTTATACTCTTTTCGATTCCTCTATGAGCAAAGACATCAGAAATTTTGCCAATTGATATGACATCTATGCCGTTGTCTGAAAGTATATCAAGAACTGTTTCATTCTTTGGCTCTAAAGCATAGTCTTTTCTATTTGATGTTCTAATATAGTTAGGGAAGTCCCCTATAAATGGTCTTGCAATAATTCTTCCAATAGCATACTGACCCCTCATAATCTCCCTTGCAGACTCGCAAAATTCATATAGCTTATGTAAAGGTATAATATTTTCATGGGCTGCTATTTGTAAAACACTATCAGCTGATGTGTAGACGATAGGCCTTTCACTATGAATATGTTGCTGGCCAAGTTGTTTAATTATTACTGTTCCAGAGGCGGGTTTATTTGCTAGGATTTTACTCTTAAAGCTTAATTCTAGCTCTTTTACAATTTCTTCTGGAAAACCATTTGGAAAAGTTGGTAACGGCTGATCTAATATTACACCCATCATTTCCCAGTGGCCAGCTATTGTATCTTTCCCAGCACTCTCAGGTTGCATAGTTCCATAAACAGCGCTGGTTTCATTCTTTGTATTTTTAATTAAATTTTTAAGGCCTAATTTTTCGAGGTTAGGTAATTTTAAATTAGTTTCTTTATATATATTTAGTAAAGTGGCAGCACCAATATCACCGAATTTTTTTGCATCTGGTGCAGCCTCTAGTCCTACACTATCCAATATTATTAATATTACTCTATTATACATTTCATCATTCCTCATTTTCAGCTAATTCGATTAAAGTCGTTATTAACTTGGTATATGTGATGCCTTCATGAATGAATAGTCTTGGATACATACTGATTTTAGTAAATCCAGGGATTGTATTAACCTCATTTATATATAACTTGTTATTTTCTAGAAAGAAATCTATACGAGCTAAGCCTTTGCATCCTAAAACTCTATAGGCTCTTTTTGCATAATCTTTTATTTCTTCAATTATATTATCACTTACTTTAGCTGGAACGATAAGCTCTGCATTGTCTGTTACATATTTAGTATCATAGTCATAGTATTCTGTTAATGTTACAATCTCACCAGGTAAAGACACTTTTAATTCATCATTTCCTAAAACACTTATTTCTAACTCTCTGCCTTGCATTGCTTTTTCAATTAACACCTTATTATCATAGCTAAAAGCCAACTCTAAAGCTTCTGATAGCTCAGTTTCAAATTTAACCTTAGTGATACCTATAGAAGATCCTAAATTAGCAGGTTTAATAAAAAGAGGAAAATTTAGTAATTGATTTGGCAAATCAAGTTTTTGATTAAAATCATACTCTTTCTTATTCAATATCTTATAAGGTACTACAGGTAGTCCTGCTGATTTTAAGATAATTTTAGCTAAAGATTTGTCCATACAAATCGCAGAACTTGTCACTTTGCTACCAACGTACTTTTTGTTTAAAGTCTCTAGCATGCCTTGCAAGCTTCCATCTTCTCCACTAGGACCATGTATAAGAGGGAATATAATATCAGCATCATTAATTAAATCTAGCCAATTATCTCTTAAAAAGATATATGGTTTATTATCTAACTTAATTGAGGTTTCTTCTACTGATTCTTGTAATGGTTTAAGAGCAGTTGGATCTGTGTTTTCAATAAAAAAACCTTCCTTATTAACGCCAATTGTCCCAATAATGTACTTTTCTTTATCTATGTTTTTAAAGATAGAAGCTGCTGAAGCAATGGAGACTTCATGCTCAGCAGACTTTCCACCAAATATTAAAACTATTCTCTTCTTCATAATCTCACTCCAAAGTTGTCAGTTAAATTATAGTTGCTCTTCCTGAATAAATTAATCCTCGTTCACAATCCATAGTTATTAAATCGCCATTACTCACTAATCTCATAATGTTTGGCACATTTACTATAACAGGTTTGCCAAAATTAAGTCCAACAATTGCAGCATGAGAGCTTAACCCTCCTGTTTCAGTAATAATCCCTGCAGCTTGTGCAAGAGCATTAACATAGCTAGCATCTGACTGATGACAGATAACTATAGAATTAGGTTTAACATCAAGTAAGTCTGTATTATCTTTAACTACAACTGCTTGAGCACTAACTGACTTATTGCCTATACCTAACCCTTGAGCAATAACCTTACCAATTGTATGCACTTTTATTAAGTTTGTACCGCCTGGCATTGCTGCTGGTACTCCAGCAGTTAAAATAACTAAATCACCCTCATCAACAAATCCTGTTTTTAATGCAGTTGCAACAGAATCTTCTAAAACATCGTCAGTTGACTCTAATTGAACACCCTTTACTGGATGAACACCCCAAATAAGTTTTAAATCATCTTGCACTTGAGGATCTGGAGTAATTGCGATTATAGGCACTGATGGTCTATATTTTGCAATTTTTTTTGCAGTAAATCCTGACTGTGTTGGTGTGATAATAGCTTTAACACCTAAGGACTCAGCCATGTCACATACAGTTTGTCCAATAGCATCATTGATAGTTACATTTTCATCATATAGATGCGGACTTTTGAGTGGATATTTGATTCCACTCTCAGTTGTATTAGCTATTTTGACCATTGTAGATACAGACTCAACAGGATATTTGCCTACTGCTGTTTCTCCTGAAAGCATAATGGCATCTGCACCTTCAAAAATAGCATTTGCTACATCACTAGATTCAGCTCTTGTTGGTCTAGGATTTCTCATCATAGAATCTAACATTTGCGTTGCGATAATAACTGGCTTCCCAGCTATTCTGCATTTTTTAATCATATCTTTCTGTCTTAAAGGAACCTCTTCTTGTGGAATTTCTACACCAAGGTCTCCTCTTGCAACCATGATTCCATCTGATACTTTAATAATTTCATCAATGTTATTTAAACCTTCTCGATTTTCTATTTTTGAGATTATTTTCATTTTGGATCTATATTCATCTAATAATTTTCTAATTTCAAAGACATGATCAGCTGAACGAACAAAAGATGCAGCTATATAATCAAAATGTTGCTTGATTCCAAACTTTATATCTTCAACATCTTTCTTTGTAACAGCTGGTAAGCCAGTGTTAACATCAGGTATTGTAACTTTTTTTCTATCACTGATTTCTCCACCATCAATAATATGACAATCAAAACTATCTTCATAAACCTTTTCAACTTCTAAAGTAATATTTCCATCGTCTAAATATATAATGTCATTTTTGGATAAGTATTTTGGTAATTCTTTATAATTAACACTTACAACATCTTTATTGCCTAAAATCTCTTCTGTAGTTAACTTTATTTTATCTCCAGTAATAATTTCAGTTACTCCATTTTTTATAAGACCTAACCTTATTTCTGGTCCTCTAGTGTCCATCATAGTAGCAACTCTTACATTTTTATCATCGAGTAATTTTCTTAATTGACTAAGCCTGTCCTCATGTTCAGAATAATCTCCATGGCTAAAATTAAATCTAGCTACATCCATACCCTCATCAACTAACTGTGATAGAACGTTTTTATCATCAGTTGCTGGCCCTAAAGTACAAACTATCTTAGTATTTCTCATATCTACACCTCTTTTAATTGTTATAAATCAGTTTTTTTTATAATAAGCATATTCTAATTATACCATCAAATTTTTGTATTAGTAGTAAACAACCGACTAAAAAATAAAGTTTTATACAAAAAAAAGCTGACTTATCATAAGTCAGCTCATTTTTTACTATTTAGCTAAGGTATAACCTTTATCTAGTGCTTTTTCATTTAGTGGCAATAAGTGGTGATGTCTTTCTGGCAAAACGTTTTTCAATGAATCGATCACAGATTCTTTCTCACATATTCCCTCTGTAGCTAGTAAACATCCAAGAGCTATAATATTTGCTACTCTAGCATTACCTAACTCAGATGCTAAATCATTAACAGGGATAGGTAATATTCTTATACCTTCTCTTTCATATTCATCTTCTTCAATTAAAGAACTATTATAAATAATAACTCCACCTTCTTTTACACTATCAGCAAATTTGAGTAATGAAGGTAGGTTCATAGCCACCAAAGCTGTTGGAGCAGTTATCAATGGAGAAGCAACAGGAGACTCTGATACTTTAACCATACAATTAGCTGTTCCACCTCTCATTTCTGGACCATAAGAAGGAAGCCATGAAACATTTTTATCTTCTAACATTGAAGAGTAAGCTAGGAGTTGGCCCATTAACATAACTCCTTGACCACCAAAACCAGCAATTATTACTTCATGCATCATTTAATTTTCCTCCTCTATGTCTTTATAAACACCAAGTGGGAACTGCTTAACCATATTGTCTTCTACCCATTTCATGCTCTCGATAGGTGTCATGCCCCAGTTTGTAGGACAAGTTGATAGGACTTCTACCATAGAGAATCCTTTTTTATCTACTTGGTTTTTAAATGCCTTTTTAATAGCTTTCTTTGTTCTATTTATCCCTTTATTATTATGTACTGTTGTTCTAGCAATATATGCTGGGCCTTCTAGTGTAGCTAACATCTCAGACATTTTAATAGGTTGTCCAACTTTTGATACATCTCTTCCGTAAGGAGATGTAGTTGTTTTTTGATTCTCTAATGTAGTAGGAGCCATTTGACCGCCAGTCATTCCATAGATTGCGTTATTTATAAATATAACCGTCATATTTTCATTACGTGCTGCTGCATGAATAACTTCTGCAGTACCTATAGATGCTAAATCTCCATCACCTTGATATGTGAATACTATACTCTCAGGCAGAGATCTCTTAATTCCAGTTGCTACCGCTGGTGCTCTACCATGAGCTGCTTCATGCATATCACAATTAAAGTAGTTATATGCAAAAACAGAGCATCCAACAGGCGCTACTCCAATTGTTTTTTTTCTTATATCTAAGTCATCTATTGCCTCTGCAACTAATCTATGAATAATTCCATGAGTACATCCAGGGCAATAGTGAAATTCTACTTCAGTTAATGCTTCTGGTCTTTCAAAAATAGCTGCCATTATTTTGTTCCTCCTAAAATATCTTTTACTTTTTGATAAATTCCTTCTGGTGTAGGAACCATACCACCAGTTCTACCATAAAAATGCACAGGCTTTTTACCATTAACCGCTAACCTAACATCTTCAACCATCTGTCCCAAGCTCATCTCTACAGATAAAAAAGCTTTTGCGCTATCTAAATATGGTTTAAATGTATCATAAGGATAAGGCCATAATGTTATAGGCTTAATTAGGCCAAGTTTTAATCCATCTTTTTTACCAAGTTCAATTACTTCTTGAACTATTCTTGCAGTTGTACCATATGCAACCATGATTAACTCTGCATCTTCACAGTTATATGTATCTACTCTTATTTCATTTTTAGTTATTTCATCATATTTTCTTTGCATTTTTAAGTTATGCTCTTCTAGTTCTTCTGGATCTAGATATAACGAGTTTATAATATTAGGTTTCTTTCTTTCACCCATTCCAGTAGCTGCCCATTCTTCTTTTTGATAGTCTTTAGGTTCAACTGTTTTTATATCTACAGGTTCCATCATTTGCCCTAACATACCATCACCTAATATCATAACAGGATTTCTGTATTTATCAGCAAGGTCAAAACCTTCTTGAACTAAATCTACCATTTCTTGAATTGTAGAAGGTGCCAACACAATTAAATTATAATCGCCATGCCCTCCACCTTTCGTAGCTTGAAAATAGTCTGATTGTGCAGGTTGGATACCTCCTAAGCCAGGTCCACCCCTAACAATGTTAACTATTACACATGGTAATTCTGCTCCAGCAATGTATGAAATGCCTTCTTGTTTCAAACTAATTCCCGGACTTGATGATGATGTCATAACTCTGACTCCACTACCTGCAGCACCGTAAACCATATTGATTGCGGCCACTTCACTTTCTGCTTGCAAAAATGTTCCTCCAACTTGAGGTAATCTTTTTGACATGTATTCTGGTATTTCATTTTGCGGAGTTATAGGATATCCAAAGAAGAAATTGCAGCCCGCTTGTATCGCAGCTTCACCAATCGCTTCATTACCCTTCATAAGTTTTTTTGCCATTATTCTTCCTCCCTCTCTTCACGATGTATTTCAATAACTACATCAGGGCAGATTTGTGCACAAAACATGCATCCAATACATTTTTCTTTGTCCGATACTGTTGCTACGTAGTAACCTTTTTTATTTATACGGTCACTCATCATAACGATATCTACCGGGCATACTGTTGTACATAATTCGCACCCTTTACACCTATCCTCATCAAAAATGGGATATGACACTTTTTTAGCCATCTTCCAACCTCCTATTTATTTTCTCCAACTTGGAGATAATTGTAAATCTAATTCAAAGATATCAGATTCTATCTTTGGTTTGCCGTTAAGTTTGATAAATTCTTTTGAAATAGCTGAAAAAACAATAGGCAATTTTAGTTTCTCAGCTGCTTTTTTAACAATCTCAAAGTTTTCCTCAAGATACTTAACAGTAGTTTGTGATAACAAATTACTGTTATTAATTATTCCAGTAATTTTTTTACGAGACTTAATTTCTATATCTTTTGCAAGTTTTACGATTTTTTCTGCACTATCTTGATAGGGCCTAGCAGGATTTACGACTAAAAACATCTCATAATTGTCTGGGATATCTTTATGATACCTTGCTAATACCTTAGCTCCAGTATCATCTCCTCCTAGATCTACTATTGTCATAACATTTTCATTTTTCAATACAGAATATATCTTTCCTGGGAGCGCTGGTAAAGCTGAGTTACGCAGTTCTCCTTTTGGAGCAACTAATTCAATATCTTTTTCTTCAAATAATTTAAATGCTTCTCTTGATCTAAAATATGGGTTGACTATATCCAGATCTACAATAGCAACTTTTTCAAATTCGTGACGCTTTTTTAATACATAGTTAACAGAAATTTCCGATTTCCCACTTCCATAACCACCACATATAATTATTACAGGTGAATTCATATTTATTTTACTTTTTATAATGTTTAACCCCTTCTTCTTTTGTTAAAACTCTAAGCGCTCCAAATGCAAGTGCTTGCATCTCTTTTTCTCCAGGATATATCTTAATTGGAGCAATGTATGATACCATTTCTTTTATCCATGGAATTAAATACTCATCATCATAAGCAAGACCACCTGATAGTACAATTGCATCTATTTTACCAGAAGTAATAGGCGCTAAAGATCCTATTTCTTTTGCTACTTGATAAGCCATAGCTTTATATATTAAGAGTGCTTCCTTATTGTCATTTTCAATCATATCTACTACTTCTCTAGCATCATTAGTACCTAAATAAGCTACTAAACCACCATTACCTTTTAAAAGCTTTTTAATTTCAGGCAAATCATATTCTCCAGAAAAACATAGCTTAGCAAGATCTCCAGCTGGTAAACTTCCACTTCTTTCAGGAGTAAAAGGACCTTCTCCATCTAAAGCATTGTTTACATCAATAACTTTACCTTGCTTATGTAGCCCAACTGAAATACCTCCACCTAAATGAGCTACAATGAAATTACCATCTTTATATTGGATGCCTAATTCTTCTGCAGCTATACGTGAAACCTCTTTTTGATTCAAAGCATGAAAAATACTAACTCTCTCAAACAAAGGATTTCCGCTAATACGAGCTATACTCTCCATTTCATCTACTACAACTGGATCTACTATGTATGCTGGTATATTTAGGTCATTGGAAAATTCATAAGCAATAACTCCTCCAAGATTAGAAGCGTGCTCGCCATAGTTGCCACTTTTTAAATCCTCTACCATTTCAGAGTTTACTAAATAAGTTCCTCCTTCTAGAGGGTGAAGAAGACCTCCACGACCTACAACTGCATCTAAATTATTAAGGTCATAGTTATTTTCAACTAAAGTTTCCTTAATTATGTTATATCTAAAACTTTCTTGTTCTGCGATGCCATTAAAAATAGCTAGATCATCGCTGCTATGACGAAGTGTTTTTTCCATTAATTCTTCTTCATTCTTAAAAACACTGATCTTAGTTGATGTCGAACCAGGATTAATTACTAAAATATCCATCTTTTCACCTAGGCCAACAACACTGCAGAAGCTATAGAATTCACCTTGGCATCATGAGAATCTGCACGAGAAGTTAACACAATCGGTACTTTTGCTCCTACTATAATCCCTGCACATCTAGCTTTTGCAAAATAAACCATACTTTTATACATTACATTTCCAACTTCAATGTATGGTACTAAGTATATATCTGCATCTCCAGCAACTGGGCTATCTAATCCAATATGATCTGCAGCTTCTTTAGATACCGCTCCATTAAGATTCAAAGGCCCATCAATAATACAATTTTTTATTTGACCGCGCTTATTCATCATTGTTAAAGTTGCTGCATCAACAGTAGCTTGCATTTCTGGATTAACCTTCTCAACAGCACATAAAGGTGCAACCTTTGGTAAATCTATTTTTAACAGTTTATTAGCAACTTGTGTTGCATTCTCGACTAACTGTATCTTTTGATAAATATCAGGGTTTATATTCATGCCACCATCAGTCATTAAAATTAAGCGATCATATTCTTTAGCTTCCAAAACAGCTACATGACTCAACAACTTACCTGTGCGTAACCCATATTCTTTGTTTAATACAGCTCTTAAAATAACGGAGGTGCTAACCAATCCTTTCATCAGTAAATCAGCTTCTCCACTACTTACTTGTCTTACAGCAAGTTCACACGCTTTAGCATCGTTTGTTTCATGAATTATATCAATTTTATCTAAGTCTAGTTTGATTTCATTTGAAATACTCTCAATGCTCTTCTTATCACCTACAAGCACAAAGTCTGAAATACCAAGCTCAATAGATTCTTTAACTGCCTCTAGTACATCTTTATCAGCAGCAACAGCTACAGCAATTTTTTTCTGGTCACATTTTATAGCTTCTTCTCTTAATTGATCAAAATTTTTTATCATTTTGCCCTCCAATATTAATAAATATATTCTTTAACTTTTTGTCTGCCTATTAAAACACGATAAGCACCTTCAGCAAGTGCTCTTAATTCATCTTCTCCAGCATAGATTACAATAGGAGCAATGAATTCTAACTTATCTTTCATATAGGTAGTAAGTTTTTTTGAATACGCTAGCCCTCCAGTAAGTAATATTGCATCTACTTGACCTTTTAATACAGTAGCCATAGCACCAATTTCTTTAACTATCTGGTAGCACATAGCCTCCCAAATTAATGCAGCCCTTTCATCCCCATCTTCTATCCTTTTTTCGACTACTCGCAAATCGTTAGTATTCAAATAGCTAATTAGTCCAGATTTTTTATTTAATAAATTTTTAACTTCCTTAGCAGAATTATATTTCTCGCTAAAGCACAGCTTTACTAAAGCACCTGAAGGCACTGTTCCTGCTCTCTCAGGTGAAAATGGCCCCATTTCATTAGCATTATTGACATCAATAATACGACCATTCTTCATAGGTGCAATAGAGATACCCCCACCTAAGTGTGCTACAACTAATCTTAACTCATTTAGACTTCTCACATTTTCGTTTGCATATCTATAACTGATAGCTTTAATATTCAAAGTATGCGCAAGACTTTTTCTTTCAATATGTGGAATACCCGATATTCTAGCAACATTATCCATCTCATCAACTGCAACAGGATCCACTACATATGCTTTAGAGTCATGTTTTTTCGCTAATTCCTTGGCTAATAATCCACCCAAGTTAGATGCGTGAGTACCAGAAACACCAATTTTTAAATGTTCTTCCATTCTGCTATTTACTGCATATGTACCGCTTGGCATCGGATTTAACAGACCTCCTCTGCCGACAAAAGCAGCTATTGGCTCTTCTATATCCAATCTTTTAATAAAATCGTTAATCGATTTTAGTCGATAAGGCAATTGGTCATTTAAATTATCAAAATCCTCAATCTCTCCTCTAGGATGCTCTATAGTTTCTTTATCAATTAATTCATCGTTAGAATATAGAGCTACTTTAGTGGAAGTAGACCCAGGATTTATTGCAAAAATAAGCAAATAACGCACTCCTTTCATAATATCATCTTTGTTTTATTTTAATTCAAAACATTCTATATATAAAGAAAATATAAATAATAGATATTATTTCATAAAATAGTATAAATATTAATTATTATTACTTAACATTTTTATCGCTTGTGACTTAGTAATTTCATCATCCGCTCCCAGCATCCTCATGATCTCAGCTATTCTATCCTCACCATCCACTCTTGTAATTGTAGTAACTGTTCTCCCATTAACATATTCTTTGTCTACAACATAATGATATTTAGCCTTGGCTGCAATTACAGGTAAATGTGTAACACAAAGTACTTGCTTATCTTTACTTAAGTTTTCAATTTTATCAGCAACTGCATTAGCTACTTTTCCACCAATACCTACATCAATCTCATCAAATATTATTGATTTATTATCATTTTGGCTGGTTATTTGAGTTTTAATCTCAAGCATCAATCTAGAAAGTTCTCCTCCAGAAATAACTTCCGAAAGAGGCTTAACAGGCTCTCCTTTATTGGCAGAAAATTGCATGTTTATTTTATCACTACCGTTAGTTGAAATCTTATTCTCATCAAAAATTATATCAATTTTTAGCCTAGCATGATTCATCCCTAGATTCTTTATTCCCTTCTCAATTAACTTACTAAACTCATTAGCATTGTTTTGTCTTTGATTTGATAAATTCTTAGCTTCTTTTAAGTATTGCTCTTTTAATGATTTAATTTTTTTATTTATTTTCAACCTTTCTTCTTCACTATTTTTTAGAAGATAAACCCTTTCATGAGCTGATTTTAAATAATTCAAAATTTCTTCAATACTGTTTCCGTATTTTCTTCTCAAAGTATGAATCTTATTTAATCTATCTTCTACATGGTTTAGTCTATTAGGATCAAAATCGAATTTTAATTTATAGGTTTGTGTAATGTTTTCTAACTCTTGCATATCATAATATATGGAATTTGTCATATCAACCACTGGTTTTAATTCACTATCAAGAGAAGAAATATTTTCTAAATCTCTTGTTATATCTCCTAGCTGTTCAAATAATGATCTCATTTCAAAATTATTTGAGAAAATATTTTCTATTTCATTTAACACAGAAAATATTTTTTCAGAGTTTTTTAAAAACATACTTTCATTTTCTAACTCTTCTAGTTCATTAATAGATAAATTAGCCTCTTCAATTTCGTTTATTTGAAACTCTAACATATCTAACTCTCTAGCAATGATTGATTGATCATTGCCTATGTTACTTAATCTTTTTTTTAACGAGTTAATTTCTGTAATTAATTCTGCTAATGTACTTTTTTTGTTTATTATATCTTGTTTATTCCAAGAATCAATCAAATATAGCTGGTAATCATCATCCAGTAACTGGGCATGTTCGTGCTGTCCATAAATATTAATTAAATTTGACCCTATTTCATTAAGGATCTTTACTGGCGAAATTTTTCCATTTATTCTACAAACGTTCCTACCATTTCTAGAGATCTCTCTTTCAATAATTAAGAAATTATCTGACTCATATCCATATTCAGCCAATTTATCTTTAACAACTTCTGTTTTTGTAATATCAAAAGTAGCAATAACTGAGCATTTTTCAGATCCTGACCGAATATAAGATGTATTAGCTCTACCACCAATACATAAACTAACTGCGTCTATTAATATAGACTTACCTGCACCTGTCTCACCAGTTAGTGTGTTAAAATTATTAAAAAACTCTATTTCTAATTTATCTATTAAAGCAAAATCTTTAAGAGAAATGTTTACTAGCAATTTTATTCTCCCCTTACCTCTGTTCTTCTCAATTTTTGTCTCATTAACTTGAAGAAATTAAGTTCTTTAATTCTAACTAGTTTTAGAGATAGATTTGATTTTTTAAATTCTATAATATCCTCTGGTAGGATTTTAAAGTTTTCTTGTCCATCTACAGTTAAGAAGCAATAATTTGCTTTTTTAATTTTCATTTTTACACTAGAACCAGAAGATATAATGATTGGCCTTGCATATAAAGCGTGTGGAGCAATAGGTGTAATAATGAATAAGCTCACTTCAGGAGAGACTAAAGGTCCTCCTGCAGATAAAGAATAAGCTGTTGATCCAGTAGGTGTTGATACAATAACTCCATCGGATGGATAAGTGTCTACCCATCTTTGATCTACAAAAACTTCAATATTGGTAAGTCTTGAGAGCGAACCCTTGGTTAAAGCTCCCTCATTAATAGCTTTTGTAGAGAAAATTGTTTTTCCATTTCTATCGACATCTATATCTATCATGATTCTTTTCTCAATATGATATTCACCCTTTATTAGGTTATTCATAGCAAAATCAAGTTCTTCTGTCTCTACTTCGCTTAAAAATCCAAGATTTCCGCAATTAATACCTAATACAGGGGTATTTAACCATTTATTTTGTCTTGCAAAATAAAGAAGGGTTCCATCTCCTCCAAGAATAATTAACATATCTATGTCTTTTTCATCAGTCTTTTCATCAGTAATAACTTCTATTTCTGAATTTTTAAATATTTCTATTAATCTATCTTGAATTGTAAACGCAATAGGTTTTGTATCGTTTTTTAGTAATACTATTTTTTTCATCACAAACTCCCCAAAATTATGTAAATTAATATTGCTATAATAGCCAATAACAGAAAGATTGATACCTTGTAGGATTTTTCACTGCTAGGTAAATTGATTATTCTATATTTAGACTTTTCATAATCATAATAAATAATATCAGGAAACCCTAGAAAGCTATACTCTACAAATGGATACCTTACTAGTTTGCTATTAATACTTTTACCAGCTGATTTTGGATTTCTTACTTTCAAAACATATTTTTTAAAACCCTTTTTAAGAATAACTACTCTTTTAGAAATCTTTGCTTCATATCCTCTGTTGTCAGCATTAATATTATAAAGTAAATTATTTATGGTTTTATGATAAGTAAAACCATCCTCTTCTAAATGCTTAATAGCACTTCTTATTTTTCCACCAGGAATATCTTTTGTAACGTCATACTTTTTTCTTTTGATATATTTATATAAAAAAATAAAGAAAATAATGAGTGAAATCATTAATAATATTTTTATGTCTTGATCAGTTAAAAGCATAGATTTCACCTCATTTTAATTCTTTGTGTACTTTATTGACTACCTGGTTAATCATTACATTATTATCTTTATCAAAGCTATCTTTGACAAAAAGAGCTAAAAATTCAATATTCCCAGAAGTACCTTTAATTGGAGAATAGGTCAAATTTTTTAGAGAATATCCATAGCATTTTGCGTAATCTACAACAGATTTTATTGCATATTTATGCATATTTTTACTTCTTATTATTCCCCTTTTTGTGCTATCTTTTCCAAGCTCAAATTGTGGTTTAATTAAAGGGACAAAAATGCCCTTTTTGTCCAATACAAAATCCAAAATTTTAAAAACATGTTTCAATGATATAAAAGAGACGTCTGTTACCACAAAATGAAATTTCTTATTGAAAGTGTTAGTGCTGATATTTTTTAAATTAAAATTTTCAATAGAGTATACTTTACTGTTATTTTTTAGTTTAATCACTAATTGGTCGACTCCGACATCTATAGCTGTTACATGTCTTGCTCCATGTTTCAAAGCACAATCTGTAAACCCTCCGGTTGAAGCTCCAATATCTAAGATATCTTTATTAGCAAAATCTAACTTAAAATGTTTTATTGCTTTTTCTAGCTTTAATCCACCCTTGCTGACATAAGGACAAGCATCATAGATGATGCTTATATCATCATCTTCATTTACTTGAGTACTTTTTTTAGTAACAACTACTCCATTTACATTAATGGCACCTGCTTCAATATAAAACTGCGCCTTTGAACGAGATTCAAAATAGTTATTTTTTACCAGTAATTTGTCTAAACGTATTTTCTTCACCTACTATATGCAAGTTAGTTAGCTTAACTAATATTTTTTCTACAATAGAGTCACTGTCTATTCCCAATTCATGATCTAATTGATTCACATTACCATGTTTGACAAACCTGTCAGGTATTCCAAATTTTATTATATCAGTATATATTTTATTATCTTGTAAAATATTTGACATCAATTCTCCCATACCACCTGAAATAATATTATCCTCCAAAGATACAACTAAAGCATTCTTTTTAGAAAGACTCTTTAATAAGCTTTCATCAAAAGGCTTTAAGAACCTAGCATCTACTACTGTTGGGTTAATATGATGTTGTCTTAATTTTTCTGCTACTTCAATAGCTGTAGCAGTCATCCTACCTATAGCCCATAATACCACTTGGCTTCCTTTAACCAATATGTCTGCTTTTCCTAATATCAATTCATTTTCAGTACTTTTTGAAATTAAGTTAGCTGCCCCTCGTGGGTACCTAATAGCACAAGGTTTGTTTAACTCGAAAGCAAATTCTAGCATATTTCCTAATTCTTCTCCATTTGATGGGGCCATAACTGTCAAGTTTGGAATAGATCTTAAATACGACAGGTCAAACACTCCGTGATGAGTTGCGCCATCTGCGCCAACCAAGCCTGCTCTATCAAGAGCGAAAATCACAGGTAGTTTTTGTAATGCTATATCATGAATAATTTGATCATAAGCTCTTTGTAAAAAGGTAGAATATACAGCAAAAACAGGCTTCAGGCCAGCAGCAGCCATTCCTGCAGCAAGTGTAGTTGCATGTTGTTCAGTAATTCCTGTGTCAAAAAATCTGTCGGGGAAGGTTCTTTTAAAACTATCTAGTCCAACTCCCGAACACATCGCAGCTGTTATAGCAACTATTTTCTTATCATTTTCTGCTAGTTTTGTTACACTCTCTCCAAACACATTACTAAAACTCTTTGGCTTAAGGTGTTTTACTTTGCCAGTGTCTACAAAAAAAGGAGAAACTCCATGATACACTTCTGGAGAAGAAACAGCTGGCTTATAACCATACCCTTTTTTGGTTATTGTATGAATTATTACAGGTTTATTTATACTAAGTGCTTGTTTTAAATGAGTTTGTATAGAATCTATATCATGACCGTCAATAGGTCCCATGTAAGTAAAACCTAGTTCTTCAAATATTAATCCTTTAACTAAAAGATATTTGAGACTATTTTTAACTTTAGAAACAGTCGATTTTAGTCCAGATCCAATCACAGGAATATCTTCTAAAAGTTTTCTGATATTTTCTTTTGCTTGTGTATAGTTTCTATCTGTACGTAATAAATTTAAATATTGTGCCATAGCACCAACATTTTGTGAAATAGACATTTGATTGTCATTAATGACAACTACCATTTTCTTTTGAATATGCCCAATATGATTAAGAGCTTCCCAAGCCATACCAGAAGTAAGTGCACCGTCTCCAATAACAGCCACAACACTATTGTTTTCTTCCATAAGGTCTGCTCTAATAGCCATTCCTAAAGCAGCAGATAAAGAAGTACTACTATGTCCAGCTCCAAAAGCGTCATAAGGGCTTTCTTCAATTGAAGTATAGCCACTCAAACCTTCATATTGTCTAATAGTATCAAATTTATCATACCTGCCAGTTAACAGTTTATGAGTATAGGTTTGATGACTAACATCCCAAACTAATTTGTCAGCAGGACAGTTTAAGACTTTATGTAGAGCAATAGTTAATTCAACAACACCTAGATTGGGAGCTAAATGTCCACCATTTTTAGATACTGTATCAATAATTACCTCTCTAATTTCTTTTGATAATTCTTTTAACTCTTCTAGAGACATATTCTTTATGTCTTTAGGACTGCTAATTTTTTCTAAATAGCTCATTTTCATCACTCTCTTAAAAATTTCTATTAACTAAGAACTCAAAAATATTAATCAATTCTTCACTATTATTGATTTTTTTTAGTAAGTCTACTGAGTCTGATTGTAATTGATTGCAAACCTTTTGTGCTTCTTTTATGCCAAATAATTTAGGATAAGTTAGTTTTCCTAGTTCTTCATCTCTACCAATATTCTTCCCAAGTGTTTCTTTATCACTAGTGATATCAAGCAAATCGTCTTTTATTTGAAAAGCCAAGCCTACCTTTAATGATGCTTCTTTTAAACTATTATAAACTTCTTTGTTGGCTTGAGCAATTATAGCACCTATAAGTACTGAAGCTTGGATTAATTTTGCTGTTTTGTTGATATGTAAAAACTGCAAAATATCTTTATCATGTTTCAAAATCTTTTTCTCTGCTAATATATCAACCGCTTGCCCACCAATTACTCCATTTGATGATAGAGCATTGGTGAGAACTGATATAACATCAGGAACTGTCTTTCTAGGTGTTTGATAATCTGCGATTATTCTAAAAGCATCAATTAATAAAGCATCACCTGCGAGTATCGCCATTCCTTCCCCATACTTTTTGTGATTAGTTGGTAACCCACGCCTTAAATCATCATTGTCTATACTTGGCAAGTCATCATGAATCAAAGTAAAACAATGAGCCAATTCAATGGCAATTGCTGAAGGCAATGCAGACTCACAAGAGCCCAATAACATTTTAGTAGTCTCTAATGCTAAAATTGGTCGAATTCTTTTACCCTTACTAAGAGCACTATACCTCATAGCCTCATGAATTATTGGAGGAAGACGTTTTTGTGTTGGTAGATACTTATCTATTGCTTCATTTACCATTTTTTGATAAATAGAAAGTAAATTAGCTAAGTCACTCATTCTTTATCCTCACTAAAATCAACTAATTCATCATTCTGAAATTGTTTAACTTTAATCTCTGCTTCACTAAGTAACTCTTTAGATTGCTCAATCAAAGACATGCCTTCTTCATATAAGCTCAAAATTTCTTTTAAGTCTTTGTCATTAGATTCAAGTTTTTTCATAATCTCGTCTAATCTTTTTAAAGTTTTTTCAATCGTTAATTTTTTCATTATTGTGACCTTCTTTATGTACAGATTTTACTTTTAAAATTCCATCTTTAAAAACAAGATTTAAAAATGTTCCAAGAGCAACTTCATCAATACTTTTAACTTCTTTTTTAAATTCCTTATCATATACTTTCGGAAAACGTCCTTGTTTAACATATAAATTATTAATTGCATTTTCGTAAAAGTTTACTTTATTTCGATAATTGGTAATTTTGTAATTAACTAAGTAATTAAGCTTTTGAATTTTAAGGCTTAAACTTTCCTTTAAATGATCTAAATATGTGTTTGGCTCGTATGCTTTTAATTGTCTTTCCATATTAATTACATTTTGTTTTAAAGCATTTAATTTCTGAGTTGTTATTTTTATAATATTATTTTCATAATAATCTAAATCTCTTAAAAGTTGTGAAATATCTGGAGTGGCAGTTATTGCTGCAGCTGTAGGTGTGGCTACAGAAAAATCTGCTACCAAGTCAGATAAAGTGATATCTATTTCGTGTCCTATAGCAGTAATGACTGGTATAGAACAATTATATATTTCTTTTACTAATCTTTCTTCATTAAAAGTCCATAAGTCTTCTTCAGAACCTCCACCCCTACCTAAAATTACAATATCTGGATCATGTTTTATTATATCATTAAAGCACTTTAAAATATCTTCAAGCGCGGTATTTCCTTGCACATTTGCAGGGAATAATATGACTTCGCAGATAGGAAATCTTTCTTTAATAGTCCTAATAATATCATGAATAACTGCTCCAGTTTTTGATGTTATAACTGCTATTTTTTTAGGAAATTTAGGTAAAGCCTTTTTTATTTCTATATCAAAATATCCTTGTTCTGCTAATTTAGTTTTTAATTTAAGATATTTTTGTCTAAGGTCGCCAAAGCCCATCTTATGTAACGAGTCAACATATAATTGGTATTCTCCATATTTTTCATATATTGAAATCTTACCTTGAGCTAATATTTGTTGACCGTTTTCTGGTATGAATGTCAAATATCTAGCTTGAGATTTAAACATAACACATTTCAATCGAGATTCCTGATCTTTAAGAGAAAAATAGATATGTCCAGAAGAGTGCTTTTTATAATTGACTATTTCTCCTACTACTAACATAAGTTGAAAAGTGAGGTCATTTTCAATTTTTTTTGATAATAATTGGTTGACCTCACTTACTGAATAAAAATCTTTATTTAGCTGCATGTCTATATGCTGATTTAATAGTGTTTTTCATCAACATAGCAATTGTCATAGGTCCAACTCCACCTGGCACTGGAGTAATAGCAGATGCTTTTTTAGATACTTCGTCATAAGAAACGTCTCCTACAAGACTTCCATCTTCTAAGCGGTTAATCCCTACATCAATTACGACTACTCCTTCTTTTACCATATCAGCTGTAATTAAATCAGGCTTACCTACTGCTACAACAATTAAATCTGCTTTTTTTGTATGCATAGCCAAATTTTTTGTCTTTATATGAGTAAGAGTAGTTGTAGCTTCACGATTAACTAGCATTGTAGCCATTGGTTTACCTACAATATTACTCGCACCTACAATAACAGCTTCCATTCCCTCAACGTTAATTTCATATCTATCTAACATTTCTAATACTCCATAAGGGGTACATGACCAAAATCCTTCAGTATCATTTAAAAACATTTTACCAATATTAATTGGATGAAAGCCATCAACATCTTTTTCTGGATTTATTGTATCAATCACTAAATCACTATCAATGTGGTCAGGTAATGGTAATTGTACTAATATTCCATGAACATTATTATCTCTATTTAGTTCTTCGATCTTACTTAATAATTCATCTTGAGTAACTGTTGTATCATAATTAATCTTAGTTGAGTTAATACCAATCCTCTTACAAGCTCTCTCTTTTGCTCTGACATATGTCTTTGATGCTGGATTATCACCTACTAAAATAACTGCTAGTCCAGGTTCTGTATTTAACTCTTTAAGCTGTAGTACATCCTCTTTTAGTTCTCTTTCAATATCTTTAGATATCTTTTTTCCATCAATAATTGTTGCCATTGTAATCCTCCTAAATTTGATTAAAATACTTCTCTGCCAGAAAAGCCAAACCAACAGCATTATCAGAACTATATTTTTCATCACAAAAAGCTAGTTGATAGGGCAGTCTTTTGGTAAGTTCTTTTTTTATAATGCTATTTCTGGCTACTCCGCCTACCAGTAGTATTATATCATACTTATTTTTTTCATAAATATTTCTAATAACTTTTTCAATTGATCTTGCTATGCATATAAATGTAGCATTTGCAATGCTCTCTTTTGTATAATTATTCTTAATTAATTTTTGTGCAAATGTCTCTGGACCAGAAAAGCTAATAAAATTGCCTTTAGTTGATGATGGAATTCTAACATCATCATATTTATCTCTTTGAGCCCATAGATCCATTTGCGGTCCTGCTGGAAAGCTACTACCTAAAGTTACACCTATTCTATCGATAAACTGTCCTGCATGTAAATCTGTAGAATTACCAAGTAATTTGATCTTAAACTTAAAGTCTTCGTTCTTTACTTGTAGAAATTCTGTTGTTCCGCCAGAAATATGGATTGCTAAAATATTTTTTTTAGTAGTTTTAGTCGACCATAAACCAGCTGCAATGTGACCTTCTTGGTGTGATAGATTAAAAATAGGTATGTTATTAAGTTTAGTATTAAACTTAGCTACAGACTCTCCAACTTTAAACACAGGCATGTATGAATTTTCTTCAGGAGTTGGTTTAGATGACACACCGATTGCATCGATGTGATAGCCATCAAGCTCATCTGAAATTGTAATTAAATTTTTAACATGTTGAAATACCGCTTCTGACTGTCTAAGTCCTCTGCCTCCAGTTGGCACTTCCAGCAAAAGACGTTTATCTAGAATTGCTTTTTCATCTTTTATTAGGGCTATAGATGTTGTATAAGCACTAGTATCAATACCTAAAAACATATTATTCATCCATTTCTAAATTTGCTAATACCCCATTTATCAAACGATAAGCATTTGAGTCACAATACAATTTAGCTAGTTCTACAGCTTCATTTATAACTACTTGCTTTGGCATATTTGCTACTGGGTCAAGCTCTGCTGCTGCTAATCGTAAAATATTTCTTTCAATAACAGCTAAACGGTCTAGTCGCCATTGTTTCAAGTGGCTTTCAATTTTTACATCATATCCACTAATATTGTTAATAACTCGATCATATAGCTCAACCATATAAACAATTTCTTCATTATTTAGTTTTAGTAGATCTATTACTTTATCTACGGAGTTTTTAGGGTTTTTAACTCCAATATCCCATGAATAAAGTAGCTTTAGCGCTGCTTCTCTCGATTTACGTCTACTCATATTGTCACCTCTATATCTTATCGCATAAAAATCCCCTGCATAGCAAGGGATCTCTATTTATTTAGCTCCTAAGTCTTCTTCTACTACAAAGGAAACACCTTGTACGAAAATATTAACTGCCACTACATCTAATCCAGTCATATTTTCTATAGACTGTTTAATATTCTTCTGCACTTTTCTTGCTACTTCTGGAATATTAACACCATACTTAACCTTAATATATGCTTCAACATTGACTTCATTCTCGTTGATCTGTGCTTTCACACCTTTACTAGCGGTTTTTCCACTAACTATATCTTTAAATCCACTTGTAAAGCTAGTAGTCATACCAGAAATACCATCTATTTCGTCTGCAGCTATTCTTGCTATTACACTAACTACGTCATCTGCTATTTTTACATTACCAATTGTGTTTTCCTCGTTCATAATAATAGCCCCCTTAAGTTAATCTAAAAATGAAATATTCTTATGTTTTCCTAACTCATTAATAACAGCTTTCAATAGTAAATAACTATTTACTGAATCATTTATATCCATCATTTCAACTGGAGAGTGTGAATATCTTCTCGGAATTGTAACAGCTCCAGAGAGAATTCCGTCTCTTTCTAAATGCATTGTAGAAATATCGGAAGTTCCACCTAAGAAAAGAGCTGGTTGAACTGGAATGTCATGTTTCTTTGCTGTTTCAATTAACATCTTTTTCATGCCTGGATGCAATATGTTGCCTCTTACACCACCGCCACTAGTCAATGGAATAACTGGACCTTTGCCAAGATAAATATTTAACTCAACCTCTGTATCTATTTCTGGTGTATCTCCTGCAGGGACAGTATCTAATGCTATAGCTATATCTGGGTTTATACCAAAAGTAGCTACTTTAGCACCTCTTAGCCCTACTTCTTCTTGGACTGTAAAGACAGCATAAAAGTCTCCATCAATCTCTTCGTCTTTTAGGTCTTCAAGTAGTTGCCATAATATAGCACACCCCAAACGATTATCTAAAGCTTTTCCAGCTAAAAAGTCATCATTTGTGAAGAAGTCTATCTCACTTTTATAAGTAATAGGATCCCCTACACTAATGCCCATGTCTAATACTTCTTGTTTACTGCTAGCTCCCACATCTATATACATTTTTGTATAGCTCATTACGGAATTTTTTTCTTCTTGGGTCTGAACGTGCCCGGCTTTAACACCTACAATTCCTAAATGTCCCTTTACATTAACTTTTCTTCCTACTAAAAGCGCATCTATCATTCCACCAATTTTATTAAATCGTATAAAACCATCATTACCAATGCTTTTAACGATTAAACCAATTTCATCAGTGTGTGCTGCAATCATCAAACTAGGGCCATTATTTTTACCTTTTTTTACTGCGATAACATTGCCAAATGTATCGAAACTCAACTCATCTGACAATTCTCCAAGTTCCTCCATAAGTTTTCTTACCATTGGCTGTTCTTGTCCAGAAATCGAACTGATAGCCTGCAATTCTTTTAATTTGTCTAGTATTTGCTTTTTAATCATTAGATTATCTCCTTAATATTCTATTCCTTTTTTAGCCATAACTCCATTGTTGAAATGGTGCTTAATCTCTTTGACTTCACTAATCATGTCTACATAATCACTCAATTCTTGAGGAAAATTCCTCCCTGTTAAAATCAAGTCTACTGCTTCTGGTTTGGAAATAATAAATTCTCTAATATCTTCTATATCCACCAGACCGTATTCCATTGCTATATTAATCTCATCTAAAATCAAAATATCTACTTCATTTACTAATTCTTTTGCTTTTAAAACACCTTTTTGAGCTAATTCTATATCCATAGGATCAGTACTATCAGTAACAAAAGACTCTCTTCCTGCTTGATATATTTCGAAATTATCAAATTTTTCAACTGAATTAAGCTCACCTGTTCTTTGTTGACCTTTCATAAATTGAATCATTGCAATTTTCTTATCATGCCCTGCTGCTCTAAAACCTAGCCCTAAAGCTGCGGTGGTTTTTCCTTTGCCATTCCCTGTATAAACTAATGTTAGTCCTTTACTCATTATTATTGGACTCTTGTGATATATTCGCCGGTGCTGGTATTTACTCGCACTACATCGCCAATTTTAATAAAGAAAGGCACAGTTATGACAGCTCCAGTTTCTAAAGTAGCTGGCTTTCCTCCACCACTAGCTGTATCACCTCTGACATCAGGCATTGTTTGCGCTACTTTTAAATCTATTGTATTTGGCAGATCAACACTCACAACTTCTTTACCATAATAGCTGATTTGTACTTCCATATTTTCTTTTAAAAATGGTACTATATCTTCTACTATTGCTCTATCAATTGCTGTTTGTTCATAAGTATCACTATCCATAAAGTGATAAAAAAGTCCATCTTCATATAAAAACTCCATAGTTTTTCGATCAATCCTTGCTGGAGGCAATTTTTCTCCTGCTCTGAATGTTTTTTCTAAAACTTGTCCAGTTTTTATATTTTTTACCTTTGCCCTTACAAAAGCTGCACCTTTACCTGGCTTTACATGTTGAAAATCAATGATTTGATAAGCATTATTATCTAATTCTATTGTTAAGCCTGTTCTAAAATCACTAGTTGATATCAATTGCTTTCCTCCTCTAAATTACAGTTAGCTTTTTAGTTAAGCTATTAAGGTTTATGCTGTTATTCTCTTTTATTACAATAAGGTCTTCTATCCTTACTCCACCCCAATCGGGAATGTATATTCCAGGTTCTATGGATATGATTTGATTTTCTTTTAAAATGTCTTCAGATTTTTGGTTTGCTGAAGGTGCTTCATGAACAACTTTACCTATACCATGACCTAATCCATGTCCAAAGTACTCTCCATAACCAGCATCGGAAATGTATTGTCTAGCAACTTGATCTAATTCTTTACCACTTATTCCTGCTTTTGCATAATCCAAGGCAAGCAATTGAGCATTTAGTACTATGTCATATATTTTCTTTTGCTTTTCAGTGTAATTTCCTACAACTACAGTCCTAGTCATATCACTACAATATCCTTTGTAATATGCACCAAAATCAAATGTAATAAAATCATTATATTCTATTACTTTATCAGTAGCTCTTCCATGTGGTAGTGATGATCTTACACCTGATGCTACAATGTTTGGGAATGCTAACTTTGAAGCTCCTAATAAAAGCATTTGATATTCTAGTTCTATAGAAAGATCTCTCTCTGTTACTCCTGGTTTTATACTTTCCAATGTTTTAACAAAAGCCTTTTCAGATATTATTTGAGCTTCCTGGATAATATCAATTTCTTGTTGATCTTTAACACTTCTCATATCTCTCAAAATGTTTGAGGAAGATTTTAAGGTGACTTCTAAAGCATCGTTAAAAGTTGTATATTCTTCATAAGTTAATACTGTAGAGTCAAAAGTAAGCTCTTCAATATTTTTATCTAATAATATATCAGAAATTGTACTATATAACTCATTACGTTTATACATAACAATTTCAAACCCATCAGTTTCTTTCTTGGCTTGTTCAACATATCTAAAATCAGTAATTAGATAGTTTTCATCTTTTGTAAATAATAAGTATGCATTAGAACCGCTAAAATTGCTTAAATAATATCTGTCTTCAGGCTTATTAATTAATAAAGCCTGCATATTATTTTGATTTAATAACTTCTTAATTTTCTTTATCCTTTTTTGCAAAAATACCACCTATCCTTCTTTAAATTTCTTTACAGCATCAATAGCAAGTAGATAACTTGTATATCCAAAACCACTAATACTACCAATACAAACTGGTGATATTACTGATTTTTCTCTAAATTCTTCTCTTTGAAAAATATTAGTAATATGAACTTCAATGACAGGGGTCCTAATTGAAGCAATAGCATCCCTAATTGCATAACTGTAATGAGTATATGCACCGGCATTTAATACATAATAATCATACTGACTTCGATTATTTTGAATAGCTTCAATAAGCTCTCCTTCATAATTTGACTGGAAAAAGCTTACTTCCATATTATTCTTATTAGTGTATTCAGCAATTATATCATTGATTTCATCTAATTTTAATGAACCATATTTATCTTTTTCTCTAATTCCAAGCATATTCAAGTTCGGACCATTAATTACTAAAATTTTAATCAAAAAAAGCCACTCCCTATAAAATCAATTAAAGCTTTTATCCATCTATCTCTTTCAACCTCTTTACATAGTATTTTACCCCAGCCTATAGGTAATATCCATTCTATTTGATTATTCTTAACTTTTTTATCATGAGAAATAACATTAACCAAGCTATCTATGTCAATATTATATATATTGGCGCCCTTCAAGTATTTTTTGAATTCAATAGTTTCTTCAGTTTCTTTAATAAATTCTTTTTGAAAACTACTATTTGACAAATTAATACTTTGAGCTAGAAAATTCGCGAATATAATGCCGTAATAAACTGATATACCATGAGGTAAAGAACTCATTGTTTCAAGCCCATGGCCTAAAGTGTGACCTAAATTTAAGTATTTCCTTTTATTATTATCATATAAGTCTTTTTTTACGAGATTTAACTTATAATCGATACACTTTTTAACTATTGAAGTATAATCTTGTTTAAGCAATTTTTTGTCACCCGTCAAAACAGAATATTTGACTATTTCTCCATACCCATTTGCCTTCTCTACCTCATCTAAACTTTTTATAAATGCATCATATATCAATACTTTTAAAGGCTTGTAAAAGCTACCGAAATTGTTTTTGATGCCAAACATATTTATGGCAGTTTTTCCTCCAATACTAGCATCTACTTGTCCAATTATTGTTGTTGGTATGTTAACATATTGTATTCCTCTCAGATAATTACTAGCTATAAATCCACCAAGATCCGTTATTACTCCCCCGCCTAAATTTATAATTAGAGAATCTCTTTGAAAAAAATTTAAGACTAATTCTTCAACTATCGTTTCTACAGTTTCTAAGCTTTTTGATAACTCACCTGGATCTACTATCTTGATTATATTCTTGACACAAAGACTATCCGTAAAATGTTTTATTTGCCTGTGGTATATATCATACACATTTTTATCGGTTAATATATAAGCTTTTTTTAGATTATTTTTTATTATTAGTTGATTTAATTCCTTTAAAATATCACCTTCTGAGTTAATAAAAGATATTCGGTGCATATTGCCGTATCCTTTCTAATGTTTCTTTTACTCTAATATTATTAATAACTAAATCTGCATAATGGAAATATAGACTTTGTCTTTTTTCGAATAAGTTTCTTGTATAGTTTTCGTCTTTCCAATTAGGTCTATTAATATTGTCAACACGACTGAATAAAATCTCTAAGCTACATTCTAAAAAAACTACTTTTCCCCTACTTCTTATAAAAATCATGTTTTTCCATTTCTCCACTATCCCTCCACCACATGAAACGATACAGTTAGTTGGATAATTTGTATTAAATAATATTTCTTGTTCTTTAATGCGAAAAGACTTCTCTCCATATTTTTGAAAATAGGCATTTATACTTCCATACTTAGATCTAAAAATATCATCCATTGAAATAGTTGCTAAACCATACTCTTTACTTAATGCTTTAGCTATAGTGCTTTTTCCACTTCTCATAAAACCAATTAAGAAAATTCTCATTTAAGTGCTTCCTTTATTATTTGAATATCAGGGAACTTATTTGTCCATATTTTTTGTGCATAGGCTGCTTGCAAAATTAACATATCTAATCCGTTAATTACATGTTTAACATTATATATTTTTGCAACCTTTAGTAGTCCTATTTCCTTTTGATATTTTAAGTCATAAACACATTCAAAGTTTTTTACTTTATGACTAGATTCTTCTGTTAGAGGATTATCTAATGGCGTGCAATTAATTAGTATATTACCAGAATGCATTAAATGGATCTTGTCAAAAGAAAAAACCTTAATATTTATAACTGGAAAGAGTTTTAGAAAAAACTCTTTTAAATCTTGAGATCTATTTAAGGTTCTATTGTAAATGTGAATTTCTTTAAATCCTATTTTAATTAATGCAAAAACAACCGCTCTGGCTGCTCCTCCTGCACCTATAATTATAGCTCTTTCTTTTTTATTAAATAAGGGTAAACTATCCTTAAACCCATTTACATCTGTATTATATCCAATTAACTTTTCACCAACATTTTCTATAGTGTTAACAGCACCAGTAGTTTTTACACTTTCATCTATCTCATCTAAGTATTTTACAACTTTAACTTTATGGGGTATTGTAATATTTGCACCTTTCCAATTAAACTTCCTGATAGCATTAATTGCAAATTCTAAATCACCTGACTTAACTGGTTGCTTAAAATAAATAGATTTATCTAATGTACTATTATGAATTATTGGAGATAAAGAGGTTTTTAAAGGGTATCCATACAATACATAAATATTCTTATACATACTTTATAGCTCCTTTTGATATTTCATTAATAACATTTAAAAATTTTGGAGCAGAAATATTTATAACTTGAGAATTATTCATTGTAATTTGTTTACTTAATACTAGTGACATTACAATTGAAGTCATAGCTATTCTATGATCATCAAAATGGTTAATATATATTTCCTTTGCATTATTCTGTTCATTTTTTTTGGTATTTAGTATTATCATTTTATCCTCTTCGACTATAATATCTAGTCCAAATTTTTCGAATAAATATTTAGTAGACTTAATTCTATTAGATTCTTTATAGGCTAGTTCTTCTATGCCATTTATAATCATGTCACCTTTTGATTGTGATGCAATAAAAGCTAATAAGGGTATTTCATCAATCATTGTAGCTATTTGACTTTTATCAACAACTATATTTTCTAAAACGGAAGAGTTAATTAGTAAATCTGCAGTAGGTTCATTACTGACTACTTTATAATTTAACATTTCATATTTTAAACCCATTTTTTCTAGTACTTTTAATAACCCTATCCTTGTTTCATTTACGTTAATGTATCTTAATAGCAATCTAGAGCCTTCTGTTAGTGCTGCTAAAGCTATAAAATACGATGCTGTAGAAAAATCATTAGGAACCTTGATATTAGAAGCTGACAAGCTATTTTTTCCCGAAATTATAATTTTATTATTATCTTGATTTATATCTGCATTAAAAAGTTTTAACATTCTCTCAGTATGATCTCTTGATTGGAATATTTCAGAGTAAGTTGATATAGAATCATTATATAGCGCTGCAAATAATATTGCTGATTTTACTTGGGCACTTGCTATTTTTGAGTGATAATTGAAACTATTTATTTTTTTAGAAGAAGCAATAACTATTGGCGCATATGTATTGTTATTCCTTCCAAAAATGAGTGCTCCTATGTCATTTAAAGGGCTAATAATTCTTTCCATAGGTCTACTATTAAGTGACTTATCTCCAGAAAGGATTGCTAACATTCGTTGGCCAGATAAAATCCCCGTCATTAATCTCATAGTAGTTCCAGAATTACCTGCATATAAAGGTTTCTGCGGTTCTAAATAGCCAAGTAGTCCCTTACCATGCACAAAAAGTGTGTTGTCTTCCCTTATTATTTTAATTCCTAAGTCTTTTATTATATTAACAGTTGATAAACAATCATCAGAGGCTAAAAAATTGTCGATTTTGGTAACTCCATTTGCTATAGAAGAAATCATAATAGCCCTGTGTGTAATAGATTTATCTCCATCAATATGTATAGCACCTTCAAAAGGTTTTTGAGGTGCCATGATTTTTATATCCATATTTTTCACCATCATTCTGGAATATTTTCTTGCAAACTGACTTTTCCGGTAGCTTCATTTAAGGCTATATACAAACTAGAATCATCATTATGTAAACCAAAAGCTTTCAAGCTCTCTGAAGTTAAATTACCAAGATAGGTGAATTCAATAAATTCGTTTGATGGGTTAAAATTGCCTTCCTCATCACCTAAAATCACATTTTTATCAGTAAAACTTTTTTCAATTATAATATTATTAGGGTTAACGGAAGAAAAAATTGAATACCCTTTATCATCAAATTCTACCTTCCAGCTATTCCCTTCTTCAATTGCCTTTTGTTGAGCAAAGCTTAAATCAGAAGATAATTCTTTAGCAACAACTGTCAGGTTATTATTAGTGAATATATTTGTTACGTTTACACTAACCATGCTAATTACTATTGTTAAGATTGCTAACACTAAAAGTAACTCAAAAAGTGAAAATCCTTTGTTGTTCATTATTCTATATAGGCATTGCGTAAGCCTATTTCCTCAATTAACACCTGAATTTTATTCTTCATGGATGCTACATTATCTAAAGCAAAGTTAGCATTAATTGTTACATTAAGGTTATTTTCATCTCTTTCAGAAAAATTTGGAGAAAACCTATCTCTTATTCCACTAATCATTATTTTTTCAGCGGTATATAAATAGTTAATATTTTCTAGTGAAGATATAAAGATTCTTAAACCATGATAGTCAGACTCCATTTGAAAATTCAAATCTTGACCAGTTAATTCAACTTCTTTTAGCGTCACATCTGCTCTTCTTTCGATATCTCTAATTAATAACAACATATTATCATATGAGCCATACTCAGTAGCATAGTTTTGATATCTATCTAAAGCTGTTTTAAGCTCAATCATTTCAGCTTCATATTGATCTTGCTCACTGCGCAATCTTAGTAATCTTAATAGTTCAAGATCTAACATGTCTCTCTCATTTTCTAATTTAGCTACATTTTCTTGCAAAGGAGATAATATAAAGAAATATAAATATCCTAATGATGAGAAAACTAATATGACTAGCAAGATAGGTAATAACAAATTTTTTATTCTACTCATATTTTAATCCTCCATTAGTCATTTACATTATTTAATACTTGAAACTTTACATCAAACCAAAATGCATCTTCGAACATTTCAGTAGTTGTAATATCGCCTACTATTACATAGCTTTCTCCTCTATCAGGAAACATTTCCAAAACATTTTTATCTTGAACTGTTTTGTCGATAGTTATAGCAGAAATTTCTATACTATTAATTAAAGTTGTATCTTTAATATTTTTTAAAAAGCTAGCTACAACTTCATATGTTCTTGCTCTACAATCAGATAAAATTACCTCGCCACTAGCATATATTTCCATCGAGCCATATTCAAATTTATCTGGGGTTATCGATTCAATAATACTTAAAATTTGAGACTCTTTTAATCTTCCTTTTTGATAATCTGTTTGAATTTCTTCAACTTGATCTCTCATCAAATCTAAGTCTCTCTTATATTCTTCATATACTTGCATCCTATTAATTTCATTTTCAATATTTTGAACATCAGCAAGTAGTAATTCTTCTTGTATTTCTTCTATATATATTGAATAGGATATATAACTAAACAGAATAATAGATATTGATATAAAGCTAATTATTGAAATTCTTAATGTTTTCTTTGGGATTTTATGTTTAGGTACTAAATTTATTCTATTCATGATTCACATCTCCCAAAGATAAACCAACTACATTACTAAAAGCAGTTTTAATATCATTTAGTTCATTTTTATCTATCTCTTCTGATACATCTACATTTTTGAAAGTATCTATTTTTAAAATTTCTAAATCTTTCATTAACTGACGATTTTGAGTTTGAATTTCAAGATATCTTTTTAGTTTATGACCCAAGCCTTTTAAATTAGCACTTCCACCGCTTAAAAAAATATATTTAAGTGAATACATTCTATTTCTTGAAGTAACATATTGAATGGATCTCCATATTTGCTCAAAAATATTATTTTGTAGTTGATTTAAGTTCTCCAAATTTTCTATATTAACTAACCCATTTTCACATTTGTAGTGTTCAGCTTCGTTGTTTGTTATTTCTAAATCTTTTTCAAATGCCCTTGTAATGTTAGCTCCACCATATGAAATAACTCTATATAAGAAAAGCCTATTACTATCAAATATAGATACTAATGTAGCTGAAGATCCTAAGTCTATATTTATTACTAGCTTATTCTCTTCTAAATCTTTAGTGTAGTTGTATTTTAAACAACTCCAAGATGCCATAGATGGTACGCCTATTTTGTATATTTCATAATGAAACTTCTTAAATAAATCTATACTCATATCTACAAATTTAGTTTCTGCTGCGTATACATGAACTAATGTAGATTCATTAGTTCTCTCTGCTATATCAAAATCATAATATACTTCATCGGAGTGATATGGGATCTCATCTTCTAAAGTCATATCTAATACTTGATTAATTTCATGTTTAGGTATGTTAGGAGGCATTGACATTGGTCTCATTACTAAGTTTTCATAATTGCAAAGTAAAAAGATATTTTTTGATACAAAGCTATTATTTGCCAATAAATCACATAAATTTTTTATAAATTCAGGATTATCAAATTTTTGATATATATTTTTTTTAATAATATCTTGTTCCCATGGATAATAAAGAAGTCTGGTAATTTCTTTTCTTTTACTATCAAATTCAACTGCTTTTAAACTAAAAGAACCAATGTCTATCGCTATATAATCTTTTGGTATAGGGATTTTTTTCTCTCTATACTTTAACTTCTGGAAAATATCAAAAGATAAATTTGGCAATTTTATTGGTTGATTTAGTTTCATTTCTTTCCCCACTATCCTAATTTATTATAATCTCATTAACTGTAATATTAGTTTCACTAGTTGTTA
>JBKHBO010000071.1:0-7203 GCA_046542315.1 Clostridia bacterium
GGTAAATATTTTGAAGGATTTCAATTATATTTTCTAGAAGTATATGCACAGTTTATATAAGGAGGACTTTATTTTGTTAAATCCAAGAGAAATTAATTTATCAGAACACAAATGGTTGCCAGGTGAAAAAAAGACAGTTGAGAATTTAAAAGCAGCTGTGAGCACTGATAATGCAATTGTTACGTATTCGCTACTCGAAATTTTAAAAAGAGGAGGGAATGCAGTTGATGCTGCAATAACTGGTTGTTTGATTCAAGGAACAATTGAGCCTTTTATGACCAATCATGCTGGATCAATAACCTTTTTGCATTATAATGCAGAGGAAGATAAATATTATCAGTTAGATAGCACAGCTACATACCCTGTAGACCTTCCATTGCATGCACCAATACCCTCTCAAAAAACAGGCTATGCAGCAGGTAAAGTGCACTCATGTATTCCTGGATTTATGAAAGGATTAAAAGCGATTCATAAGAAATTTGGTTCAATGCCCTGGGAAGAGCTATGCCAAGATGCCATTTATTGGGCAGAAAATGGCAATCATGTTTCTCAGTTTGAACTTGAAGCTACAATTGCTGGAGGAGATATATTAACATATTTTCCGGAAGGCAGAGATTTTTACTATCAGGGTGACTATTTTGCAAGAGTAGGAGAAAGATTTGTAAAACCTAAATTAGCTGAAACTTTAAAAAGAGTAGCTGATGAAGGCCCTGATTACATGATTCAGGGGCAGTGGGCAAAAAACTTCGTTGATAAAGCTAATGAGCTTAAGTGGAAAATATCTCTTGATGATATGAAAGCAAATGAACCAAGATGGATTGAACCTTTTAGATTTAAGTTTAGAGATTATGAAATAGTTGCTCTTGCTCCACCTCAACAGCAAGGATTGCAAATTGCCTTAGTATTAGGCATCTTAGATGAATTGCAAGTTGATAAATATGAACCATATAGTGCAGAACATCTTTTCTTTATGGCTCATGCTTTAAAAATTGGTAATCACATGGCAGGATATATTCAAGATCCTGTGATTACTGATATCGATACATCCATGTTCACAGACAAAAGTGCACATAAATATTGGGCAAATGTTATAAGGTCATACATGCCAAAAATTGATTTAACTAACCATATGAAACTAACTCATAAATCAAGCGTTGCTAATGACAGAGGACTAGCTGATATAAACTTCGAAAGTGATAGTTTAGAGAATCATTTGAAATCAGGCAGCTGTGAATTGAGCATTGTAGATGAAAAAGGTAACTGGGTACAAATGATGAACACATTACAAGGAAGTGGAATCCCAGGAATGGTAATTGACGGAGTCCCAATGATTGGAAACCATTCGTCAGTTAATACATTTAAAATGATGGATGTTAAATTGGTTGAAAATGCAAGAGCTAAACTAATCATGGGTCATACTATGATTCTAAAAGATGGAAAGCCTATTATGCAGTTGGGTACACCTGGATCTCCCCCTAATACTCAAGCACAAGCTTTGTGTAATCTTTTATTCTTTAACATGGAACCATATGAAGCTATTAGTAAACCTAGAATGTATGCGCTTATGGATGATAATACAATGGTTATTGAAGACAGAATTGATAAGAAGGTAATTGAAAGATTATTCTCACTAGGAATCAATGTGAGATGTAATAAAAAATGGGATTGGCATATGGGTTCTTTCCAAGTATGCTATAAAAATGAAAAGGGTAATTTATGTACAACAGTTGACCCTAGAAGGTGTGGAGTTGCAGAAGGTTTGAAATAATCAATAAATATATGATGGCTCATTTCAGTTTTTGAAATGAGCCTTATTTATTAATATTTAATTACTGGCTTCCAAGCTAACCCAACTAAGTGAACAGTTATGTTGCTATATGTTGGACTAATAGTAATTTTGTTTAAGTCCTTACCCATAATGCCAAACTCATTAGCAATATATTCAAGTTCTTTCTCTAGTTCATTTTGAATCATCAATATTTGATTCTCAATAGCTTTTAGATTCTCTTCAGCTTGCTCTATAGAATCTCCACTTTGCATCGCTCTATTGGCACTTCTCATGGCAGTACCAACCTTTGATACAGAAGTTGAATTGATAGAACGATCCCAAACAAAGCACCAAAAATTGCAACACCTGTGGAAACTGCTGCTTCGACTTTTCTTTGTTTTGCTAGTGAACTTTTCTGTTCTATAGTTTGCTCTGTCCTTCTTTGCCTTTCTTCAAGTGTTCTAACTTTAGAAGCATATTTGTTTTTGATCTCTTCCATAGCAATATCTCTTTTTTCATGTGCCATGTGTTGATTTCTTATCTTGAATTCTCTTTCAGTTTCTCCTAATTTTGAAGCTACCTTGAGAGAATCACTATAAAAAAGTTCTAGAGGTTTATCAGCGCGTAAAAACTTTCTAAACGAGCTTTTCCATTTATCATAGCTTTTCTTTTGGGTTGCTTCTTGAGGGTAGGGCAAAAACTTAAGGCCCTGTTGTGGTTTGTTATCTAACAAATCAAAATCAATATGTATTTCGCTAGATTCTTTCCAGTCTAGAACAATTGGCCCTTTGTGAAGAGGAGCTAAATATGTTTGACGACTAGCTTCATTTACATTATATTTAGCACTTGTATATCTAACATCAGCTACAGCTATAACATTTGGTGAATAATATAATTGATCATCTAAAGAATCTTCTATTGGTAAAAATACTTGCTTTATCTCACCAGGAATAACCGGGCCCTTAATATCTTCTCTCTTTTTTGAAACTTCTTCTTCTCTAATATGCACTTTATCTGGCACAGTTTTTTTTTGCCTCTTTTACATTTAAACTTCCAGCTTTCCTAGTGATATTTTCTTTAGGTAGTAAAGAAATCTGCTCCCTTGTCAATGGTCCTGCTAAATATGATAACACCCATCTTGTATTAAAAATTAACGGTTCTTTTTCATGTACATTATGTAAATAGAAAACTCTTTGCTTCAGCCCTGCTAAAATACTTTCTACTCTACTTTTATTAAATTCTCCCCCCACTGATGCTCCTTGCAATCCAGCTATTACTCTTTCTTTATCCCTTTCTGTTTGCAACCTTCCTATAAACCATGTGCCTGTATTGGACAAAGCTTTATAATCTAAGTCAACAGGATTTTGTGTGGATAAAACTAGACCTAAACCATATGCTCTGGCTTGCTTTAATAGAGTCATAAATAGTTTTTTAGAAGGAGGATTTGCTACAGGAGGCAGATATCCATACATATCATCCATGTATAATATTGCTCTCAGACTGCCTGTGCCTGGTTGCGTTCTCATCCATGTAATCAGCTCATTAAGCAACATGCTTACAAAAAACATACGTTCACTTTCAGATAGGTGTGCTATTGAAAATATTGAAACATTTGGCTTGCCGTCATCTGAATAAAGAAATCTGTTTATGTTAAGAGGAACACCTTCTAGCCAAGTTTTAAAACTAGGAGAGGCTAATAAGTTGTTCATTTTCAATGCAAGAGTAAATTTATCCTTAGAAGGATAAAAATTTTCTAAACTCATAACTCCTATTTTTTCAATAGGTGGTGATTGTATATATTTAATTAAATCTTCTATTGCTAAGCTTCTTCCCTTTGACCATTCTTTTCTAGTATATTAGAAATCAAGATATGCTCCCTGCTTGTAATAGGATCAGAATCCACTCCAATAAGCGCTAATAAGCTTGTTGCAGTTGCATTTACTCTATCAGCAAAAGCATCTCTGTCACTTAAGACTTCTTTTGGAGGTGCATCAAAAGATTTTAAAACAGATACAGAAACTCCTGATGACCCGCCAGGGGTATATACCGTGATATCAACGGACTCTTTATACTTTTGTATCCTTTCCTTACCTTGACCCCACTCATTTAATCCGTTTTCCCACAAACTAGCTTGTTCTTTGCATATTCTTCTATTGTATATCCTTTATCAGCTGCTTCGCTGGGATTTATCCACGGCTCAAAATCTTTAGGATTGAGGTCAGGGAAATTCAAAGCCATATTCCCCATATCACCTTTTGGATCAATAGCTATCACTGGGATATTATCAATCGCTGCTTCTTCTAGCATTCCAATACCTAAGCCAGTCTTTCCACTTCCTGTCATGCCTATTATTACTGCATGAGTAGTTAAATTCTTCGATTTATATAGCACATAATTATCCAATTGCTTGTTTTGGTTAATATCATATTCTTTCCCTAGGTAAAAAACACCCAACTTTTCAAAATCTTGCATTAGATGTCCTCCTTTAATTAAACTTAATTACATTTTACCATATTATTTGATCCTTTTAATCTTTACTAAGTAAAAATATGAAATCAAGCCATATAAATACTAAAAGCCTATCCTTTTTAATTGATAGGCTCTTAGGTTATTCCCAGATAGAACTGTCCTTTTTTAAATCTTTTATTGCTTTATATAGTTTTAATATGCCAACCCCCATTAATGTGCTAATTATAATATTAAAAGCTAGAATACCCATTAATAAGGGGCTGCTAGTTCTAGTGTAAAAATTATATAAGTTAAATAAATTCACTATCATTAGCGGGCTTATTGCCATAAGCAAGAATATAACTTTTTTGTAGTGTTTTATTCTTGAACTATTGTCTGAAAATAGTTCAATTTCTCCTTTGCTAGCATCTTTTCGCAAATAAATCCACCTGATATAAGATCCAATATGCTCTATTCCTGTTTCTTCTAGAAACTCAATATAGTCCTGGCTTTTAGGATTTGATGGCAAATTATCCAAGAGTTCAACCTTGTATGTATATTTCTTATTCTTATCTTTTTCGAAAACATATTTACAAAACCCAACGCTTATTAGTTGCAGTCCTTCTTTTGACATTTGGTTTAGCCATTGTTCTTCCTGTTCAAAATTCCAAGCAAAGAATACTTTTCTTTTAACTATTCTCATTTAAGTTCTCCCCTACCGTCTTTTCCCCATTTTCAACCAGCTCTTTAAGTCTAGCTATTTCTTTCTTCACCATATCTTTACCTAAGCTCGTAATAAGATATTCTTTTCTCCTTGAATCATTATCAGTGTTTACTGGTTTAATAAATCCTTTTTCTTGCAATGTGCTTAAAGCCCCGTAAAGAGTTCCTGGAGCTAACACTACTCGACCATCACTAATTTCTTCTACATATTGAATAATGCCATATCCATGTAAAGGTTGATATAGTGATAAAAGAATGTAATAAACGGCTTCTGTAAGCGCTGAATATTCTGTTTCACTCATGTTATCGCCCTCCGTTATATCGTTACTCGATATATATCGTTTGACGATATAATATTATACTTTGCTAGTTATGTCAATAAAAAGTTTCTACCTTTCATAAAAAAGAGCAAATAATTCTGCTCCAAAGAATAGTGTGCATCTATTATAAAATCTTCAGTTTTTGACTTCCTCTACTTATTCGCACTCTACGTTAACCTACTTTATAGCAATAAGTCCTTCTTCCTCAATTTTTTTTCCTTCTAAGAATTTTAATGCAACTTTGTTAAAAAGCTCACTCTTTTCATACGGAATTCCATGGCCTGCGTGTTTAACTATATATCCTCTTGCGCTTTTTAAGTTTTTAATAGTATTGTGTATAGATTCATGCATTACCTTCTTTTCTTTTGCGCCTACAAGCAACAATGTATCTACCGAAGTTTTGTTTTTTGCATCAAAAGAAAAACTCATATTTTCATTAAGAATATTAATAAGTGTATGCTCAGACATTTTCAAAGAATCACTAAAGTATAAGTTAAACATCTCATCTGGTAGATTAAATTGTTTAGCTTGTAACTTTGCAAATGATTTGAGTTTTACAAGAGGCATTGATAACTTAATCATTGGTGACACCAACTTTTTTACTATTGGCATTGCTTTATTTAGCACACTGATCACAATACCCTTTTTAAAGAGATTGGGATAACTAGATAACATCTCAAGAACTACCTGGGCTCCTATTGAATGTCCTATTATTATTGATTTTTGACCAAAACTTTCTTTACTGACAATTTCGTTTATACTTTTGCTACAATCTTTTATTGTTGTGAAGATATTATCATTGTTCTCTCCGTGCCCAGGCAAATCAAAAGTGATACATTTATAATTATTAAAGTACTCTATTTGATTCTTCCACATCCATGGCCCTAATCCCGCTCCATTAACAAATATAATAACTTCTCCATTAATATCACCATTTACTTTATAATTCAGCATGAGTGCCCTCCAATTAACCCTTTTCTTAATGTTGAAATGAGAATTTCTATATCTTCATTTACTATGTTCTTAAATTCTTCTAGAGCTATATTGCTTGACATCTTTTTTAATAAAATCATATTAAAGCCTTCTATTAAATATTCAGCTACAGTTAGTACTTTCTCTTTAGATAAATTGTATTGCTGCCAATTAATTCCTTCTATCAAATTATCCTGATGCTTTTTTATTAAGCATTTTCTAATTTGTCCAATTTTATCATAGACTGGAGATGTTATATCATAAAATCCATTGAGTATAACTCTAAAAGCTAACTGATTATGCTCATAATACTCGAATCCATAGGTTAGTAGCGTCTTAATTCTTATAAATAAACAAGTTTCGGATTCACTAATATGAGACGCCTGGTAAGAAATTACCTCTTCCATTATATTAGATATAACATAGATGTATAGATCTCTCTTACTGCTTATATATCTATACAACCCTCCTTTTGATATCCCTGCAATCTTTATAATCCTGTTAATTGACGAACTTTCGTAATTATGAGCAGAGAACTCTTCTAAGCATGCTTGAACCAAGTTTCTTTGTTTATCTTTTGAAATATTAAAAAATGTATCTTTCAAGATTAACCTCCTTTGAGACCATCTAGTCTCTAAAGTCTAGTTTGCCATATTTTTGCTATTTCGTCAATAAATATTTCAACCTGCTTAATTAGTTATTAAAGAAGTAATTATTACTAAAAAAGCTATTTCACTAGTAATGTAATTACATCAAAGTGAAATAGCTCTTAATTGTTATCTTACTTATTTAATTCAATCAGTGTTATCCTCTCGAGTCAAATGAGTTGCTGTGTAGATGCTATAATGTTTTTAGATTTTCCTATATTTATTTTTATAAATACATTGCTTAATTCTAATTTTTAGAAAGTACAATCTAGATAGTTTTCTCCGTAATGTAAAATAGACTAAGTACTTAGAGAATTAAATTTAT
>JBKHBO010000003.1:0-80464 GCA_046542315.1 Clostridia bacterium
AGGAAGGTGTCTGTTTGGATAATATAATAGTAGAAAAAAAATGGAAAAAGAATATAAAAAAAGCACCTAACTTTTTGCCTTTGGAGTATCAAGTCTTAATAAATCGAGGTTTAGAAAGTGAAGAAGTAGAAGAATTTATTTTATCTGATAAATTTAATTTTCATGACCCGTTTCTATTTAAAGACATGGAAAAGGCAGTTGAGATAATAATTGAAGCAATAAGAAGTAATAAGAAGATTTTAGTTTATGGGGATTATGATGTAGATGGCGTTACTTCAACAGCAATTTTATATCACTTTTTTGAAATGGTATCTTATCAGATTAACTATTTTATTCCAGATCGAGTCGAAGATGGATATGGTTTAAACATTAATGTTTTAGAAGAGTTATCTAAAAGTTATGATGTATTTATAACGGTTGATTGTGGCATTACTGCTAATGAGGAGATAGATTATTTAAAAAGTATTGGTAAAGAAGTTATCATAACAGACCATCATCAGCAAGGGGAGCGTCTTCCTAGTGCTGATGCTATAATTAATCCTCACTTAGAACATGATTACCCTACTAAATTTTTATCGGGTGCAGGTGTTGCATTAAAGCTAGCTCAAGGATTAGCAAAACGGTTGAAAGGTAATAAGTTTGATTGGGATCTGTTGTTTGCTCTATCAGCAATAGGAACTGTAGCTGATATAGTTCCTTTGCAAAGAGAAAATAGGCTCATAACAAAAGTAGGCTTAGAAGCTATAAATACAAAAGATTTAAACTTTGGTATAAACGCATTGATTAAAGTAAGTGGGTTAAAAAAAGGATCAATAAGCACAGGAAATATTGCCTTCGGAATAGCTCCAAGAATTAATGCAAGTGGCAGACTTGGAAGTGCATTAGATGCTCTGAATTTATTAATTACTAAAAACGAAGAAGAAGCATACTCTTTAGCAGAAAATTTAGACTTGCAAAATGAGAAAAGAAAAGCAATTGAGCAAAAAATTCTTAGCCAAGCATTAAAGATGATTGATGTAGAAGATAATATACATATTTTATATAATAAAGAATGGCAACATGGTGTTTTAGGAATAGTAGCATCTAAAATTGTGGAGCATACATATAAACCAACAATTTTATTAGGAGAGGGTAAAGATTGTATAAAGGGCAGTGGTAGGAGCATAAAAGGGATTCATTTACAGCAACTTTTATTAGACCACGATGAATTCTTAGTTTCTCATGGAGGACATGAGTTAGCTGCAGGGTTATCTCTTAAAGAAGAGGATTTTGAGGAGTTTAAAAGCTCAATGAAAAGGAAGGTAGATAGTATTTTTAATGATAAGGAATTTTATCCAGTCATTAGAATAGATTTAACAGAGAGTATACCAACCCTAAATTATACAACTGCTTGTGATCTTGAGGCTCTGGGTCCCTTTGGATTTGGCAATCCTCAACCTAATATTTTACTTGAATCTGTTGAAATAGCTGACATACAAAATATTTCCAAAGGAAAGCATACCAAAATAGTTGTGAAAGATTTTTTTGATGGACTAGAGTGCTTACTATGGAACACTGAGAATATAAGTTTTAGTGTTGGTGATAAAATTGATGTTTTAGGAACTTTAACTAAGAATGAGTGGATGAACATTAAATCAGCCAGCTTAGTTGTCAAAGATATTAAAGGAGTCGGGAAGTTTAATATAATTGATAAGAGAAATGAAGATTTCGAGAGCTTGTCTATTTTAGAAGAAGACGGTGTTGTGATAGCTTCATTCTACAATTATTTTGACTTTGAAAAGGAATCAAATTATGAAGATATTTTTCAACCAAAGTTTTATAATTATAAAAATGGCAATTTTAATTGTATAAATGATTTAAGTTCAAAAATTTTTAAGAATTTAGTCTTATATGACATACCGTTTTTTGCAAATCAACTTAATAAATTACCACTAAATAAAAATTCTAAATTAATTTTGAATTATGGAAAAGATGATTATCATAGTTTAAAAAAACTACTTTCTAGCCTTGCTATAGATAGAGATTATTTATATGCAGTATATAAAAGGATAAAGAAAGATGTGATTATAAATATAAGTGAATTATCAGAAAAATCAATAAAAGAAAAAGCTAAGAACCAAAAGTTCTTTGAAGCAGTAAAGATTTTTGACGAGATGAATCTTATTGAGTTCTCTTTAGTAAGAAAAGATGGAGTCAAAATCAAGTTAAAGCATGGTCAAAAAGTCAATATTGGAGATAGCTTGAAGCTAAGAAACTTCAATGAATTAGTTCAAAGAGCAGAAAAAGAGTCAAAATTTTTGCTAAAAGCTGATGTTAATCAGTTGAATAAATATGTAAGGAGAGTATAAATGGATATTAATAAATTGAAAGAGATGATCAGAGAGGTTCCAGATTTCCCTAAAAAAGGAATAGGTTTTAAAGACATAACACCAATTCTTCAGGATAAAGAGGCATTTGCTTATTCTGTGAATAAGTTAGTAGAGCTATATAAAGATAGCAACCTTGATATCGTAGTAGGGCCTGAAGCAAGAGGCTTTATATATGGAGCTCCTTTGGCTTATGCATTAAATATTGGGTTTGTTCCAATAAGGAAAGAGGGCAAATTGCCAGCTGAAATCGAGACTATTGAGTATGAATTAGAATACGGAACTAACATCATTGAAATTCATAAAGATTCAATAACTTCTGGGCAAAGAGTTTTAGTTGTAGATGACTTGCTAGCTACTGGAGGAACTGCGGCAGCAGCAGCAGATCTAGTTAAAAAGCTTGGAGGAGAGGTTGTTGCAATAGCCTTCATTATTGAATTAGAATTTTTAAACGGAAGAGATAGTTTATCAGACTACAAAGTAGACTCACTTATAAAATTTTAAGGAGTGTTTGTCGTGGATCTTACCACATTAAAAAACAAAATTAAATTTAGATTAAACCCAGAGCAAGATAAAACTTTAGATAAAGCTTATGAAGTTGCATTACAAGCTCATGATCAACAAATGAGAGCTAGTGGTGCGCCTTATATAAGTCATCCAATATCAGTTTCTATCATTTTGGCTGAAGATCTAGAGATGGATTTTGAGACTATTGTTGCTGGGATACTACATGATGTGGTAGAAGATTCAGAAATGAGTTCTGATAGGATTGAAGAAATTTTTGGCTCTGACATTGCGTTATTGGTAGATGGTGTTACAAAGTTGACTAGGATTAGAGAAAAAACCAGAACTGAACAACAAGCACACAATCTTCATAAAATGTTTTTAGCTATGGCAAAAGATATAAGAGTTGTCATTATAAAACTGGCTGATAGATTGCACAATATGAGGACTCTTGATAGTGTCAATACAGAAAAGCAAATGAGAATAGCAAGAGAGACTTTAGAGATTTATGCACCTTTAGCTAATAGATTGGGAATGTATTTTATAAAGTCCGAACTAGAAGATAGAGCTTTGAGATTTTTAAAGCCTCAAGTATATAAAGAAATTCAAAGACTAGTTGATAAGAAGCGTTCTGAAAGAGAAGAATTTGTAAGTGAGGTATTAGAGACACTTGAACAAAAGTTACAAGAAGTTGATATAAATGCTGAGATTATGGGTAGACCAAAGCACTTTTACAGCATTTATAAAAAAATGGTTGATAAATCAAAAAGTTTTGAAGAAATTTACGATTTAACTGCAGTAAGGATAATTGTTGAAAGTGTAAAAGATTGTTATGGAGCTCTTGGTGTGGTACACACTATGTGGACACCTCTGCCTGGAAGATTTAAAGATTATATTGCTATGCCAAAGCCTAATATGTATCAATCTTTGCATACAACTGTTATTGGGCTTAGAAAGGAACCTGTAGAAATTCAGATTAGAACTTTAGAAATGCATAGAACAGCTGAGTTTGGTATTGCAGCTCATTGGAAATATAAAGAAGGCTTAGAAAACCAGAGTGATTTTGATAATAAACTTGCTTGGCTTAGACAAGTAATGGATTTTCAAAATGAATTGAGAGATGTAGAAGAATTTGTTGATAGTTTAAAAGTAGACTTGTTTTCTGACCAAGTATTTGTATTTACACCTAAAGGTGATGTTATAGATCTTCCAGCAGGAGCAATACCGATAGATTTTGCATATAGAATTCATACAGAGATTGGTAACAGATGTATTGGTGCAAAAGTTAACGGTGCTATAGTGCCATTAGACTATGAGCTGCAAACGGGAGATATTGTGCAAATTCTAACTTCAAAAAGTGCTCATGGACCAAGTAGAGATTGGCTGAATAAAGTAAGAACTTCAAGTGCTAGATCTAGGATAAGACAATGGTTCAAGAAGGAACAAAGAGAAGAAAACATTGAACATGGCCTGACTCAGTTAAAATCAGAATTAAAAAAGCTAGGGTATGGGTCAAAAAGCATATTGCAAAATAAAGAACATAATTTTATAGAAGAAGTTTTAGATGATTTCAGTTACTCATCATATGAAGATCTATTAGCAAGCATCGGCTATGGTAACCAATCTGCAGAAAGTATAGCTAATAGGTTAGTAGAGTATTATAGAGAAAAATATGAAACTGAAAATGTTATAGAAAAAATAATTGAAGAAGAGCAAAGACCCGTAGATGTATCGACAAATGGGATAGCTATTCAAGGCATAGACAATGCTTTATTGAAGTTGGCGAGGTGTTGTAATCCAGTTCCCGGAGATGAAGTAGTTGGGTATATAACTCGAGGTAAAGGCGTTACAATACATAGATCTGATTGTCCTAATATTTTGGCAAAAAAAGAAGATGAAGAAGAAAGACTAATCGATGTTATGTGGAGTGAAGATGAGTCTCTAGTTTATCCAGTTCCACTTCAAATTAATATGACTAATAGACCTGGTTCAATTTATGATGTGTTAGGGGAAGTTTCAAAGATGAATATAAATATCTCAGCACTCCATTCTAGAGGTGGAATAGTTTACATAACATTAGAAGTTAAAGATAAAGAGCAGCTTAACCAAGTTGTAAATAAGATTAGTTCTGTTGGAGATGTAGAAAGAGTTAGGAGAGTATAATAGATGAGAGCATTGATACAAAGAGTAAAAGAGGCTAGAGTAATAACTAAAGGCAAATGTGTTGGAGAAATAAAAGAAGGCATGTTAGTTCTTTTAGGGGTAAAAGAAGGAGATACAACTGAAAATATAGATTATCTTGTTAATAAAACTATTAACTTGAGAATATTTAATGACAATGAAGACAAGATGAATCTATCTTTGTTAAATACAAAAGGAGAATTATTAGTAGTTTCTCAATTTACACTTTATGCTGACTGTTCAAGAGGTAGAAGACCTAGTTATTCAGAAGCTGCTAATCCTGAATTAGCAGAGACTCTGTATGAGGAATTTATAGAAAAAATAAAAAAAGAAGAAATAAATGTTCAGTCAGGAGTTTTTGGTGCTCATATGGATGTAGAGCTTATAAATGATGGGCCCGTTACTATCATGATTGAAAATTAGGTGGTATATTATGAAGATTAAAAAAATAAAAAATGGTAAATTGTCCACTAATTCATACCTAGTTTATAATGAGGATTTAGAGGCATTAATTATAGATCCTGCAGACGATACCGAAAAGATTATAAATACAATCGATGAGTTAAATCTTAAATTAAAATATATTGTAAATACACATGGGCATAGCGACCATGTGGCTGGAAATAAAGATTTAGCTGACAAATACAACTGTGAAATAATAATAAGTAAAAAAGATGCAGCAATGCTTGAAAGACCGAGTGATAATCTTTCTCTTTACTTAGGCATTAAGGGAGAGCAACCTAGTCCTGATAGATTAGTTGAGGAGAATGATGTTATAAAACTAGGGGATATAAAACTGGTTGTTATAGAGACACCAGGTCATACTAAAGGATCAGTTTCTTTGTTTGAACAAACTAGAGACGTTTTATTTAGCGGGGATACTTTGTTCCACCGATCTGTTGGTAGGACGGATTTGCCAGGAGGAAGCATACCAGACTTGTTAAATTCTTTAAAAAAATTATTTAATTTACCAGGAAGGGTGACTGTATATCCTGGGCATAGTGAGACAACAAAAATAGAATTTGAAAGGGAGAATAATCCTTTTGCCAAGAAATTGGGGTAATTTAAATGGAGTTAGGCCTATTAAACTGTTATATTATCTAGATGAAAGTAATTATAGTAAAAAAGATATTTATAGTTATTTGATTGGCTCAGAGAAATTAAATGAAGAAACGGCTGAACTGTTAGTGGATTTATTTAGTTTAGAGGAGAAAGTTTTTAAGGCGATAGATAAAAGTGGAGTCGCTTTATATATACATATACCTTTTTGTCCATCGAGATGTACATATTGCTCTTTTGTATCACAGTCTAATTTCTTCACAACAAACTTGCTGGATGATTATCTAGAGTGCTTAATAAGAGAGATTAATTTCACAGTTGATTATATTATGAAGAACGAATTGAGTGTTTTCGCAATCTACATTGGAGGAGGAACTCCTACATATCTAGATGATACTCAATTAGAAAAGCTTTTAAATTGTATAAGTGGTAGTATTAAAAGAGATGTAATAGAGTTTACAGTTGAAGCTGGGCGCCCTAATACAATTAATAAAAAGAAGTTAAAAGTAATGAAAGAAAACGGAGTAACAAGGGTGTGTATTAACCCTCAATCAATGAAAGATGATACTATTAAGAGAGTAAACAGGAAACACAGTTCTGAAGATATAAAGAATGCTTTTGAAATGACTAAAGAATACAGCTTTGATATAAATATGGATATGATCGTTGGTTTGCCTAGGGAAGAGAAGGCGGATATTTTATATACATTGGATGAATTAATAAAATTAAACCCAGATGAAATAACTGTGCATAGTTTAGCTATAAAAAGAGCTTCTTCTTTAGAAAAAATTTCCCAAAGGGTAGATATCTCAATTTTTGATCAAATAGGAAAGACTTTGAGTAAAAATGGGTATAATGAGTATTATCTATACAAGCAAAGTAATACTTTACATAGTGAAGCTAATATCGGATATACAAAGAATAAGCCATGTATATATAACATGGCAATGATAAATGAGCAATACTCAATTTTATCTAGTGGAGCAGGTGCAGTAACAAAAATTTTAGATAAAAACAAGAAGTTTACAAGATTTAATGCACCAAAAGATGTAAAACTTTATATTGATAATTTTAATGTATTTTTGCAGAAAAAGAAAAGGTGGTTTAGTAATGAAAGAATTTAGAGTTGTTGAAAATAGAACCCATATGTGCACACAATTATCGAAAGATGATTGCAGTAAAGTAGTCAAACTTTTTGGATGGGTTCAAAAGAGAAGGAATCTTGGAGGATTAATTTTTATTGATTTAAGAGATAGAAGTGGAATTATCCAGTTAGCTATTGACCCTGAAAGTTCAGCATTTGACATAGCAGAATCCACACGATCTGAATATGTAATAGCTGTTAAAGGAATTGTAAGAAAAAGGCCAGAAGGTCAAGTTAATACTGAGTTAAAAACAGGCGCTATAGAGGTTTTAGTAGAAGAAATGGAAATTCTAAATACTTCATTAACTCCACCATTTTACATCGAAGATGATGTTAATGCTGAAGAAAGCTTAAAACTAAAATATAGATATCTTGATTTGAGAAGACCTAAAGTTCAAAATGCTTTAATAATGCGACACAAAATTGTAAAATCTGTTAGGGATTTTTTAGATGACACTGGATTTATAGAAGTAGAAACTCCAATATTGACAAAATCAACTCCAGAAGGAGCAAGAGATTATTTGGTACCTTCTAGAGTGCATAAAGGCAGTTTCTATGCTTTACCACAATCACCTCAATTGTTTAAACAACTTCTCATGATATCTGGGTTCGATAGATATTTTCAAATTGTTAAATGTTTTAGAGATGAAGACTTAAGAGCAGATAGGCAGCCAGAATTTACTCAAATTGATATCGAACTGTCATTTGCAAAACAAAAAGACATTAGAAATCTTGCTGAACAGATGGTTAAATATGTCTTTAGCAGAAATCTAGACATAGAAGTAAGTGGTGAATTTCCAATCATGACATACGATGAGGCAATGAGTATTTATGGTAGTGATAAGCCAGACACAAGATTTGATATGATCTTAAAAGATATTTCTACAGTTTTTACAAACACTAAATTTAGAGTTTTTAGTAATGTCATAGAATCTGATGGGTCGATAAAAGCAATAAAAGTAGAGGGTCAGAAATACAGTAGGAAAGATATTGACCAATTGACTGATTTTGTAAAGAAATACGGGGCTAAAGGTTTAGTTTGGATTCAAAAAGAAGATAGTGGAGTTAGGTCTTCAATTTCTAAGTTTTTAACAGAAGAAGAGATTGATGCATTGACTAAGGAATTATCTTTGCAAACGGGAGACTTTGTATTTGTTGTAGCAGATAGTAAAAAGGTAGCTAATAAAGCTCTTGGAGCATTAAGATTAGAGATAGCTAAGGCGATTGGCTTAATTGATAAAGATAAATTTAACTTTTTATGGATAGTAGACTTTCCTTTATTTGAGTTTGATGAAGAAGATAATAGATTTTATGCAGCTCATCACCCTTTTACTATGCCTTATGAAGAAGATCTATCTTTGATGGAAAGTAATCCTGAAAAAGTAAGAGCACAAGCATATGATTTGGTTTTGAATGGCGCTGAAATAGCTGGAGGAAGTTTAAGAATATATAATAGTGAAATACAGAAAAGCATGTTAAAAACACTAGGTTTTAGTGAAAAAGAAGCTAGTGATCAGTTTGGATTTTTAATAGATGCTTTAGACTATGGAGCACCTCCACATGGTGGAATTGCTTTTGGGCTAGATAGATTGGTAATGGAAATGTTAGGAATTAGTAACATTAGAGATGTAATTGCTTTTCCAAAAACAACTAGTGCATCATGTTTATTAACAGATGCACCAAATGAAGTTAGTAAAACTCAGTTAGAAGAATTAGGTTTATTAATAAATAAAGAATCATAAGATGAAAGGTGGAAATGCACGAAAAGTGCTATTTTATGGAAAGAAGAGGAATAGTAGTAGAAACTAATGATGATGTAGCTTCTGTCTTATTACATCGTCATTCTGCTTGTAGTTCATGTCATGGGTGTAGTTTAGGTAGTTCTGAATCTAAAGAGACAATTGTAAAAGCTGTTAATAAAGCTTCTGCAAAAAAAGGGGACTATGTGGCCATTAGCATATCTACAGAAGTCGTAACTAAAGCAGCTATAACAGCCTATGGTATACCCTTAATCTTATTAATGGTCTTCGTTGCAGTAGGTAATTACTTTAATCTGAGTGATGGTTCTATTTTAGTTGCTGTTGCTTTAAGTTTAGTTGGTAGTTATTATTTGAATAAAAATGTTCTAGAGCCTAAAAGAAGAAAAAATAGTAAGTACGAAGTTGCAGTTACAAAAATTGTTGATAATTTAGAACAGGAGGTTTGTCATGAGCAAACTAATTGATTTAAGAAGCGACACTGTTACAAAACCAACAGAAGAAATGAGACAAGCTATTTATAGAGCTGAAGTAGGGGATGATGTATATCAAGATGATCCTACTGTAAACTATTTGGAAGAATTAGCAGCAGAAATGCTAGGTAAAGAAGGAGCTTTATTTGTATCTAGTGGTACACAAGGGAATATTATTTCCTTGTTAACTCATACAAAACGTGGAGATGAAGTGATTTTAGAGAAAAATGCACATATTTATTTGTATGAAGTCGCAGGAATGGCAGCTTTAGGAGGACTAATGGTAAATCGACTAGAAGGTAACCAAGGTTTTATGGATCCCAGTGAAGTAGAAAATGCAGTAAGAGCTGAGAATGTTCACTATCCTGATACAACTTTATTATGTGTAGAAAATACTCATAACTATGCTGGCGGAGCAGTTATTACTATAGAGCAACAAAATGAATTAAGAAAAATAGCTGATAAATATGATTTAAAAATGCACTTAGATGGAGCTAGATTTTTCAATGCGGTAACTGCTTTGGAATGTGACCCAAAAGAATTAGCAAAACCATATGATAGTATTCAATTTTGCTTATCAAAAGGATTAGGCGCTCCTGTAGGGAGTTTAGTAGTGGGTTCAAAAGAGTTTATAAAGAAAGCAAGAAGATATCGTAAGATGCTTGGTGGTGGAATGCGTCAAGCAGGTATAATAGCTGCAGCTGGGATATATGCTTTACAAAATAATATTTCTAGATTAAAAGATGATCATGAAAACGCAAAATATTTAGCAGAAGAGTTAGCAAGTGTTGAAGGAATTAGTTTAATATATGATCAAATAGATACAAACATTATATATTTCAATGTAGATTCTAATATTATAAATGCAAGTGATTTCTGCCAAGAATTACGTAATGAAAATATTTTAGCAAATCCATCTGGAGAAACAAAAGTTCGGTTTGTAACACATTTAGGTGTTAATAGAGAAGATTGTGAAAAAGTAATTGAGACTATCAAGAACATCATGACAAAATGATGGACATATTCACAAAAAGAAAAAATGAATTTTTAAAAGAAAATGCTCCTTTGGCTGACAGATTAAGACCTAAGAGAATTGAAGAATTTGTTGGCCAAGAGCATATTTTAGGTAAGGGGAAATTATTAAATAGAGCGATAAAAGCTGATAGGCTAAGTTCTATGATTTTTTATGGCCCTCCTGGGACAGGTAAAACTACTTTGGCTAAAATAATCGCCAACAATACAAGTAGATCTTTTGAGCAATTAAATGCAGTAATGGCTGGAGTTAAAGATATTAAAGAAGTTATCGCACGAGCTGAGAATAGATTAGGCACTTCAGATAAAAAGACAATTTTATTCATAGACGAGATACATAGATTTAATAAAAGCCAACAAGATGCTTTGCTTCCTAGTGTTGAAAGTGGAGTTATTACACTAATTGGAGCTACTACAGAAAATCCTTATTTTGAGGTAAACCCTCCTTTGCTTTCTAGGTCTCAAATTTTTGAATTTAGACAACTTACAGAAGAAAATATTAAAGAGATCATTTTACGAGCTGTTCAATCTAGTCAGTTAAATTCTAGAGGTGCTAATGTAGTATTAAAAGAAGATGCTCTTAATCATTTGGTTAAAGTATCGGCTGGAGACGCGAGAATTGCCATAAATGCCTTAGAGCTGGCAGTTATGACTACAGAAGCAGATGAGAGTGATAACATCGTAATTGATTTAGATATTGCAGAGGAATCAATTCAAAAAAAATCTGTTCGATATGATAAAAATGGAGATATGCATTATGACACAATTTCTGCTTTTATAAAGTCTATGAGAGGTAGTGATCCTGATGCAGCTGTTTATTACCTAGCAAGAATGATTGAAGCAGGTGAGGATGTAAGATTTATTGCAAGAAGAATTGTGATATGCGCATCTGAAGATGTAGGTAATGCAGATCCACAAGCATTAGTAGTAGCAAATAGTGCGGCACAAGCGTGTGATTTTGTGGGGTTTCCAGAAGCTCAACTAATCCTGGCACAAGCAACTATTTATGTGGCAACAGCACCTAAAAGTAACAGCGTTACAAAAGCAATTGCTAGTGCAAGAAAAGCTGTAAGAGAGAATAATTTTTCGGGGATACCTAAAAACCTTCAAGATGCACATTATAAGGGTGCTAAAAAGTTAAATAGAGGAGTAGGTTATAAATATCCTCATGATTTTGATAGAAACTTTGTCTTGCAACAGTATTTGCCAGATAGCTTAAAAGACGAGATTTTTTATAAACCAACTGAAAATGGACATGAAGAAAAAATAAGAGAGTATCTAATAAGTATCTGGAGTAAAAAAGAGGTGTAAACTTGCAAACCAATTATAAGTCAATAGAAGGAGAGCACCATATAAAGCAAAAAGTAGGAGCTTGTAGATTCTTTGGATCAACAAAAGCCGTTAAATCAGAAGAGGAAGCTTTTTTATTTATTGAATACGTAAAAGAAAAATTTCCTAATGCCAATCATTATGTTTACGCTTATAGGATTGGTGTAGGCAAAGATATGATAGAAAGATATACTGATGATGGAGAGCCAACTAATTCATCAGGACCACCAGCACTTCAATCAATTTCAGGTAGAGATTTGACCAATGTGGTAGTTGTAGTTACGAGATATTATGGAGGGGTGAATCAAGGAGTGGGTGGCCTTATAAGGGCATATGGTTCAACTGCTTCGTTGGTATTGGATGAAGCAAAGGTTGTTAAATATTATCTTTTCCAAGAATTTAAAGTTAAACCCGTAGAATATAATCAATTGGGAGATATAATTCATTTTGTTGAGCAGTATAACGGTAAAATTATAGATATTGAATATGGAGCAAATGTCTCTATAAAGGCTCTATTAGAAAATGAGTTATTAGATAAGTTTAAAATAAAAGCAAGAGATATAACAAAAGGTGACGGCAATTTAATTTTAGGAGAATTAGTATGGAAAAGAAAAAAATAGCTGTAGCGATGAGTGGCGGGGTTGATAGCTCAGTTGCAGCTGCTATATTATTAAAAGAAGGCCATGAAATTTGTGGAATAACAATGATTATAAGTAGCGATGAAAAAGGTAACCCGGATGATAAAGCTGCAGAAGATGCAAAATATATATGCAATCAACTAGGAATAAAGCATTATGCAGTAGATTTAAGAGATGAGTTCCATAAAAAAGTAATTAAACCTTTTGCGGATGAATATTCCTCAGGTAAAACTCCAAATCCATGTGTTATATGTAATGAAAGAATTAAGTTTGGAGCTTTAATTGATTATGCACAGTCTTTGGGATTTCCTTATTTTGCAACAGGACACTATCTAAATTTAGAGTATGATGACAGTACTCAAACTTATAAGATTTTACAAGCAAAAGATGAAGAAAAAGATCAAGCATATATGTTATATAGACTAAATCAAGAAGTATTAAGCAAGCTAGTATTTCCTTTAAGTGATTACACTAAAGATGAAGTTTATGAAATTGCTAAAAAATATGGGCTAAAAAGTGCTGATAGTCAAGAAAGCCAAGACATCTGTTTTGTTCCCGATATGCAATCATACTCATCTTATTTAGAGGACAAAAATTTAATTAGACATAAAGAAGGCTATTTTATTGATACTGATGGTAATAAAATAAAAAGGCACGAAGGAGTTTATAATTATACGATAGGTCAAAGAAGAGGATTAGGGATAGCTTTAGGATATCCTGCCTACGTGGTCAAAATAAACTATGATACAGGCGATATCATTGTTGGAGATAAAACAAATCTTTATTCTAATGAGATGGTAGTCTCAAATGTTAATTGGATTTCAAAAAAATATATCCCTGGAGATAACTTAGAAGTAAAAGTCAGATATAGTACATATAAGCATAAAGCTATCATAAAAGAAAAAGATAAAGACAATTATATAATTAGTTTTTATGATAATGTTCGAGCAATTACACCAGGCCAGTCTGCTGTGTTTTATAAAGGAAAAGAACTGATAGGTGGAGGATTTATTAAAGAAGTTTTATAATTGTACATAATGGAAAATTATTAAAATGTAGTGTATACTCAATAAAAGTACAATACGTAATAGGGGGGAGTTCATTTTGAAATCAACAGAATTAAGAGATAAGTTTTTGGCTTTTTTTGAAGCCAAGGATCATGTAATAATACCATCACACTCTCTTATTCCAGACAATGACAATACATTGCTATGGATTAATGCAGGGGTAGCTCCATTAAAGAAATACTTTTCAAAGCAAGCTATCCCACCATCTAGTAGAATGGCAAATAGCCAAAAATCAATTAGAACTAGTGATATAGAGAATGTTGGCAAATCTGAACGACATCATACAATGTTTGAAATGCTTGGCAATTTTTCTATAGATGACTATTTTAAAAAAGAAGCAATAGATTGGGCATGGGAATTTTTAGTTGAAGAGATTGGATTAGCACCTGAAAAATTATTTGTGACAGTGCATCCCGATGATGATGAAGCAAGGCAACTGTGGATGGATATAGTGGGGTTGCCAGCTGAAAAAATATTTGATGATCCAGAGAACTTCTGGGAAATTGGACCTGGACCTTGTGGGCCAAATTCAGAAATATACTTTGATAAGGGAGATTTTTATGGCTGCAACCAAGAATCATGTCAACCAGGATGTGACTGTGATCGCTACATAGAAATATGGAATTTAGTCTTTACTCAGTATAATCGTGAAATAGATGGAACTTTGACAAAATTATCATACAATAATATTGATACTGGTATGAGTTTAGAAAGGTTAGCTTCTGTTGTTCAAGGTGTTTCCTCAAATTTTGAGATTGATATTTTTATGCCTTTAATAGAAGAGATTGAAAAATTATCAGGATATACATATCAAGATCAAGTAGTTGCAATGAGGGTGATATCTGATCACATTCGGGCGGTTACATTTGCTGTGGCTGATGGAGCATTACCTTCAAATGAAGGTAGAGGCTATGTTATAAGAAGAGTTTTACGTAGAGCTATTAGATTCGCTAAGAAAATTGGTTTAGATAAACCATTTATGTATAGACTCGTTAAAATAGTTGCGAATGTAATGGGTCAACATTATGAGTATTTATATGATAAAATTAACCTTATTGAAAGAGTAGTAAAAAGTGAAGAAGAAAGATTTTTAGTTACTCTGGAAGAAGGCGAAAAACTTTTATTTGAGCACATAGAAATACTTAAAAGTAAGAAGGAGAATATCCTGTCAGGAGAAGAAGCTTTTAAATTATATGATACTTATGGCTTTCCTCTTGAATTAACCATAGAAATAGCAGGAGAAAATGATATTGAAGTAGATAAAAAGGGCTTTTCTGTAGAAATGGAGAAGCAACGTGAAAGAGCGAGAGCTGCTAGCAAAGTTGAAAAAGGAAATGTAGTAGCTAAAGAAATTTTTCCTGATGTGAAGAAAGGCAATTTATTTGTAGGTTATGATTGTAATGAAATTGATACTACTGTCTTAGCGATTAAGAATCTTGAAAATAATAAAGTAGAATTTTTATTAGAGAAGACTCCTTTTTATGCTGAATCAGGTGGTCAAATATCTGATTTAGGCTTGGTTTATAATGAATATGGCAAATTAGAAGTCTATGATGTTATTAAGCTACCCGATAATCGAATCCTGCATAGAGCCAGACTTATTGAAGGTTCAATTAATGCAAATGATAAAGTGAAAGCTAAGATTGCTAGAGAAAGAAGACAATCCATAAAAAAACATCATACAGCTACACATTTATTACATAAAGCACTAAAAGAAGTTTTAGGAGAACATGTTAATCAAGCTGGTTCATTAGTTACTCCTGAAAAATTGAGGTTTGATTTCACTCATTTTTCAGCTTTGACAAAAGAAGAGCTTAACATAATAGAAGATAGAGTTAACGAAGTCATCAATAAAGGCTTTGAGATAAAGACTGAAGTTATGAATTTAGAACAAGCTATGAATGAAGGTGCAGTGGCTCTTTTTGATGAGAAGTATGATGAAAAAGTAAGAGTTGTTAGTACTGGAGATTATACTAAAGAGCTATGTGGCGGAACGCATGTAAAAAACACTTCTGAAATAGGACAGTTTATAATCCTTTCTGAAGGTTCAATAGGTTCAGGTATAAGGAGAATAGAAGCTATTGCTGGCTTGACTGCTCATAAGTATTTAAAAGATAAGCTGAGTAAACTTATAGAAGTCAAAGATATTCTTAAAGTGGGTCAAGTGGATGTAGAAGAAAAAGCTAAAGAACTAATGGAAAAGTTGTCTCTTTTAGAGAAAGAGAATCAGAGTTTGCAGCACAAATTATTTAACTACACTGCACAAGATATTATAGATAATGGCCAAGTAATTGGTGATGTATTAGTAATTAATAGTATAGTGGATGTAAGCGATATGGAGTCGTTAAGAGATTATGCTGATGTTATAAAGGCAAAAAAACCAGAAAGTGTAATAACTTTGGGTTGTGAAGATAGTGAAAAAGTCTATTTATTAGTGGCTGTTAGTGATAAAATAGTAAAAGAAAAAGGTCTTAATGCTGGAAAAATTATAAAAGATGTAGCTAAGATTTGTGATGGTGGCGGTGGTGGAAGACCACAAATGGCTCAAGCAGGTGGAAAAACACCAGAAAAACTCCCAGACGCAGTTCGAGAAGTACCTAGCATTGTTAAGAAATTTTTGGATATTTAAGGAGGGTATTATGGATAAATTTGATAACACAATGAAATTTAATGCTGAGCATGAAAAAAATCAACGCATTAAAGAAATCATCAAAGAAGTGTACGAAGCGCTTGATAGTAAAGGGTATAATGCAGTCAATCAAATAACAGGATATCTGTTGTCTGGTGACCCTGCTTATATAACTAGTCACAATAATGCTAGAGTACTAATAAGGCAAATAGAAAGAGACGAAATTTTAGAAGCATTAGTAGTTAGCTTTCTTGAAAATGAGAAACTTAAAGGAACCCGTCTATAGACGGGTTCAGTTATTAATGGAATATAACAAACTAGGCCGTACAAATATTAAAGTATCTCAGGTGGGATTTGGAGCACTTACTTTAAGTAAGCTTCAAAAGAATCTTTCTCCTAAAGAGGCTAGATATCTATTAGATGCAGCAGTAGATTACGGGATTAACTTTTTTGATACTTCAGAGTTTTATGACAATTATTCTTCTTTATCCTATCTGAGCAACTATGAGAATATTGTAATGGCTTCAAAATCTTATGCATATAATAAGTCTGGTGCTAGAAAAAGCGTAGAAAAAGCTTTAAAAGAATTAAATAGAAGTTATATAGATATTTTTTGTTTGCACGAGCAGGAATCAGAATTAACTCTAAAGGGTCATTTGGAAGCATTGCTTGAATTAAAAAGAATGAAAGAAGAAGGTCTAATCAGAGCAATAGGTATTTCTACTCATTACATAAGAGGAGCTAAAGCAGCTATAGAAAATGATTATATTGAAATTGTTCAAGCTATTATCAATTACAAAGGAGTAGGCATAGTAGATGGCACTCTTAATGAGATGGATGAAGTATTAAAGACTTTAAAAGATAATAATAAAGGTATTTATGCTATGAAAATTCTTGGTGGAGGAAGTCTTTACAAAGAAGTGATAGAAGCTTTTACTTTCATAAAGAATTATCCGAATATGGACTCTTTTGCGCTTGGAATTGGAGATTTATCTGAGTTAGAATTTGCAGTAAAATTTTTCACAGAAGGGACAATTAATAAAACATTGTTAAAGAAAACAAGCGATATAAATAGAAAACTTTACATATCTTCATGGTGTATTGGATGTGGAAAATGTGTTGAAAAGTGTTCTCAGGAAGCTTTAAGCCTTGCTGGTGGGAAGGTAGAAGTGAATACCAAAAGATGTATATTGTGTGGATATTGCGTAGGAGTTTGTCCTGAATTGTGTATCAAAATTTTTTAGTTTTAGGGTGTGAGTTTAGTGAGAATAATGGCTCTTGATGTAGGAGAAGTAAGAATAGGGATAGCATTAACAGACCCACTCCGTATGATTGCATCCCCTTATGATGTTTATGTAAGAAAAAATACAGAAGCTGATATAGACTATTTTATTGATTTAATAAAAAGTAAAAAAGTAAGCGAACTGATTATAGGGTTACCAAAGCATTTAGATGGTAATGAAGGCAAGACAGCAAAAATGATAAGAGACTTTGCAGAAACACTTACTCAAAAAAGCGATGTAAAGATAGTTTTTCAAGATGAAAGATTTACATCAAAAAGTGCTGACCAGTTCCTAATTTCTAATAATATGAGAAGAAGCAAGAGAAAAAATGTGATTGATAAAATGGCAGCACAGATTATTCTACAAAATTATTTGGATAAAATGAGGAATCTATAACTTGACGTTTAAGGAAAGAAAATTTACAATGTAATCAGTTGAATGGAGGAATATAAAATGTCATTCCAAGAAGAAGAAATTATTGTATTAATTGATGAAGATGAGAACGAGATAGAGTTTGAGATAATTGAAATATTTGAGACTACTACTAATGAGAATAAATACGCATTCTTATTTCCATTAGACGAAGAAGAAGAGTCAATAATAATGAAGATTGTTTTAGACGAAGATGGTGAAGAAATTTTAGTCGAGATTGATGATGATCAAGAGTGGGAAGAAGTTATACAAGCTTGGGAAGATTATATCTCAGAATTAGAAGAAGAAGAATAAAAAAGGGTCATTTGACCCTTTTTTCATAATTTATTTTAGAAAGGGCAAACATGAAAGCAATAAAAAGGGTTTTTATAAAAACAATTTTAGTTATAGTTGCTATTGTTGTTATATTTAGTGCTGTAAGAGTTACAGCTAACATTCTTAAAGAAGAAAAAACAATATATATTGAAATACCTTCTGGATATAATCCAAGACAGATAGCAAATTTGCTAAAATCTAATGACATCATAGATTCTGCCTTTTATTTTAGATCCCTACTTAAGGTATCGCCTGATTCATCAAATCTTAAAGCAGGACTATATGAGTTCAGTTCAAAAGAGTCAACTCTAAAAATAATATCTAAGTTGGTCAATGGAGAAGTTGCAGTATATGAAGATGTACGTATAACTATTCCTGAAGGCAGGAATATTGAACAGATAGGAGAAATATTTGAAAGAGAGGGCTTATTCTCACTTGAAGAATTTTTAGAAGCTGTGAATGAATATCACCTTGAATATGAATGGGTTGAAGATATTCCTAATGATAGAATTGAATACAAGTATGAGGGATATTTATTCCCGGACACATATGATTTTAAATCTATAGCAACACCTGAAATGGTTATAGATAAGTTAGCTGCTAGATTTAATCAACAAGTTTACAATCTATATAAAGAGAGTGACAACGATAGTGATTTAAGTTTTCATGAATTGGTGACACTTGCTTCAATAGTAGAAAAGGAGGCTGTATTAACTGAAGAAAGACCAATAATTGCTAGTATATTCTTTAATAGGTTAGATACTAGTTTAGCTTTGCAAAGTTGTGCAACAGTGCAATATGTATTAGAAGAACATAAAGAAGTACTTTCTACAAAAGATACACAGATAGAATCTCCATTTAATACATATAGATATCCTGGATTACCACCAGGACCAATTTCGTCTATAGGCCAGTCTTCATTTAAAGCAGTTTTAGACCCCGCTGATACAAACTACAAATATTTTCATGCTATCGGTGGAGGAAAACATAGTTTTAGTGTAACCTTTCAGGAACATCAAGAGTCAATAAGAAATAATAGGTAGGTGTAATTAATGGATAAAATAGAATTACTAGCTCCAGCAGGTAATTTAGAAAAATTAAAGTTTGCAATTAATTATGGTGCTGATGCTATATATTTAGGTGGTACTGAATTTGGATTAAGAGCATTTGCAGGAAATTTCACAACAGAAGAGATGGAAGAAGCAGTAGAGTATGCTCATAAAAATGGAGCAAAAATTTATGTAACAGTTAATATAATCGCACACAATGAAGATCTTGAATCACTAGAAGAGTATTTAATGCAACTTGAAAGTTTAAAAGTTGATGCGTTAATTATTGCTGATCCAGGTATAGTTAGAATAGCGAGAAAAGTAGTGCCTAATATGGAGATTCACTTAAGCACACAAGCTAGCAATACTAATTGGAGTGCAGCAAAATTTTGGAGTGATTTTGGAGTTAAAAGAATTATATTAGCAAGAGAACTGACCTTAGAGGAAATAGAAGAAATGGTCAGGAAAGTCCCTGAAATAGACTTTGAAGCATTTGTGCATGGAGCTATGTGTGTTTCTTATAGTGGGAGATGTCTTTTAAGCAATTATCTTGCAGGAAGAGACGCAAATAGAGGGCAATGCGCACAACCATGTAGATGGGAATATGATTTGATAGAGAAAAATAGGCCAAACCAAAAGTTCGGTATTGAGCAAGATCAAAAGGGAACATATATTTTTAACTCTAAAGATATGAATACTATAAGCATATTACCTAGCATTATAAATACGGGTGTAAAATCACTAAAAATTGAAGGTCGTATGAAAAGTTTACATTATGTAGCTACTGTTACAAAAATATATAGAGAAGCAATTGATTCATATTATGATAATCCAGAAAAATATATTGTAAAACAAGAATGGATTGAAGAATTAAATAAGCCAAGCCATAGACCTTTCTTTCCTGGATTTTATTTGAATAAACCTACTGATAGTAGGGATAGCCAACACATAGAGACCTCGAAATATTTTAGAGATTATGATTTTATCGGGGTAGTAAGAGATTATGATAAAGACAAAGGAGTAGCCTTAGTGGAACAGAGGAACTTATTTGAGGTTGGAGAAGAAATTGAAATAATGAACTTAAAAGGAGACACTTTTGATTTTGAAATACTCAAAATAATTGATAGTGAGACAAATGAATCTATTTCAAGAGCTCCTCATGCACAACAATTAGTCTGGATTGATGTGCCTAAGCCAGTGAGCCAAAGGGCAATTTTAAGGAGAAAAGTAAATGGGTAGAGCTATTTTAATTGGGATTGCAGGAGGAAGTGGCTCTGGCAAAACAACTGTTGCAAAAGCATTAAAAAAAAAGCAAAAAGACAATATCTTAATAATTGAGCAAGATGCCTATTATAAGAATAGGCAAGATCTTAGTTACGAAGAGAGATGCTTATTAAATTATGACCACCCCAATGCATTTGATACAGAGCTATTATGTGAACATTTAATTGCATTAATTAATGGTGAGTCTATAAATAAACCCATATATGACTTTAGTGTTCATTTGAGAAAAGAAGAAACTATCAAAGTATCCCCTTGTCCAATTATCATTTTAGAAGGTATTTTAGTCTTAGAAAGTGAAACGTTAAGAGATCTTATGGATATAAAAGTTTATGTAGATACAGATGCTGATGTTAGAGTTTTAAGAAGACTTAAAAGAGATATTAGAGAAAGAGGTAGAACTTTAGAATCTGTTATCAACCAATATTTAACAACTGTTATGCCGATGCACAATGCTTTTGTTGAGCCAAGCAAAAGATATGCTGATATAATTATTCCAGAAGGCGGTAAAAATATGGTTGCTATAGATATACTTAATAGCAGACTAGATAACGTAAAAAATTTAGAGGAAGAGTGTTAATGAGCTTTTTAATTCCAGATTATAGTTATAGAACTATCTATGATATTGATTTTGAGAAATTGAAGAAGGAAGGTATTAAGCTAGTATTAGTTGATATAGATAACACCATTATTGCTTGGGACAGTGTTATAGTTAATGAGAAATTAATTGCATTTTTTGATGAGTTAAAAGATTCTGGATTCGTAGTTAGGATATTATCTAACGCTCCAAAAGAGAGAGCAAAAGAAATTTCTAAAAAATTAGGTGTAAAAGGCATTGGCAGATCATATAAGCCTTTTTCTTTTAATTTTAAAAAAAGCATAAATTCTGAAGGCTTCAAAAAGAGTGAAACTATAATGATCGGTGATCAGATCTTTACAGACTTACTAGGAGCAAAGTTAGCTGGAATAAAAGTAATTTTGGTTGATCCAATTAGTAAAAAAGAGTTAAAAGTAACTAAGTTTATGAGACTATTAGAAAAGTTTATCAGAAAATAAGTAAAAGCAGAGGTGTCTAATTTTGAGAATTTTGGGCGTAGATCCAGGGCTAGCAATAACAGGTTTTGCTATAATAGAGGAGCAGAATAATTTAAAAATACCAGTTGCATATGGTTGCATAAGAACAAGTTCAAAAGAAGACCACTACAAGAGATTGCTAACTATTTTCGAAGACATTACTCACATTATAGAAAAATATAAGCCTCAAGTTGCCGCTGTTGAAAAATTGTTTTTTAACAAAAATGTTAGAACAGCTTTAAAAGTAGGAGAGGCTAGAGGAGTAGTTTTATTAGCAATTGCAAAAGCAAGTCTAGATATATATGAGTATACACCTTTGCAGGTTAAACAAGCACTTGTAGGATATGGCAGAGCTGATAAGCAACAAGTTCAATATATGGTTAAATCTGAGTTTAAATTAAAAAAATCTCCTTCTCCAGATGATGTGGCAGATGCATGTGCTGTAGCTTTAACACATATACGTTCAGTAAAATATCAAAATATGATAAAGGAGTACAAGTAATGTTTGAATATGTCCAAGGCACACTGAAACATATAGACTCAGATTACGTTGTGATAGATATAAACGTCATAGGATTTAAGGTATTTACCCGAGTAAATAGTATAGTTGGACACATAGATAAAGAAGAAGAACTAAAGTTATATAATTATCTTAATGTTAGAGAGAATGAGATTAGTTTATATGGTTTTGTGACTAAACAAGAGCTTGAACTATTTGAGTTACTAATAAATGTCTCAGGAATTGGTCCAAGGGTAGCTCTTAACATCTTAAACAATACAAATGCGAGAGACTTAGTATCAGCAATAGCTTTTGAAGATGTCAAAGCACTTATGAAATTGCCTGGAGTAGGTAAGAAGACTGCTCAAAAAATATTGCTTGAACTAAAAGATAAACTTGCTATTAGTGATGTTGAAGATGACATCCCTTCAAGACAAATAGGCAGTGAAAACAACGCTCTGTCAGAAGCTATTATGGCATTAGAGTCATTAGGGTATGATTCAATGGAATCATCAAGAGCAGTAAATAAAGCGGCTAGCAAAGATTCCAACTTGTCTGTAGAAGATTTAATAAAAACTGCTTTAAAAGAATTAGCTAGGTTTTAGGAGAGATTATATTGATAGAAGAAAAACAAGACAGAGTTATTAGTGCTGAACACAAAGATATAGATATAGAGCTAGAAACCTCTCTTCGACCTAATTATTTTAGTGAGTATATCGGTCAGACTAAGGTAGTTGAAAATTTAAAAATATTTATACAGGCCGCAGTTGGTAGGAAAGAAGCATTGGATCATGTTCTTTTATATGGGCCTCCTGGTTTAGGTAAAACTACTTTAGCTCATATTATAGCTAATGAAATGAAATCTAATATCAGAGTTACTTCTGGTCCAGCAATAGAGAGGCCTGGAGATTTAGCTGCAATTTTAACTAATTTAGATAAAGGCGACGTATTATTTATTGATGAGGTTCATAGGTTAAATCGTACTGTTGAAGAAGTCTTGTATTCTGCGATGGAAGATTATGCTTTAGACATAATCGTTGGCAAAGGTCCAAGTGCAAGATCAATTAGACTAGATCTTCAAAACTTTACTCTTATTGGGGCTACTACTAGAGCAGGTAGTTTATCATCCCCATTAAGAAGTAGATTTGGTGTTGTAAGTAGATTGCAATATTATCAGATTAATGAACTTAGCGATATTATTGTTAGGTCTGCAAAAATTCTTGATATTGAGATAGATCAAAATGGTGCGTTAGAAATAGCCAAAAGATCTAGAGGTACCCCAAGAGTAGCCAATAGACTACTAAAAAGAGCTAGGGATTACGCAGAAGTAAAAGCTAGTGGAATAATTACTTATGATGTAGCAATAGCAGCGCTAAAAATGTTAGAAGTTGATCAATATGGTTTAGATGCTGTTGATCGCAAACTTTTACTTATGATAATAGAAAAGTTTGACGGTGGGCCAGTGGGCTTGGATACGATGGCTGCTGCAATTAGTGAGGCACCAGAAACAATTGGTGATGTTTATGAACCTTTTTTACTTCAACAAGGATTTTTGCAAAGAACTCCTAGAGGTAGAGTTGCAACAAAATTTGCTTACAATTATTTTGATAAACCAACTAGTCAATCAGAGCAAAAGACTATTTTTAATAAGGAATAGTGATTAAATATGAAAATACTATTACATATGTGCTGTGGTCCATGTGCTAGCGCAACAATAGAATATTTAAAAAAAGAAGGACATGAAGTTTATGGATATTTTTATAACCCTAATATTCATCCATTAATGGAGTATAGAAAAAGAGAAGAATCTGCGTATAAATTAGCGGAAATTATGAATATCAAAATGATTGGAGAGCCAAAGTACGGTCTAAATGAATATTTGCGTGAAGTAGTATATAGAGAGAATAAAAGATGTTATTTATGCTATAACATGCGAATTTCAGAAACTGCAAGGATGGCAAGAGTCGGTAAGTTTGATGCGTTTACTACCACATTATTGATTAGTCCTTACCAAGCTCATAACCAAATTATTGAGCTAGCTAATGTAGCAGCAGACAGAGAGAATATTAGTTTTTACTACTATGATTTTAGAGAATTGTTTAAAAGAAGTATAGAATTGTCAAAAGAACATAACTTATATAGACAACAATATTGTGGATGTATCTATAGCGAAGAAGATAGATACAAAAACCAAAAGAATATATAGAAGTAGGATGGAGAGTTTTATGTCACATAAATTAGATGATTATAATTATGATTTACCAGAAGAATATATAGCTCAGCAACCAATATATCCAAGAGACCATTCAAAATTAATGGTGGTTAAAGAAAGCAGTGATAAGTTTATTCATAAGAATTTTTTTGACATCATTGATTTTTTATCTAAAGGAGACATTTTAGTAGTAAATAACTCAAAAGTTATTCCTGCTAGACTACATGGTAAAAAAGTTCCGACAGGTGGAAAAGTTGAAGCGCTTCTTCTCAAAAAGAGAAAAGAGGAAAACGTCTGGGAGTGTTTAGTAAAGCCTGCTAGAAGACTAAAGGTAGGTCAAGATCTTTCATTTGGAAACGACCAATTAAAAGCTAAAATAATTGAAGAGTTACCAGAAGGCAGAAGACTTATAAAATTTGAAGATGCTAAAAATATTGATGAATTAATAGATAAAGTTGGAGAAATGCCATTGCCTCCATATATAAAAGAAGAACTTGAAAATAAAGATAGATATCAAACTGTTTATGCAAAGTGGAGAGGTTCAGCAGCTGCACCTACTGCAGGATTACACTTTACAGATGAGTTGATTGAAAAGATAGAAGATAAAGGTATAATAATTGCCGAGGTAATGCTTCATGTAGGATTAGGTACATTTAGACCAGTCGATTCTGATGACATTACAAAACATATTATGCACTCAGAATACTATGAGATAAATAATGAAACCGCAGAAAAATTGAACGACGCTAAAAGAGATGGTAAAAAAATTGTAGCAGTAGGAACAACTTCTATAAGAGTTTTAGAATCAGCAGCAAATGAAGAAGGTCTTTTAGAAGCTAAAAAAGGAAAGACTGACATCTTTATTTATCCAGGATATGAGTGGAAGTTTGTTAATTCATTGATTACTAATTTTCATTTACCTAAGTCTTCTTTACTGATGCTTGTTAGTGCATTTATTGGTAGAGATAAAATTCTCAAAGCGTATGAAGAAGCAAAGAGAAAAAGCTATCGGTTCTTTAGTTTTGGGGATGCGATGTTTTTAACAAGGAGAAATTAGATGAGTTTTAACTATCAATTAAAATATGAATCAAAAGAGACTAAAGCACGTTTAGGAAAAATTACTACTAATCATGGTGAAATCGATACTCCAGTTTTTATGCCTGTAGGAACTCAAGCCAATGTGAAAACATTGGAACCACATGAACTTGAAGAAACTAATAGCCAAATAATCCTTAGTAATACCTACCACTTATATCTTAGACCAGGAAGAGAAGTGATAAAAAAAGCTGGAGGGTTGCATAAGTTTATGAACTGGCAACATCCTATTTTGACAGATAGTGGTGGCTATCAGGTGTTTAGTTTGGGGGATCTTAATAAAATAAGTGAAAAAGGTGTAGAATTTCAATCTCACATTGACGGTTCATACCACTTTATGAGACCTGAAGATTCTATTGAAATACAAAATGATTTAGGAGCAGACATTATTATGTCGTTTGATGAATGTGCACCTTATCCTTGTGAATACGATTATGCAGTACAAGCAATGGAAAGAACTCACCGTTGGGCTGAGAGGAGTAAAAAGGCACATAAAAGAGAAGAAGATCAAGCACTTTTTGGAATCGTACAAGGTGCTTTTTATAAGGATTTAAGAGTAGAAAGTGCAAAAGTATTAAGCACAATGGATTTTCCTGGATACTCAATTGGAGGATTGAGTGTTGGTGAACCAAAAGATATAATGTATGAAATGTTAGAAGAAGTTAATCCATACATGCCTAAGAATAAACCCAGATATTTAATGGGGGTGGGTTCACCTGATTGTTTAATTGAGGGAGTAATAAGAGGTGTTGATATGTTTGACTGTGTTTTACCTACAAGAATTGCGCGCCATGCAAAAGCTATGACTAGTGTTGGTGGAGTGACAATAAAAAATGCTCAGTATGCAGAAGATTTTACTCCATTAGATCCTAATTGTGATTGTCATGTTTGTAAAACATACACAAGAGCATACATAAGACATTTGTTTAAAGCCAAGGAAATGTTAGCCGGTAAATTAGTCACATATCACAATATATATTTTCTTAATAAATTAATGAGCAATATCAGAGATGCAATCAAGGGGGAGTATTTACTTGATTTTCGAGATGAGTTTTTTGCAAAATATTATAAATAAATACAAATAGAGATAAAGATAATTTGTAGTTTATCTGGAGGAACTATGATAGAAAAAATAAAAAGAAACAAAAAAAAGCTGATCATCTATACTTCAATAACCCTGGTAGCTTTTCTAATTGGATATTTACCTACAGGATATTATTGCATGATGCCTGGTAATATTATAAGTTTAGGAGAGATGATTGAAGTTGATAGTCTGCATTCTTCTGATAATTCTTTTAATATGACTACTGTTACAGTTGTAAAGGCAAGTTTGCCAGTATTATTGTTTGGCAAACTCGCGCCAAATGTCAGGATTGAGCCTGAAGGTAGAGTTATACCTGAGGGGTGGACAGAAGAAGAGTATAATATCTACTCAAAATATTTAATGACAAATAGTCATAATAATGCAAAACTTGCTGCTGCTGATTATTTAGATTTGGAATATATTGAGGTCAATCAAGAACCATATATTTTAAGAGTGGTCGATGATGGGCCATCTGCTGGAAAACTTCAGTCAGGTGATACAATAGTTTCAATAGACGATATAAAAACAAATAGTATTGAAAAAGCAAGAGAAGTGATTAAATCGTATAGCCCTGGAGATGTTGTGGAGGTAATAATCGAAAGAAGTGAAGATAAGGATAGCGAAATTAAAGAAATTGTTACCAAAAATATAACTCTTGGTGAAGATGAAGATGGTGAAGCATTATTAGGTGTTAACATTATAACGAGAGATAAACAAGTGGTACTTACAGATTATGACATTAATATAAAAACAGGAAGTATCACAGGACCGTCTGCTGGAGCTATGATAACAATGGAGATATTAAATAAAATAGGAGCTATTAATCTTCCAGATGATGTAGCTATAGCAGGTACTGGAACTATAAATGCTGATGGAACAATAGGTTCAATTGGAGGGATAAACCAAAAAATTGTAACTGCTTTTAGGAGGGGCATTAATATTTATTTTGTGCCAGAAAGTAATGCCGATGATATCCTTATTGATCTAGACGAGTATAAAGACATGAAAATAGTTTATGTTGAAAATATGATTGAAATAATTGAATATATAAATATGGTAAATGAAAATCCTGATTTCTCAGGATTTTTTTATTACTACTATAGGGTGTGTGAAGTCTTGCCTGCTAAGTTTTAGTTTTTCATTTTTGTGTTGATCAAAATAGATGTCTGTTGCTCTTAAATCTAACTCCCATGACAGTTTAGAGAAGTTATTTTCTGGGTTGAATATAGAAGTTTTCTGGATTATAGGAACATCTAAAGATTCTTGCCATTGCTTAATCATCTTACTTTTACTTACATTCATCCCTAATATCCGTATATAAGGTAAGTCCTTTTGCCCAAGAGAAGAATGATATAAATTTTTATCAATATTAAGCAAAAGTCTAATAAGTAAACGTTGTATTCTGCTTGTAGTATATCTTCTACTTGTGCAACCATCTATGAAGTCTGAAATAGCTTTATGGGAATAAGCTTGATTTTTTAATAATTCAACCATCCCGATTTCTATTTCTGGCAATCTTTCTAGTTGACCATAAGTTGCTCTCTTTAGCAAACAAAAAAATGTATTGCTGAAATCATTCAAATTTAAGTAATAACCTTTGTTAATGTGATTTTTTAAAACTCGAGCAGCTTTAGAAGGTATTGTGTTTTTTATATTATCATAATCTTCAATTTTCTTTCTTATTGCAGTTGCACTAGCAATGCCTTTAAGTGTAGTATCATGATAATCATTGCCAATTCTTTTTACAGAATAGGCTTTAATATCCAAATTTTTGGTTAGTAAAGCTTCTAGATAAGATATTCCTAAAATATTATTTGATTTATTAAGTTCATTTACTAATTCAGGGTGTAGTTCATTAAATGTCTCCTGATAAGCTTGTGGATAAGATAAACCTTGATTTAAATACTTTCTTAATACTTTTTTGAACTGACTTGACTCAGAATGCGATATTTCTGCAATTTCACGTAAATTACTTATATTATTTGATTCTGACCCAAATACAAAGTTGTTCGCTTTAATAGCCTTTAAAGCTAATATACTACCATTAGCAAAATTTTCAGAACTGCTTGTAGCATAAATAGTTGGAAGTTCTATTACAATATCAACTCCGTTAATAAGTGCTAATTTAGTGCGAGTCCACTTATCAAAAATTGCTGGTTCTCCTCTTTGAACAAAATTTCCACTCATGATAGCTATCACAAGATCCGGGTTAGTCTTTTCTCTTGTTTTTCTTAAATGAAAAAGATGTCCATTATGAAAAGGATTGTATTCTGCAATTATACCAGTTATAATCATGTTGACTCACCCCTTTGTTTTAGATATAATACTTTTGTTGTAATCATGTCATAAATCTGGGTTTAATTCAAATCGTTTTAATTGTTTAGGAGGATGTCTGATGAAAATATTAGTAATAAACTGTGGTAGTTCTTCACTAAAGTATCAAGTATTTAACATGGAGAAGGAAGAAGTACTAGCAAAAGGCAATGTTGAAAAAATTGGTATAGAAGGTTCATTTATTAAGTATAAAAACTTTAAAGGTTTTAGTTTGAAGGAAGAGAATGAAATAAATGACCATAACGATGCTATAAAATTGGTGTTTAATGTTTTAACAGATGATGAAAATGGTGTAATAAAAGACGTTAGTGAAATTGATGCTATAGGACATAGAGTAGTACATGCAGGCGAGAAATATGCAGGGTCTGTTTTAATTACAAAGGATGTAAAAGATGCATTAAAAGAATGTATTGAACTAGCTCCATTACATAATCCACCTAACATAATTGGAATAGAAGCATGCGAAGCAATTATGCCAGATGTTCAACATGTAGGTGTTTTCGACACAGCATTTCATCAAACTATGCCAAAGAAAGCATTTTTATATGGATTACCATACGAATTTTATGAAAAATATGGTTTGAGAAGATATGGTTTTCATGGAACTTCTCATAAGTACGTAGCTAGTAGAGCAGCAAAAATCTTAGATAAACCTCTAGACGAATTAAAAATTGTTACATGCCATCTTGGAAATGGCGCAAGTATTACAGCAGTTGAAAAAGGAAAATCTGTTGATACTAGTATGGGATTCACTCCTTTAGAGGGGCTTATTATGGGAACTAGGTGTGGAGATATAGATCCAGCTATAGTACCATTTCTAATGGATAAAGAAAATTTAAATACAGACGAAATCAATAACTTGATGAATAAAGAATCAGGAGTACTAGGCATATCTGGTGTTAGTAATGATTTTAGAACGTTGGAAGATGCTGCTAGTGATGGAAATGAATTAGCTAAAGTGGCTTTAGATGCTTTCGCATATAAAGTTAGAAAATATATAGGATCTTATGTGGCTGCTATGGACGGAGTAGATGCTATTGTATTTACTGCAGGAATTGGTGAAAACAGTGATGTGATCAGAGAGATGGTATGTTCAAAACTAAGTTATCTTGGTGTTAAAATTGACGAAGAATTAAATGGTCAGCGAGGAAGAGAACTAGATATTAGTAAAAATGACGCTGAAGTTAGAGTTCTGGTTATTCCTACTAATGAAGAGTTAATGATTGCTAGGGATACACAAGAGATAATTGAAAATTTATAAAAGTTTGACGAATCAGAGAAAAAAAAGTATAATACTTCGGAGTGTGATGAAATGTCTTCAATGATAAGTTTCATATTGGAGAAAGGTCAAAAGAAATCTTTAAAAGAAGAATTAGAGTTTCATAACGATGGCATTAATGCCAAAGGTATTGCATATATAGATATAAATAATACTGAATATGGAATAGATATTTCTGTAAATTTTGAAGGAGAAGTCTATTTAATATGTTCAAGGTGTGCTGTAAATTATACAAAAAATGAAGTTATTAATCATCAAATCATTATAGCCAAAACAGATGAAGGCTTAGAATTAGATGATGAAACAGCGGAAATGAATGTTGTAAGTTTATCTCAGAGCACTTTGGATGTTTATGAACTGTTAAGACAATTATTGATAGAAAAGCAAGAAATGCGCCCACTTTGCAAGGAAAATTGTAAAGGTTTGTGTCCTACATGCGGTACTAATTTGAATCATGGTGAATGTGATTGTGAAGTAGAGGATGTAGACCCAAGATGGGCAAAATTAAAATCTTTAGATATATCGAAAGAGGAGGTGTAGATAATGGCTGTTCCAAAGCAGAAGAAATCAAGAGCTAATACAAGGATGGGCCGATCTCACTGGAAATTAAATCCAAAAAATGTTGTAGAGTGTCCTGAGTGCCATGAGCCAAAATTACCACATCGTTTATGTCCTTCATGTGGATTTTACAATGGAAGACAAGTAAAAGAAGTTTAATAAAAAACCGACTGCAAAGCAGTCGGTTTTTCTGTTAAAATAGTAATAAGAGTTAATATCTTAGGGAGAGATTACTAATGAAAATAGCGATAGATTGTATGGGTAGTGACAAAGGTCCTGAAGTTATGGTGAAAGGTGCAGTTAAAGGAGCTAAAAAGCATAAAGATTCAGAACTTGTTTTAGTTGGTAATGAAAGTGAAATTCAAGAAATTTTGAATGGTTTAGAAATTGACAATTTAACTATTACAATTCATAATACTACTCAAGTAATAAAAAATGACGATAAGCCAATTGTTGCTGTTAGAGCTAAAAAAGATTCATCTATGGTAGTTGCCTCTAGAATGGTGAGCGCTAATGATGTGGATGCCTTTATAACCGCAGGGAGCACAGGTGCGTATCTAACTGCGGGACTCTTAATTATAGGTAGGATTAAAGGTATTAGAAGGCCTGCTTTGTCTGCAATTATACCATCTTATATAATTAATAATAAAGAAGCACTTCTAATAGATTGTGGTGCTAATATGGATGCTACTAGTGATGATTTATACAATTATGCTATAATGGGAGAAATATATTCAAGAGAATTAATGGGTCGAAAACACCCAAGAATATCCTTACTAAATGTTGGTTTAGAAGAAGGAAAAGGCAATAAATTAGTAAAAGAAACATATGAAATATTAAAAGAAAGCGATTTAAATTTTATAGGCAACATTGAAGCTCGAACTGTTTTTAATGGAGAAACTGATGTGGTTGTTTGCGATGGGTTCTCAGGCAACGTAGCTATTAAAACTTTTGAGGGAGCCGCAAAAGCTCTAATGGGTAAATTGAAAGAAGCAATAATGAGTGGTTTTAAAAGTAAAATTGGAGCACTTTTACTTAAAAGCAATTTAGAAGCTATGAAAGAAGATTTAGATTACAATCAATACGGAGGAGGGGTGCTTTTAGGATTGAAAGGGGTTGCAGTTAAGTGTCACGGTAGTGCATCAGAATTAGCAGTGGAAGTAGCATTTACACAGACATATAATATGGTCAAAAAAAATCTCGTTGAAACTATTGAAGAAAAATTAAGAGAAAAATTTAATGAGGAGAATTAAAATGGCAATAAAAGAAAAAGTTATAAAAATTCTAGCTGAAAAACTAGAACTACCAGTTGAAGACATTAGTGTGGAATCAGATATTTATGATGACTTAGATGCAGATTCAATAGATCTACTAGAAGTAATTCTAGAAGTTGAAAATGAATTTGATTGTGAAATTGATGATCAAGAGATTGCTGATATACGCCTTGTAGGTGATGCAATCAAACTCTTAGAAGAAAGGATAGAAGATGAAAAATAATGGAATAAATTTCTTTACTCAACAAACTGGCTATTTGTTTAAAAATAAAAAGCTGTTTGATATTGCTACTACTCATACGTCGTTTGCATATGAAAATGACCTTGATTATGATTATGAAAGACTGGAGTATTTAGGTGATGCAGTGATTGAATTAGTTATTTCAGAAGAGTTATATAGAAGATCTCCAAAAGCAACTGAGGGACAACTTACTTTTTTAAGATCTAGAATAGTAAGGCAAAAATCTTTAGTTGAAGTAGCAAAAGAAATAGGATTGCCAGGTTTAGTACTATTAGGAAAAGGTGAGCAACAAACAGGTGGAAGCAGTAAAAGATCACTATTAGCTGACGTAATGGAAGCTATAATTGGCGCAATATATATTGATTCAGGGTTTTTAGTTGCTCGTGAATTTATATTGAAAAATTTTGCTGATATTATATCTCATAGCTATGAAACCGCAAATGATGATTTTAAGACTCGCTTGCAAGAAAAATTGCAAAAAGATTATAAATCTGTAAATATTGAGTACGAAGTTCTTAATAGTAGTGGACCTGATCATGACAAAGAGTTCCAAATTGGACTTTATGTAAATAAGATATTAGTAGCTAAAGGAATCGGTAGGAGTAAAAAACAAGCAGAGCAAGAAGCTGCGAGTAACTACTTAGCTGAAGTTAACTTAAAAGAAAAAAAATAGACCGGTCAATTGACCGGTTTTTACACTTATGAACGGAGTTGGTCATATGCACTTATCAAAATGTATCATTAATGGATTTAAATCTTTTGCAGATAGAGTTGAAATTGATTTTCAAGAAGGATTTTCTGCAATTGTAGGGCCTAATGGATGTGGAAAAAGCAACATCTATGAAGCTATTTTATGGGTATTAGGAGAGCAACGACCTACAAGTCTTAGAAGTTCTAAGATGGAAGAGGTAATATTTTCAGGGACATCTTCTCGTAATCCCGTAGGGATGGCTGAGGTTAGCTTATTCATAATCGATGATCAAAGACTTTTAAGTGATAAATCAGAACTTAAAATAACTAGGAGACTTTTTCGTTCAGGCGATAGCGAATATTTTTTAAATGGACAACAATGCAGATTGAAAGACATAACTCAGCTTCTTTCAAAAGTAGGGATGGGAAAAAACTCATATGCATTTATTGGTCAAGGGGAAGTTAATGATATTTTGAAGGCACGTCCACAAGATTTAAGACTAATGTTTGAGGAAGCTGCTGGAATATCAGAATATAAATCACAAAAATTCTCAACAGAAGCACAGCTTCAGAAAAATAGCGATAGTATTTTGCGCGTAAATGATTTAATTAAAGAGATTGAAAGTGATTGTCAAAACCTTAGAATCAGAGCTGAGCAAGCTAGAAAACATAAAGAGATTAAAGAATTATTAGAGAATAAGAAAGAAACTTTACTTATTTCAAAGTATAAAGATTTAACTTTGGACATTGAAGAAAAAAGAAAGTCTATTAAAAACTATTTAGATAAAGTAGAAGATAATAAACTGCTAATAGAAAGTAATAATTCTAAAGAAACTCTCCTCAAAAATAAAAGAAGAGAAGCATTTGAAAAAAAGCAATCTTTAGAGAGAGAGTTCATACGAAATGAATCCAAATTAGACTCTAAGTTAAGTAGAAAAAGTGAACTTTTAGAAGAAGTTTCAAATTTAGAGAGTAACTTTTTAAGTTTGAGAAAAGAGCTTAGTGAAGAAAGCAGTAATTTAGAAGAATACTTAGAAGTTTATGATGCAAAGGTATTAGAGAAGAGTCAATTAGAGAAAAAATTAGAAGGACTTAGAAGCAAAAATAAAACTGATACTCAAAAGTTGAATACATTAAAAGATAATTTTAATGAGGATCAATATTTAGATTATGATGAACAATATCATGAGCTTAAAATGCATCTATCATCCTTGGAACAAAAAATAAAGTCAATAAATGAGGATTATTCTAGAATTGATGAAGAGATAAACAATAATATCCTAAAAAAGAAATTTATAGAGGAAAATATTTCTAAGACAAAGGTTCAAATATCTATTGAAGAAGAAAATTTAGACAAAGTATCAAGTAAAATTAAAGAGTTAATAAGTGAAAACTCAGATATTCAAGAAAGTTATGAGGAGTTAAGAAAAACTGATAATGATTTAGATGAAAAACTACATGATACTTACCAAAAATATCAAATTACTAAAAATAAATTGGAGTTTTATCAACACCAAAAAGAAGATTATTCAGGATATTACAATGGTGTCAAGTTTTTGATGCAGGCTAAATCCAGGTTGGATAATATGGAAAGTTTATATGGCCCTTTAGCAGAACTTATTACAATACCAGATAAATATCAAGTTGCTATTGGTGAAGTTTTAGGCAGTAGGTCACAATATTTAGTATGTGAAACAGCAAAAGCTGCTACTGAAATGATTAGTTTGTTAAAAAGGGAGAAAGCTGGTAAGTCAAGTTTCCTACCACTAGATTCATTAAAAAGCAAAAAAAATTCCATTCCTAACCAAATAATTAATGATAGCGCTTTTCTGGGTAGAGCAAGTGAAATTATTAACTATCCTAAAAATATTACGAGAGCGGTAGAGCAGCTATTGTCAAATGTATTGATATATGATTATTCAAAGAACGTGCTGACTTTAAATAGAAAAGTAAACCACAACTTCATGATTGCTACATTAGATGGTGAGGTTTTTTACAGTTCTGGAATAATTTCTGGAGGTAAAAACAAAGGGAATACTAACCAAGAACTTTTAGCAAGAAATAAGATTATAGATAGCTTATCAAAAGAAGTTAATGATTATAAACAACTGCATAACAAATATGCTAAAAAGATGCAGCTGGTAAAAGAAAAACTTGATAAAATATCAAAAGATTCTAGTAAGTATAAGTCTAACATTGACAAATTCAAAAGTGACAGAAATCAATTGGAAAAAGATATATCTAACCTTAGTATAAAGTATAATAACCTTATCGAGAGATTAGAAGAAATTGATGCAGTCATAGCTTCTAATAAAAAGAGAAAAGATAATTTACTTTCATCAAAATTAGAAACACAAGCAGAATTAAATAGTAAACAAAGCATTTTTGAAACTATATCTAAGAAAAAAAGTAGATATACTGAAATTTATGAAGAAATAAAAACTAAAGAAATGAGGCTTTTAAGTACAAATTCTGACATTAGAGTTGCAAACAATAGACTAGAAAGCCTTAAGACTTTAATTATTGAGTTAAATAATAATATAGAAACTATTAAGGATAGGATAATAAAAAATAAAGAATTGCTTAAGGAAAGAAAAGTTTCTTTAGATCAAAAAAGAGAATACTTAGAAAGTGTAAAAGAAGAAGCCTCAGTTTTAAGAAAAACAAATGAAGAATTAGAACAAAAAAATCTATTACTAGGCAATGATCTTCAATCCATAGATGATCAGCTAGAGAACCTTGTAATAAAAAATAGGGATTTAAGAAGCAATATAGAGCAAAGTCAAAACAAAATAAGAGAACTGGAATTAAATATTGTAAGTTTAGAAACAGACTTAAAGTACACAGAAGCTGAACTTTACCAAAATAATATTGATATTAAAAGTGTTGAATTAAAAAAATTTGAAGTTACTAAAAGTTCAATTAATAGTTTGTCTAAAGAAGTAAGCAAACTTGAAAAAGAAAGTAAAAGTTTAGACAATATTGATTATGGTGCAATTGAAGATCTTGAAAGAAAAGAAAAAAGACTAGATTTTCTACAAGAGCAAAAGATTGATTTAGTTGAAACACAAGAGAAACTAACATCATTAATAAGGAAAGTTGACAATTTGTGTATTAACGAACTTGGGACAACAATTTCTACAGTGAGAGACAACTTTAAATATATATTCCAAGATTTATTTAGAGGTGGAAGTGCTGATATTGTATGGGAACTTGATGATAACATTTTCAATAGTGGAATTACATTAAGTGTATCTCCACCAGGGAAAAATGTAAAAAACATGAATCAGCTTTCAGGAGGAGAAAAGGCTCTCACTGCAATAGCTTTACTGTTAGCTTTTGCAAAACTTCGCGACTCTGCGTTTTGTATTTTCGATGAAGTTGATGCAGCTTTAGATGAGAACAATAACCTATTATTAGTAGATTATTTACAAGATATATCAAAAACATCTCAGGTAATCACTATAACTCACTCTAGACATACAATGGCTCATGCAAACCATCTATATGGAGTTGTAATGCAAGAGAAAGGTGTTTCTAGAGTAATAAACGTTGAGATGGATAAAAAGTAAAGGAGCAATATTGATGAGTTTTATAAAAAAGATGAAAAAGGGTCTAAGTAAGACAAGAAATAGTTTAGCTAAAAAAATATATGACACTTTTTTGAAGTATAAATATGTTAGTGAAGAGTTGTATGAAGAGCTTGAAGAAACACTGATAACCTCAGATATAAGTGCTGAACTAGCTTTTGAGTTTTTAGATAGCTTAAGAGAGAGAGCTCATAAAGATAAGATTGAAGATGCTCAAGAGCTATATAAAGCATTACAAAGCATTATTATTGATGAAATTCCGGAAGAGTCAGAGTTAAACATTAACAATGAGCTGTCAGTAATTCTACTAGTTGGAGTTAATGGTGTTGGAAAAACCACTTCAGCGGGTAAGATTGCTCAAATGTTAAAAGATAAAAATAAAAAGGTTATGCTAGTTGCTGCAGATACATTTAGAGCAGCTGCAGCTGAACAACTATCTATATGGGCCGAAAGAACTAATAGTTTAATTGTAAAACATGATGCAGGAGGGGATCCTGCTGCAGTTATTTATGATGCAATTCATTCTGCAAGAGCAAAAGGGGTAGATGTATTAATAGTAGATACGGCTGGCAGATTGCACAATAAGAAGAATTTAATGAATGAGTTAGCTAAAATTAATAGAGTTCTTTCAAGAGAAATTGATGGGGCTCCACATGAAACTCTTTTAGTAATTGATGCCACTACTGGCCAAAATGGATTGTATCAAGCTGAAGCTTTTAATGAAGCTACAGATTTAACAGGTATGATTTTAACCAAGATGGATGGTACAGCAAAAGGTGGAATTGTTTTTAATATTTCAAAAAACTTTGGTGTTCCAGTGAAGTTTATTGGCGTAGGAGAAAAGGTAGATGACTTAATTCCTTTTGATAAGAAAGACTTTATTGAAGCATTATTTGAGGATGTCAAGTAAAAACACTTGACATTTCTTTATTTGGTGATAAAATATATAAATGTGCTTGGAGGAAGCTATGATTGAACATACGATAAGGATTAATTATTTATTAGATTTTTATAAGATGTTATTAACAGATAAGCAAAAATTTGCTTTAGAGATGTATTATCAAGAAGATTTGTCACTAGTAGAGATAGCTCAAAACTTAGATGTTAGTAGGCAAGCAATATATGATTTGTTAAAAAGAGGCGAAGGTATTTTAGAAGAGTATGAAGAAAAGTTACAACTCTATAGTAAATACATCAATAGACAAGAAAAAGCTGATAAAATAATCGAGTTCATTAGTGAAAACATTGAAAGAAATGAAACAAAAGAAAAACTCATAATAAGAATACAGAAATTAGTTGATTAGGAGGTGAAGTTATGGCATTTGAAGGACTTTCAGAAAAACTACAAGAAACATTCAAGTCCTTAAGAGGAAAAGGTAAGCTTTCTGAAAAAGATGTAAAAAGTGCAATGCGTGAAGTTCGCATGGCTCTTTTGCAAGCTGACGTAAACTTCAAAGTTGTAAAAGAATTTATTAGTAATGTGCAAGAGAGAGCTGTAGGAGAGAGTGTATTAAAAAGCATAACTCCTGGTCAACAAGTTATTAAGATAGTTAATGATGAGTTGGTAAAACTGTTGGGAGGTTCAAGTGTTAAACTTGAGTTATCAAAGAGCAAACCTCACTCAATTGTACTAGCCGGATTGCAGGGCGCAGGTAAAACTACTCATGCAGGTAAACTAGCGCAACACTTAAGAAAAAATGGGAGAAGCCCGTTATTAGTAGCTTGTGATATTTACAGACCAGCAGCAATTGAACAATTAAAAATAATAGGAAAACAATTAGATATAGATGTCTTTAGTATGGAGAATGAGAAGAATGTAGTAAAGATTGCGAAAGAAGCAAAAAACTATGCTATTAATAAAGCAAACGATGTATTAATAGTTGATACAGCAGGTAGACTGCATATAGATGAAAAATTGATGGATGAACTTAATTCTTTAGCAGAGTTTTTGAATCCAGACGAACTATTATTAGTAGTAGATGGTATGACAGGACAAGATGCAGTAAACGTTGCTCAAACATTTAAGAAAGATCTTGATTTAACTGGCGCTATAATGACGAAGTTAGACGGAGATACTCGAGGTGGAGCAGCATTATCTATCCGTGCAGTGACTGGAGTACCAATCAAATTTATTGGTACTGGTGAGAAGCTTAATGCACTTGAATCTTTCCATCCAGATAGAATGGCATCAAGAATTTTAGGTATGGGTGATGTATTAACTCTCATAGAAAAAGCACAAGATTCTGCCAATGAACAAAAAATGAAAGAATTAGAAGAAAAGATTAGAAAAGATAAATTTACTTTTAATGATTTCTTAGTGCAATTAGAGCAGATGAAAAATATGGGTCCTTTAGAAGATTTATTAAGTATGATCCCAGGCATGGGTAATGCTAAACAATTAAAAAACTTACAAGTTGATGACAATGAGTTGAAAAGCATAGAGGCAATTGTTCTATCGATGACTTTAAAGGAAAGAGAAAATCCCGAGATCATTAACTCTAGTAGAAAGAGAAGGATTGCAAAGGGTAGTGGTACAAATGTACCAATGGTTAACAGATTACTTAAACAATTTTCTCAAACAAGAAAGATGTTAAAACAGTTTAACTCTTCAAGCAAGAGTAATAAATCACGATTTAAATTACCATTTTAACTGAGAGGAGGTGGCAATATGGCGACAAAAATTAGATTAAAAAGATTAGGTGCAAAAAAATCACCTTTTTACAGAATTGTAATAGCAGATTCTAGAGCACCTAGAGATGGAAAATTCATTGAAGAAATTGGCTATTATAATCCGACACGAGATCCATCAGAATTAAGTGTGAAGGTAGATAGAGCTAAGTATTGGTTAGGTACAGGTGCTCAACCATCTAGAACAGTAAAAACTATTTTTAACAAAGCAGGAGTCTATGATGAGGAGGCGTAAAGCATGAAAGCTATTGTAGAATTAATGGCAAAGGCACTTGTAGATGATCCTGAAAATGTCAATGTAAATGAAAAAGAAGATGACAGAGGATTATTAATAGAATTAAGAGTTCCAGAGCATGATATGGGCAGAGTTATTGGTAAAAAAGGTAGAACAGCTAAAGCTATGCGTTCAATAGTAAAAGCTGCTGGAATGAGAACTGGTCAGCATGTTTGGATTGATATAGATGTCCATGGAAAATAGCAAAGACACTATAGAAATTATAACTCCTGTCACAATTAAATCGATTGTAACAGAAGATCTAATTACCTCAATAAAAAATAGAATTGAGGACAGTTTAGAAACATTGACTCAAAAAATACACCAACTTGATTATCAAAAGCAGTATTTAGAAATGCAAAAGAATAAAGATGATTCTGCTAAAGAAAAAACTTATGCCCAAATTAGGCAAGTAGAAAATGATATTAGATCTCAGATTCAAAGAATTAAGGACCAAGAAGCCCAAGTTGACTCATGGGAATTAGGCCAAGAAGTAGTTATGACAAAAAGAGACAGCATAAGTAGATATAAAGTTGGAGATAAATTTCATGAAGATGAACAATATCAAATCATTGTAAAAGATGGTGTAATTCAAGAAATAAGAAGGTAGCAAAAATGGTAGATAGATTTATAAAAGTAGCTAAATTAGGATCACCACATGGTCTTAAAGGATATGTTAAAATAATACCTATCATAGATCCTCCTGAATTATTACATGAACTACAAAGCATATTTTTTGAGAATGATAGTAACAACTATATGCAACTAGATATAGAAGTAATGAAGCCATATAAAAAAAATAGTTGGCTATTCAAGGCTAAACAGTGGCAATCAATAGATGATATTGAGAACTTTGTTAATATGTATTTGGTTTGTAATAAAGAAGAATTACCAAAGCTAGCTAAAAATCAATATTACATAGGTGATATTATAGGTTGTACAGTAGTCGATTTGGACAATAAATATCTGGGCAAGATTTTAGATGTTTTACAATACTCTTCTAGTGATATATACAAGATAGGAGAGGGTAGTAAGAGTTTTCTTTTGCCTGCTGTTAAAGAGTTTATTAAAGATATTAATATTGATAAGAAACTAGTTCAGGTTAAATTACCAGAGGGAATAGAGGAAATATAGAATGAAAATTTCAATATTGACGATTTTTCCTGAGTATGTAATTAGTTGTCTTGATTATAGTATAATTGGCAAAGCTATAAATAATAATTTAGTTGAAGTCGATGTTATTAATATTCGAGACTATGCATTAGATAAACATAAAATGACGGATGATTCTCCTTATGGTGGAGGCGCTGGTATGATTATGAAACCAGAGCCGATTTTTAATGCTTTTGATGATATTGAACCAGACTTTCACTCAATATTAATGACTCCACAGGGTAAAAGGCTGAATCAAGAAAAAGTTATAAGTCTTTCAGAGCATAATCATATTGTAATTTTATGTGGACATTACGAGGGAATTGACCAAAGAGTACGGGATAAACTTATAGATGAAGAAATTTCTATAGGAGACTACGTATTAACTGGGGGAGAACTGCCAGCTATTATACTGGTTGACGCTATTTCCAGATATATTCCAGGAGTTTTAGGGAATGAAGAAAGTTTGATAGAAGAATCTTTTGTTAACGATTTGTTAGAATATCCGCATTATACTAGACCAAGAAGTTATAGGGGTATGGAGGTGCCAGAAGTGTTGCTTTCTGGTAACCATCAATTAATCGCTAAATGGAGAAAAGAAAAATCTATAAATAAAACTAAAGAGGTAAGAAAAGACTTGCTTGAAAAAAATAAGAACAGTGAAAAGAGGTGACACAATGGATTTAATAAGATCTATAGAGAATGAACAAATGAAAAAAGATGTTCCAGATTTTAAACCTGGAGATACTGTTCGTGTTCATGTTAAAGTAGTTGAGGGGTCTAGAGAAAGAATTCAGGTTTTCGAAGGAATTGTAATGAAGAAAAAAGGCGGTAGCTCTAAGGAGACCTTTACTGTTAGAAGAGTATCTTATGGTGTAGGAACAGAAAGAGTTTTTCCAGTCCATTCTCCTAAATTAGATAAAATTGAGGTTGTTCGTAAGGGTAGTGTTAGAAGAGCAAAACTTAATTATTTAAGAAAGAGAAAAGGAAAGTCAGCTAGAGTCAGAGAAAAAAGATAATTAAATAAGCATATTGGAAATAAGATAATTCCGATATGCTTTTTTCATTTTAAAAATATGTGTATATCTAATTAAATATGAAAAATTATTCAATAAACATTTGAAAAAACTAGTTATGTCTAATATTATAGAGAAGGTATGGGAAATATCATATTAAAAATTATTTAAAGAGGTGAGTAACATTAATATACATTGGTATCCAGGTCACATGAATAAAGCAATGAACAACATAAAAGACCTTGTAAAACAAGTAGATGCTGTTGTTGAAGTTAGAGATGCAAGAATACCTATGACTAGTAGTAATCCTGAATTAAGGTCAATAATTAATGGTAAGCCTCTTATAATCATTCTTAATAAGTCTGACTTAGCTAGTAAAGAGGGAAACGAGATATGGCTTGAATGGTTTGATAAGACAAACCAACAAGTTATAGTAACAAATAGCAAAAATAATAAGAGGCGCAAAAATGATTTAAAAATGATTGCTAGTTATGCAGAGAATTTTGTTAAGAAGAGTAGAATCACAAAAAAGCCTTTACGTATTCCAAGAATATTGATTGTAGGAATTCCTAACGTTGGGAAGTCATCAATAATCAACTATTTAACTGGAAGAAAAGCAGCAAGGATAGGTGCAAAGCCAGGACTTACTAGAGGTAAACAAATGATCACAGTTGCTGATAAAATTCAAATAGTTGATACTCCAGGGGTTTTATGGCCTAAAATCGAGAATAAAGAAGATGGTATAAAGCTCGCATCAACGGGAGCAATAAAAGATACAAACTTTGAGATTGATGACATAATTGAATTTATTGTAAGCCTAGTAGATAAAGAAGTTTTTTGGTATGATTATGTAGAGAATTTCGCAAAAAATAGGAATTTTCTTTTGTCAGAAGATAGATATGATGTAAACAGAGCAAAGCAAACTATATTGCTTGAATTCCAAGAAGGAAGTCTTGGTAAATTTACTCTAGAGAGACCAAAAGATGAATTTTAACAAAAAAACTATTAAAGAGATTAATCATATACTCAAAGCTAGAAGATTAGAAGATGATTATAGAAATATCATTGCAACTTTAGTAGGTGATGATAGAAAAGGTGTTCAAAAACTATGTGAGAGAGAATTGAAGTATCTAGATCAGCTTGAAGAAGAAAAAAAAATGTGTGAAAAAATGTTTTCTTTTGAAAAAGAACTAAACTTCAAAGGTTATAATTACATAGCAGGAATAGATGAAGCTGGTAGAGGACCACTAGCAGGTCCAGTCGTAGTAGCTTCAGTCATATTAGGAGAGCTTGAGCCTGATGTTTTATATCAGGACTCTAAAATAATTTCACAGAATAAGAGAGAAAATTTGTATGATTATATTGTCAATAATTCAATTAGTTACTCAATAAGTGTAATTGACTGTAAAAGAATTGATGAAGTTAATATTTTAAATGCAACATTAGAAGGCATGAGAGAATGTGTAGTAAACTTAAAAAAACAACCTGAATATGTTTTAGTAGATGGCAATATGAAAATACCTAATATCAAAGTCAACCAAAATAACTATATAGGCGGTGATGCAAAAGTAAGGGTTATCTCAGCAGCATCAATATTAGCAAAAGTTTATAGAGATAGGATAATGACTGAGTTTGATAAGAAGTATCCGCTATATAAATTTGCTAAGCATAAGGGTTATGGAACACAAGAACATATAGCTTTAATTCAAAAGTATGGACCTTGTGAGATTCATAGACAAAGTTTTTTAAGTAATATTTTATAAAAGTTGTTAGTGAAGTTGAAATATAAGTTTAGGAGGAATAAGGGTGGCAGCTGAAACTTTTAAGGGGGGAATACACCCTCCAGAGCACAAAGAATATACAGAGGATTTAGCAATTGAAAAATTGCCTTTGCCTAAAACTGTAGTGATTCCACTTCTTCAACATATAGGAGCACCTTGTGAGCCAATAGTTAAAGTGAAAGATCATGTTAAAGTTGGACAAAAGATTGCTGAGATGCAGGGATTTGTATCTGCACCAATCCATGCTACAGTTTCTGGAATTGTCAAAAAGATTAGTGACAGGGAAATTTCAAGTGGGAATAAAACTCTTTGTATTGAGATTGAAAGTGATGAGAAAGATGAGTGGATACAAGAACCAATAAATCGCTCTCTAGAAGATTTGAGTCCTGCTGAAATTATTAATGTGATGAAAGAAGCTGGAATCGTAGGTATGGGTGGAGCAGGATTCCCTACACATGTTAAATTTTCTTTACCAGAGGATGTAAATGTAGACACAATAATATTGAATGGAGCAGAATGCGAGCCATATTTAACATGTGATTACAGATTAATGATGGAACATGGAGAAGAAGTTGTTTTTGGTTTAAAAGCAATGATGAAAGCAATAAAGATTAATAAAGGAATAATTGCTATTGAAAATAATAAACCTTTAGCAATAAAAACCATGCAGGAAATAACTAAAGACATAGATGAAATTAGAGTAGTAGCTTTAGAGACAAAATATCCTCAAGGTGGAGAGAAACAGCTTATTGATGCTGTACTTAAGCGCCAGGTTCCATCGGGAAAATTACCAATGCATATAGGAGTAGTAGTCAACAATATACATACAGCGTACTCTGTGGGGATGGCTGTTAAAACAGGACTACCATTAGTGGAAAGAGTTTTAACAATAAGCGGTCAAGGAGTTAATGACCCTAAGAATGTGCTTGTCAGATTCGGTATGTTGTATGAAGATATATTACAATACTGTGGCGGGTTGAAAGAGAATACTAAAAAAGTAGTAGTAAGTGCTCCTATGACAGGTTTTGCACAATATAGATTAGATTTTCCAATCGATAAAAGAATCTCCGGTGTTGTAGCTCTAACAGATAATGAAATTAATATGACTCCTGAAAGCATATGTATTAGATGTGGAAGATGTGTAGATGTGTGTCCTATTAATTTAGTACCTAGTAGACTAGATAAACTTGCACGATTAAAAAGATATGAACAGGCTGATGAATATAACATAATGGATTGTATAGAATGCAGCAGTTGTGCTTATATATGTCCTGCTCATAGACACTTATTGCAATCTATTGTAAGTGGAAAAAATGCTGTTAGAGCAATGAAGGACAATTAGGAGGGGATATATATGGATTTAATAATAACTCATAGTCCTCACTTTAGGACTGATCAAACAACGAAGAAAGTAATGATTGATGTTTTAATTGCTTTAACACCAGTAAGTATTGCTGCTGTTATATATTTTGGGGTAGAAGCTTTAATCCTTATGTTAGTCAGCATGTTTACAGCAATGTTAACTGAATCATTTTTATACAACAAAAAAGAAGGAATTTCTGAAGTATTCAAAAATATGTTTGGAGATGGTAGTGCGGCTGTAACCGGATTAATATTTGCTCATGTAGTATCACCTCTTTTACCAATATGGATAGCTATATTAGGATCCTTTTTTGCGATATTTATTGGAAAATATGTATTTGGTGGTATTGGGAGTAATACATTTAATCCAGCATTAGTGGGTAGAGCAATTTTAGTTGCCTCATTTCCTGCTCAAATGACTACTTGGTTAAATCCTATTGATGCTGCAACAGGAGCTACACCTCTAGTTACAGGAACTGCTGATAAATTACCAATGTTTTTAGGTATGATAGGTGGTAGTTTAGGTGAAACTTCTGCATTAGCTATATTAGTTGGAGCTGCTTACTTACTTTATAAGAAACACATTACCTGGCACACGCCAGTTGCTTTTGTAGGTAGTGTAGCAATATTATCTTATGTATTTGGAGTAGATCCAATTTATGCTATTTTAGCTGGTGGTGTAATGTATGGTGCATTCTTTATGGCAACGGATATGGTTACAACACCTATAACAAGAAAAGGACAGTTTATTTTTGGTCTAGGTTGTGGATTGATAACCATAATTATAAGAGAGTTTGGAGCTTTGCCAGAAGGTGTTATGTTTTCAATATTAATAATGAACTCATTAACTCCTTTAATTGATAGATTGGTAAAACCTCGTTTATTTGGAGGTGGGAAATAATGGGTAAAGCATTAAGATTAGTAGGAGTTTTAACTGTTATATGTGTAATCTCTGCCTTGCTGTTATCCTATGTATATAATGATGTTGCTGCGCCAGCAATAGCAGCAAGAGAAAAAGAAGAAGCAATTAGTGTTGTGAAAGAGATTGTACCAGATGCTGATGATTATGAAATAGTTCAAGATGATAATGGGAAAATAAAGCACTATGAAGTAATAGTAGATGGAAAGGTAGAACAAGTAGCAATACCTGCTGAAGCTACTGGTTTTGCAGGACCAGTAAAATTACTTGTAGTGACCGATATGGATGGAAAAATTACTGGAGTATCAGTAGCTGGCCAGTCGGAGACACCAGGATATGGTGATAAAATCCTTACTGAGCCATGGTTTATTGAACAGTTTGAAGGCATGAGCCTTATAGAGAATGAGTTTGTTGTAGGATCAGACATCGATGCATTGGCAGGTGCTACTGTAACCTCAGGAGCTGCTGGAAGAGCAGTTCAAAATGCTGCTGAATATTTCATGGTTAATTTCATGGAGGGTATGGAAGAAGAACTTGCAGAACAAGAAAGACAAGATGCCTATGACAGTATGAAAGAATTATTACCAGACGCTGACGACTTTGATTATGTAAGTAATGAAGATGGAGAAACTCTCTATTATACTGCATTACAGGAAGGAGAAGTTTATGCGTATGGGTTTATAACTGAAAGTAAAGGACTAAATGGTCCAGTAGTTATATTGACAGTTACAGATACAGAAGGCGTCATAATTGATAATAAAGTTATTAGCCAAGTTGATACACCTGATTATGGAGATAGAATTATTGATGAACCTGAATTTATGGAACAGTTTATTGATATGAGTTTATCTGAAGACACATTTGCCATTGGAGATACCATTGATGGACTTTCGGGTGCAACTGTTACTTCCACTGGAGCGACTAAAGCTGTCGCTAACGCTGCTAATATATGGGAGGAACATTTAGGAGATGGCACAAGTGCAAATCAAGAGAATGGCGTATCAGAAGAGGAGTCTACAGAAGAAGGGTCTACAAAAGAAGATTCAGAAGAAGATTATGATATTTCTTCATTAATGGACGAGCATCTTGAACAGATATCTGAGTATGAGAAAGAAAAAGTAGATGAAGGAACATATTATTTAGCCAAGAGTGATGATCAAACACAGGCAATTGGTATATTGACAAAAGCTGAAGGAATGCAAAGTGACATAGTAATGCTAACGATAACTGATATAGATGGAAATGTTATTGATTTGGTAGTAGTAGACCAAGATGATACTCCGTCTCTAGGTGATCAAATAATTACAGAAGAGTGGTTTACTGATCAATATCAGGGATTGAGCTTAGTTGACTGTTCATTTGAAGTTGGTAGTGATATTGATGTAATTGCTAGTGTAACAATAACATCAGAAGCAGCAAATGAGGCAGTTATCAAAGCATCTGAGATATTTAAAGACTATATCATGGAAGGAGCTGGACAATAATGCAAGAATTTATTCAAAATATTAGAAATGGCTTAATTGATGAAAATCCAGTCTATGTTATGTTACTTGGTATGTGTCCAGCTATAGGTATAACAACAGCAGTAATTAATGGTATTGGAATGGGTTTAGCTACAACTTTCGTTTTACTTGGTTCGAACATAGTAATATCTTTATTAAGAAAGATAATTCCAGAAGAAGTTAGAATACCATCATTTATTGTAATTATTGCAACCTTTGTAACAATCGTAGACTTGCTTATGGCTGCATATGCTCCTGACTTACATGGAGCATTAGGAGTTTTCATTCCACTTATAGTTGTTAACTGTTTAATTTTACAAAGAGCAGAAGCAAAAGCATCAAAAAGCAATTTGGTACAATCTATTGGTGATGCTTTGGGAATGGGTTTAGGATTTACATTAGCAATTACAATTTTATCATTCTTTAGGGAATTGCTTGGTAGTGGTTCGGTATTAGGGTATTCATTATTCTCTGATTTTGCACCACTTAGGGTGATGAATGAATCAGCTGGAGGATTTATTACACTTGCTTTAATCCTAGGATTCTTAAACTGGTATAAAGTAAGAAGTAAAGGAGGTAGCAAAGCATGATAAAATCAATATTAGTAATTTTAGCAAGTGCAGCTATAGTTAATAACTTTGTATTTAAACAAACCCTTGGTATCTGTCCTTTCTTAGGAGTTTCAAATAGAGTTGAAACCTCTTTAGGAATGGGAGCTGCAGTTACATTTGTAATGGCTATGGCTTCAGCAGTAACTTGGGCAATACAAGAATATATACTTAATGAGTTTGGGTTAGAGTATATGCAAACCATCATGTTTATATTAGTAATTGCTACTTTAGTACAGTTAGTAGAAATGTTTATTAAAAAGAGTAGCCCAACACTTTATAAAGGGTTAGGGGTATTTTTGCCACTAATTACTACAAATTGTGCTGTGTTAGGTGTAGCTCTATTGAATATAAGATCTGAATATACTCTCTTTGAGTCTATTTTTAGCGGAATAGGTGCAGCATTAGGTTTCACTTTAGCCTTGGTTTTATTAGCTGGGATAAGAGAGCGTTTAGATGAGTGCGAGCTACCAAAAGCATTTGAAGGTCTACCTATAGCGTTAATAGCTGCAGGCATACTGGCACTTGCATTTAGTGGTTTTCAAGGAATATTGTAGGTGAGGTGAGATTATGACTGAAGCTATTATAAGTCTAGGATCTTTAGGTCTTTTATTTGGTGTTTTATTAACAATAGCATCAAAGGCTTTTAGTATTGAAGCTGATCCTAAAGAAGAAATGGTGTTAGATGTTTTGCCAGGAGCTAACTGTGGTGCCTGCGGGTACCCTGGATGTAGCGCTTATGCAGCAGCTGTAGCAAGCGGTGAAGCAGATATTGATAAATGCCCTGTAGGTGGTCCAAAATTAGCAGCACAGATAGGATCAATAATGGGTAAAGAAGCAAAGGATCAAGAAAAAATAACTGCTACAGTAAGATGTCGAGGAGATAACACTATAGCTAAAACTCGATATGAGTATGACGGCATTAAAACCTGTAGTGCAGCAGATGTTGTTGCACATGGATTTAAAGGATGTACATATGGGTGCTTAGGTTTAGGGGATTGTGTCGAAGTTTGTGAGTTTGACGCTATTCACATAAACGACAAAGGTATTGCTATAGTAAATGAAGATAATTGTGTAGGATGTAGAAAATGTGTAACAGCCTGTCCAAGAGATATAATTTCTATGGATCCAGGAAGAGAGCACGTTCATGTACTTTGCAACTCTAATGATAGAGGAGCAGAAGTCCGCAAAGTTTGTGCAGAAGGATGTATAGCTTGTAGAATATGCGAGAAGAACTGCCCAACAGGTGCAATAAAGGTTATTGATAATTTAGCTGAAATAGATTATGATAAATGCATTAATTGCGGTTTATGTGCGAAAAAGTGCCCAATGAACACAATTTCAGTAGAATAGAAATAAGCGCGGATAAATCCGCGCTTATCTAATGATAGAGGGTGTAAAATGAAAAAAACAGTGATAGTTATTTTAATATTATTTATATTTATTTTTTCAGCATGCACAAAAGAACTAGTGCATCATAATAAAAATTTTATGGCAATGAGCACAGTTGTTACTTATCAAGCTTATGCTGAAGAAGGTATAAATGTTAATAGTATTATTAAGGAAGCAATTTTAGGCACAGAAAAATTAATGAGCAGAACAGATTCAGAAAGCGAAATATATAAAATAAATGAATTAGCAGGGTCTGATAAAAAAGTTGAAGTATCTGAAGATGTTAAAGAAATAATTGAAACTTCTTTAATGTATCAAAACTTAACAAACAACTCTTTTAGAATAACGATTTATCCGTTGGTCGTTTTGTGGGATATTATGAATCCTGATGCACCAATACCAACAGACGAAGAGATTGAACAAGCAAAACAGCTTAGTGATACTAACAACCTTAGATATAATAAAGATGAAGGCACTCTTGCAATGATTGAAAAAGGTTCTGGAATAGACTTAGGTGGTATTGCTAAAGGCTTTGCTGTTGATCAGGCAGTAGAAGAACTAAAAGATCGAGGAGTAAGTCATGGCTTCATTAGTATTGGTGGGGGCGTACAGGCATTCGGAGGTAAAGAATCTGGTGACCCATGGGTATTAGGTCTACAAAACCCAATAACACCTCAAAAGGGCCATTTTGCTACTTATGCTACACAAGATGGTGCTGTAGTTACATCTGGTGATTACCAGAGGAGGAAGGTGCAAGATGAAGTAGTATATCATCACATTATTGACCCAGAAACTGGATATCCCGTTCAACAAGGGCTTGCTGCTGTAACAATTTTCACTGATAATTCTACAGACGCTGATGCATATTCTACAGCTGTTTATATTATGGGATTTGAAAAGGGCTTAGACTTTGTCAATGAAAGAGAAGAAGTTGAAGCTATGTTTGTTTTTCATGATAAGACGGTTTATGCAACGGATGGAGTTAAAGATAAGATAAATGTAGTAGATTCGGAGTTTTATTTCGATGAGAATCGGTGATAAAATTGTAGTGGTTCTAATTGTTATAAGCTTGATCGGTGTAGCATTTTACTGGTTTAATGGATCTAATGATGATTTGAAATATGTAGAAGTATGGCAAGACGGTGAATTGTATGGCATATATGAGCTAAATGATGAAGATAATGAGATTCTAATAGAAGCTCATGATATGTTTAATCTAATAGTGATAGAAGAAGGATCAGTATATATGAAGGATGCTAATTGCCCAACACAACAATGTATTGCTCAAGGCGAAATTAATAGAGATAATCAGAGCATAGTATGTTTGCCCCATAAGATAGTAGTAAAAGTTGTGGATGAAAATAATTCTGAGGTGGATTTTATTGTCAAGTAATAGTAGTTTAAATAGAACAAGAAAATTAACATTAGTCGCAGTCTTACTTGCTACAGCTATAGCGCTTCATGTTATTGAGCGCAGTATTCCAATCCCAACAAATATACCAGGTTTGAAGTTGGGATTAGCAAATATAGTAACTGTAGTTACAATATTTATATTAAGAAAGCCTCAAGTCATAAGTTTTGTTATAATAAGGGTAATGATAACAACTCTCTTTTTCAGTGGGCTTACTGCTTTTTGGTTTAGCCTGACAGGAGCTTTATTTAGCTTACTTTTAATGATGATAATAGCTTATAAATTTCCTGATAAATTTAGCATTACTTCAATGAGTGTGATAGGTGCACTTGCTCATAATTTTGGGCAGTTGACAATTGCTGCATTAATAATTAGAACTTGGTCTTTATTTTACTACTTTCCAATAATTATGCTTTCTGCTATAGTGGCAGGATTTTTTGTAGGAGTTTCTTCTGCAAGGCTTTTAAAATTCTTATATAACAGACAATTTTTATTAAAAACAAAAGAGTATTTATTAATAGCTGATAAGGAATGATTAAATGGGCAAAGCATCAAGAAATAAAACATTAGAATTAAGTGAAAATGATATTGCTAGGTTTGAGACAGAGCTGGTAAGACTAACCTCAGAAAGAAGTGTTGGTGAACTAGTTGATAGTGTCATAAATCAAGATTTATTAGAAGCTGTAGAATTTATCCCAAAAAAATCAATTTCATTATTGTTTATGGATCCACCTTATAATCTAACAAAGAAATATAATTCAACTGTTTTTAATGAGAAGTCCTATAAAGAATATTATAAGATGTTTGAAAAATGGTTCAAAGCACTTCTGCCACTTCTTAAAGAAGATGCTTCAATTTATGTATGTAGTGAATGGAAAACATCCTCTATTATTTTTGAAATTTTAAATAAATATACTGAGGTAAGAAATAGAATTGTTTGGAAAAGAGATAAAGGAAGAGGATCAAAAACAAATTGGAAAAATAATAGTGAAGACGTATGGTTTTGCACAATAGGGAAAGATTATTATTTTAATGTTGATAATGTCAAAGAATATAAACCAGTAATTGCACCATATAGAAATAGCAAAGGTGATGCTAAAGATTGGTATGATTCTAAAGATGGTAATAAATACAGATTGACCCACCCATCTAATATTTGGACTGACTTAACAGTACCGTTTTGGTCTATGCCAGAGAATACAAATCATCCTACTCAAAAGCCAGAAAAAATGTTGGCTAGGATATTATTAGCAAGTTCAAAGAAAAATGATTTAGTTTTAGATCCTTTTTTAGGATCAGGAACAACAGCTGTAGTTGCAAAAAAACTTGGTAGGAGATATATTGGTATTGAAAGAGAAAAGAAGTATTGTTTATATGCACTCAAGAGATTAGAAGCTGCAAAACATAATATTAGAATTCAAGGTTATGAAAATGGAATTTTTCTGCCTAGAAATTTAAATCAAAAAAAAATAAAGAACTCCAAGGTTAGCAAAAAGCAGCAAAAGCTCAAATTTAATAAGTGAGAGTGAGTTATAATGTTAAAACCAAGTAGAGTAACAATAGTGGCTATTTTTTCAGTATTAGTATATTCTCTTGTTTTAAATTATGATTTGCCTCATTTTTTTTATTTATTAAACATACTTTTGCTTGTGTGGTTGCTTAAGGCTTTATTTATTTTTAGTAAAGTAGATGAGTCTAAGATTTCTGACAGATTGGGCATTTTATTAATATTGAGTATTATTTTGAATCAGCTTGTTATTGTTGATCTAAGACTTCTTGTTATTTTTATGGTAACTATATCTCTTTTAATAATTGATATTTTTACTAGAATTAATAGACTGGCAAAGGTCAAACAATATCACCTATTTATTTTCTCTCTATTAATTATTTCTCCTATTATTTTGTTAAGTTTAAATAGTAATAACATAGAGATATATCTCTTTATAGTATTACTCAATCTTTTCTATATAGCTTATTTAGCAAAAAAGTATATCAAGAAACAATATCACTTAATAATTAACAAAACCCCACAGATGAGTAAAAAAACTTTTCTTAATCAGTTAGAAATAGCAAGAAAAGTGCAAAAAGAATTCTTACCAAAAAAAAATTCAATCCAAGGAGCAAAAATTTATTCAATATATGAGCCTTTATGGCAGATTGGAGGAGATTTTTGTAACGTGATAAATCTTAGACAAAAAGATTTATATAGCTTAATTATAGGAGATGTTGTAGGGAAGGGTTTGGCAGCAGCTTTAATTATGACAGACTTAGTAACTACTACTCAAATGGTTAGTTACGAAAAATATGACCCGTCTCATGTCATTAAAATTTTAAATAATAGATTTTGCAACAATAACTATAATAACCACTCTTACTTTGCAACTGCTTGCTGTATGCTTTTCAATATGGAAAAAAGAGTGATAGAGATTTGTAACGCAGGCCATGAACCACCTTATATTTTTAGAAAAAAAGATAATAAAGTGGTTAAAATCGATCAGAATGAAGTAATGCTTGGAGTAGATTGTGATAAAATAGACTACGAGAGATATAGTATCAACTTTGAAGATGGTGATATTTTAGCGCTATATACCGATGGTCTACTTAATGTATTGGATGATGATGTGGAGAATGCCTTACATGATTGTTTAAATCTAAAAGGCGAAAAGATAATAGAATGTATTAAGAATAAAGTTGAGGAAAGCAATAAGACTGTAATAGATGACTTTTTGTTTCTAATAATTGAATTTGGAGGAGTATAAAATGAAAGTATATTTAAAACCAATTGTATCTAGTTTTCATGATGACGACAGGATTGATCAGACCACTTCAGAGTTTAATGATGCTCTAGAAAAAAATTTACTAAACCTTGGAATAGAGGTAAAAAATGAAGAAGAAGCTGACTTAACTATTTATTATATTAAGTCAGGAGGGACTGAGAATCTTTTTAAAAGTGAATTTGAACCTCAAGATATTAACCTTTTATTAACCACTACAATGCATAATTCTTTACCTGCTGCTTTAGAGATTCATTCTTACCTTACAGATTTAGAATACAATGTAGAAATATTACACGGAAATCCAAAATATATTGCAAATAGAGTTTATACTTTTGCAAAAGTAATGGAAGCAAAAAGAAAATTAAAGGTTGATAAGCTTGGAGTTATAGGGGCTCCTTCAGATTGGTTAATTGCTTCAAATGTAGATTATGAAAGAATCAAAGATATTCTAGGGGTTGAATTGATAGATATCCCTCTGGAAGAGTTTTATAAAATTTGGGAAGAGTTCAAGCATTTAAGTGCTTCTACTCCATATGATAACGAAGAAGAGGTTAAAAGCTACAACCAAGAAAAAGTAAAAGAGTCAAACAGGATATACAAGGCTTTGAAAGTTATAATAAATAAATATGGTCTAACTGCTCTAACACTACGATGCTTTGATTTGGTGAATAGGGGATGTGGAACTGGATGTTTAGCTTTGTCTTATTTAAATTCTGAAGGCATTATTTCTGGATGTGAAGGAGATATACCAGCAGCTATATCAATGTTAGTTCTAAATAGATTGACAGACCAGCCTGTTTTTATGTCAAATCCTTCAAGGATTGATTTAGAGAAAAATACTGTTTTATTTGCACATTGCACACTCCCATGGAATATGACAGAAGATAGAGAACTAGATACTCATTTTGAGACAGGATTAGGAATAGGAGTCAGAGGTTACATTGAAAAAGGAGATGTAACTGTTTTTAAAGTAGGTAGGAATGTTGACCAATACTTTGTTTCTTCAGGAGAGCAGCTTAAAGCTGGTAATGAAGATGTGTTATGTAGAACTCAAATGACAATTGAGTTAGCTAATGATGTTAATTACTTCCTTAAAAATCCTTTAGGCAACCATCATTTGATTTGTAAAGGCGAATATAGTGAATTAATTGAAGAATTTTTTGAAAACTTGTAGAATCACTAAGATAATTTTTTGATTAACAATTCCCAGTAGCAATATTGCTACTGGGAATTGTTAATTATTCAGATAATAAATAACTATACAATAATTTGTATGTGTTAATTAGACCGTCTTTATGAGTTCTCTCCCAAGCATGAGAAGCATGAACCCCAGGGCCGATAAGTGCATGTTTAATGTTACTACCTGCTCTTAAAGCTGCAGAAGCATCTGAACCGTAATTAGGAAAGATGTCTACGCAATAATCTATTTCATTTTTTTTAGCTAGATCTATAAGTTTAAGTTTGAAATCAAAATCATATGGTCCGCTGGAGTCTTTAGCAGCTATCGTAACCTTTTGTTCACTTCCTTGCAATCCTCCTCCAACACAGCCCATGTCAACAGCTAAAAATTCAACAGTTTTTTCTGGAGTCCCATAACTAGCGCCATGACCAACTTCTTCATAGTTAGTGATAAACATATTTAATGTATATGGTAAAGTAGTTTTATCATCAACAAATTGCTTTATTACTCCCAACATAACAGCCACACTTGCTTTATCATCTAAATGCCTGGATTTGATAAAACCAGTATCTGTTACTATGTGTCTTGGATCAAAAGCTATAAAGTTACCATTTTCAATCCCAAGCTTTCTTACATCTTCAGCGTTTTCTACAACAGCATCTAATCTAACAATCATATTCTTTTCAACACGATCAGTTTCTTTGCTTTCACTACCAAAGACATGAGTGCTTGGAGACTTTGTCATTATTGTCCCCGTTATTTTTTCACCTTCATCAGTGATAACAGTACAATATTCACCCTCTACAGAGTTCCACATATATCCTCCAAGATTAGTCATTCTTAATGTTCCATCAGATTTTACTTCTCTTACCATAGCACCAAGCGTGTCAACATGACCAGAGATAGTTCTCTGTTCATTGTCATTTTCACCTTTTATAGTAGCAACTAAGCCACCTTTATTAATCAGTTTATAATCGACATTCATATTATTCAACTCTTCTTGAATAATTGTCATAACTTCTTTTGTGTACCCGGTAGGACTCGGTGTGTTTAGAAGTTTTTCAAGTATGCTCATTACATAATCTAAATTAACATTCACATCATTCAACCCCTTTAATATTACTACCTACATATTATATTATTTAAAAGAGTTGCTCAACTTAAAGTATATAATTTCTTGATTTGCCTTTAATTATTAATTATTATTTACACATTATCGATAAGATAGTATCATAACGACTGTAGTTTACTGATTAGATGAAATTATTTGACTATTTAGAAAATTATGATTATTATATTAAACTTAGAAATAGCTTTATTGATTTTGGACTATACAGGAGGAAAAATATTGTCAAAAATATTATTAATAGTTGAGTCGCCTACTAAAGCGAGAACAATAAAAAGTATTATAAAAGGTAAAAAGAATAAAGTAGATGTTATTGCTTCAAAAGGGCATGTTAGAGATTTACCAAAAAGTAAATTTGGTGTAGATGTAGATAACGATTTTGAGCCTCATTACATTACAATTAGAGGAAAAGGTAAAGTTTTAGCAGAGTTAAGAAAAAAGGTGAAATCTGCAGACACAGTTCTATTAGCTACTGACCCAGATCGTGAAGGTGAAGCCATATCTTGGCATATTGCAGAGTCATTAAAATTAGATACAAACGATAAAATTAGGGTAACTTTCCATGAAATCACATCAGAAGCAATTGAAAAAGCGTTTGCTAATCCAAGTGAGATTGACTTTAATTTAGTAGATGCACAACAAGCTAGAAGAATCTTAGATAGAGTTGTAGGATACAAGCTCAGTCCATTTTTATGGAAAAAAGTAAAAAGAGGCTTGAGTGCAGGAAGAGTGCAATCAGTTGCAGTAAAATTGATTGTTAATCGTGAAAGAGAAAGGGATAACTTTGTAGTTGAAGAGTACTGGACCCTTGATACTAAAATTAAAGATAAAAATGATGAAATATTTGAAGGAAAATTAGATAAAATCGGCAAGAAAAAAGCTAATAAATTAAATAAAGAAGAAGTGCAGGAAGCTAAAGACTCTTTACTTAATAATACTGGCATAGTTTCAAGTATTACTGAAAAGAAAAGAAGAAGACATTCTTATCCACCTTTTACTACAAGTTCGTTGCAGCAAGCAGCGGCCTCAGTATTTGGATTTTCTGCTTCTAAGACAATGGTTATAGCTCAGGCACTGTACGAAGGAAGAAAATTGGGCAATGAATTTGATTCTGGTTTGATAACCTATATGCGTACAGACTCATACTCCATTAGTAGTGAAGCTATGAATTGGGCAAAAGAATTAATTAATGATAAATATGGAAGTAAAAATCATAAAAGAACTGCTTATAAAAGTAGAAAGAGTGCACAAGAAGCTCATGAGGCAATACGACCAACTGATAAAAGATTGACTCCAGAAGTAGCGAAAAAATACTTAAATAAGGATGAACATAAACTATATACACTTATTTGGAATAGATTCATTGCTTCACAAATGTCACCAGCTATTTATGAGATGAAAAAAGCTGAGATTAACTCAGGAAAATATACAATTGTAATATCAGGGTCAAAATTAATTTTTCCTGGACATCTATTAGCTGATGAATATGCATTAGAAAAAGCTAAAGAAACGGACAGAGAATTTCCTGATATAGAACAAGGGATGAGTATTGAAATTATTGAAGCCAATGAGAATCAACATTTTACTGAACCTCCTGCAAGATATACAGAAGCTAGTTTGATTAAAGAGTTAGAGAACAAGGGTATTGGTAGACCGAGTACTTATGCACCAATTATATCCACAATTACTAAGCGTGGATATATTAAGAAGGAAGGTCGTTCTTTGTCTCCAGAAGAGTTGGCAGGAATCGTAACTGATATACTAGATAAATATTTTCCGTCTGTAATGGATATAGAATTCACAGCTAATATGGAAGATGATTTAGATAAGATAGCTGAAGGTAAAATGGAATGGAAAAAAGTATTAAAAGATTTTTATGGTAATTTTTCTAAGCAATTAGAAAAAGCAGAGGAAAATGCTGAAAGAGTAAAAATTGAGAAAAAAGTAATAGAGACTGATATAGAGTGTGATAAATGCGGTAGTATGATGGTTATAAGAGAAGGTAGATATGGAAAATTTCTAGCATGTTCTGCCTATCCAGAATGCAAAAACACAAAACCTATTTTAGAGGAAATCGGTGTGCCTTGTCCAAAATGTGATGATGGGCAAGTTATAGTGAGAAGAACTAAAAGAGGAAAAATATTTTATGGTTGTAGTAATTATCCGGATTGCGATTTTGTTTCTTGGGATAAACCAGTAGATAAAAAATGTCCTGAATGTGATAGTATTTTAGTAGAGAAGAATAAGAAGGATCAAGTGATTCTAAAGTGTTCAAAAAAGGATTGTAATTATAAAGAAGAGGTTGAGAATGAATAACACAGTTCATATTGTTGGAGCAGGATTAGCTGGTTGCGAAGCTGCTTGGCAAGTAGCAAAAAGAGGATATGAAGTCAACTTATATGAAATGAGACCAAAAAAACAAACACCTGCACATCATACAGAGCTTTTTGCAGAATTAGTTTGTAGTAACTCCTTAAGGGCAGATCGCTTAACAAATGCGGTTGGTTTATTAAAAGAAGAAATGAGACAGATGGATTCTTTGATTATGAAAGCAGCAGATACTTGCGCAGTTCCAGCAGGTGGAGCACTTGCAGTTGATAGAGTTAAATTTTCAGAATTTATTACTAAAAAAATTAAAGAGCATCCATTAATAAATGTAATAAATGAAGAGGTTATAGATATAGATAAAGAGAAATTAACTATCATTGCTGCTGGCCCACTTTGCTCAGAAGAATTAGCAAATTCATTAAAAGAGTTAGTTGAAGAAGAGTACTTACATTTTTTTGACGCAGCAGCTCCAATAGTTACAAAAGAGTCTATAGACTTCTCAAAGGCTTTTTATGGAGCTAGATATGAGGAAGACTCAACAGACTACATTAATTGTCCCATGAATAAAGAGCAATATCAGGAATTTTATAATCAACTTATAAACGCTGAAGTACAAGAAATGAAAGAATTTGAAGAAATAAATATTTTTGAAGGTTGTATGCCTATTGAAGAAATGGCAAATAGGGGCGAAAAAACACTTCTTTTTGGACCATTAAAACCTGTAGGATTATCTAATGACAATTGTGATACTTTTCATGCTGTTGTACAATTGAGGCAGGATAATAAAGAAGGAACACTATATAACCTAGTGGGGTTTCAAACGAGACTGAAGTGGCCAGAACAAAAAAGGGTATTCAGACTGATCCCTGGATTAGAGAAAGCTGAATTTGTAAGGCTAGGGGTAATGCATCGAAATACATTCATAAACTCACCAGCATTACTTTTACCAACTGGTCAATTGAAAGCTTTTGACAATATTCTCATTGCTGGGCAAATTTCGGGTGTTGAGGGATATGTAGAATCAGCTGCTAGTGGACTAATATGTGGTATAAACGTAACTCTGGTTTTAGAAGATAAAAGAACTTTAAATTGGCCTATTGAAACTGCACACGGATCTTTAATGAACTACATCACTACTAGCGTGAAAAAGGATTTTCAACCTATGAATATAACATTTGGTTTAATACCCCCTTTAGAAGAAAGAATCAGAAAGCGTAAAGAAAAGAGATTAAAGATTTCAATTAGAGCACTCAAATCGCTAGAGGAATTTATTAAAGAAGAAAAAATTAATGAAATTGGTGAGGTGGCAGATAATGTTTAAAGGAACTACTATAGTAGCTATAAAGAAAGATGGAATAACAGCAATAGCGGGAGATGGTCAAATCACTTTAGGCGAGCAAACAATAATGAAAGCAAGTGCTAAAAAAGTAAGAAGAATATACAATGATCAGATAATAGTCGGCTTTGCAGGAGCTGTAGCCGATGCATTTGCTTTAGAAGAAAGGTTTGAAGAAATGCTCAATAAGTATTCAGGAAACTTGTTAAGATCAGCTGTAGAACTAGCTAAAGAGTGGAGAACAGACAAAGTATTACGTCAACTTCAAGCTCTATTATTAGTTGCTGATGAAGATCAGCTGTTATTAATATCTGGAAATGGTGATGTTATTGAGCCTGAAGATGGAATTATGTCTATCGGTTCTGGAGGTAATTACGCACTAGCTGCAAGTAGAGCCTTAGTCAAAAATACTGATTTAGATGCAAAATCAATTGCAATTGAATCTTTGAAAATAGCCGCAGAGATTTGTGTATTTACAAATGATGCTATTACCTGTGAAGTTATTGGAGGAGAACAAAATGAGTAATCTGACCCCAAGAGAAATAGTTAGTAACTTAGATCAATATATAATAGGACAAGAAGATGCAAAAAAAGCTGTAGCTATAGCTTTAAGGAATAGACATAGAAGAAAGATGCTTTCAGAAGAGCTGCAAGAGGAAATAATGCCTAAAAACATTATAATGATGGGTCCAACTGGTGTTGGAAAAACTGAAATAGCAAGAAGATTGGCAAATTTAGTCAATGCGCCTTTTATTAAAGTTGAAGCTACAAAGTTTACTGAAGTAGGCTATGTCGGTAGAAGTGCAGAGTCTATGGTCAGAGAACTATTAGAAACTGCAATAAGAATGGAAAAAACATCTAGGATGAAATCAAATGAAAAAAGAGCGGAAGAGTTAGCTAATCAAAGGATTTTAGATTTATTGGTTAATCCTAGAAAAAGTACTTCAAGTGGAAATCCACTAGGAAATATTTTTGGGTATACTCAGAAGCAACCAGAAAAAAGAACTGAAACAGATGAAGAAAGAGCACATAGAGATAAGTTAAGGCAAAGACTTAACAATGGTGAGCTAGAGAAAATGATCATTGAAATTGAAGTAGAAGAAAAGAATTCTACGATGCAATTTGTAGGTGGAGCTGGTATGGATGACCTAGGAATTAATATCGGTGATCTTTTTGGAAATGTTTTACCATCTAAGAAAAAGAAGAAAAGAGTTTCAATTAAGGAAGCTAGAGAAATTTTAGCTTCTGAAGAAGCTGAAAATCTTTTAGATATGGATGATGTAGTAAATACAGCAATTGAAATGACCGAACAAAATGGAATTGTTTTTTTAGATGAAATAGACAAAATAGCTTCAAAAACAGGCTCTGGAGGCGGACCAGATGTATCTAGAGAAGGTGTTCAAAGAGACATTCTACCTATAGTAGAAGGCACAACTGTAACTACAAAATATGGTCCTGTAAAAACAGATTATGTTTTATTCATTGCTGCTGGGGCTTTTCATGTAGCAAGTCCATCTGATTTAATACCAGAGTTGCAAGGTAGATTCCCGTTAAGAGTTGAACTCAATAGTCTTTCTGAGGATGATTTGAGAAGAATATTGATTGAGCCAAAGCACTCTCTAATAAAGCAATACACAGCTTTATTGGCTACTGAGAAGGTTGATTTGCAATTTACTGATGATGCAATCAAAGAGATTGCTTTTAATGCTAAAGAAGTCAATGAGAATTCAGAAAATATTGGTGCTAGAAGACTACATACGATTTTAGAAAAGATTTTAGAGGATGTATCTTTCAATGCTAGTGAAATGGAAACAGAGAAATTTGTTATTGACAGATCTTACATTAAAGAAAAATTAGATGAAATTATTAGAGACGATGATTTAAAAAGATATATTATTTAGGGTTATCATGGAAATTATAGATAAAATAACTAGCTTAAAACAATACTTTTTAATGAACATTAATGATTTAGATGCAAAAGACTTAATCTATCATTTATCACAAATTAATGCTGTGGACGTTTTTCATATTACAGACGAGTTGGAGATATTAAACTATCATTTAAATGAAGAAAACAACGAAGAGTTTTATGAGAAAACATTAGAGTCAGGGTTTATGGAGTTAAATGATTTTTCATTTGATATAACTACTCCTGTTGTCAAAGAATATGATGTTGGTCAAAGGGCTTTGTTGTATGACAACAAAGACTGGAGCATATTAACCAATGTTTATGCGATCCCACTTGTAAAAAATGGACAAGATTATGAGCACCTTATATTATTTAAATATGAAGATCAATTTGAGCAAGACTTTATATACTTTGCAATTATTATTAGTTTGATTTTTTCAGTATTAGTTCAAAGTAAAATAAAAGACTTCAAAAAGAACAAAGATGAAAGCAAACAAAAAGTTCAGATTGCCATTGATGCTCTTTCATATTCTGAAATGCAAGCAGCGAAGCATATATTAGATAAAATTGAAGGATCAGAAGGATATTTAGTTGCATCGAAAGTAGCTGATAAATTTGAAATAACTAGATCAATCATTGTAAATGCTTTAAGAAAGTTAGAAAGTGCAGGTTTAATTAAGTCTAAATCACTAGGAATGAAGGGAACTCATATAAAAATACTCAATGAGGACTTGAAGGATATATTAAATATAAGAGATTAGAATGCTTGCTAGTGATTGTATCATATGATATAATTACTCGGGTATAAAAACACACATTCATTGATAGAAGGGCGGGTGCTCTTGAAAAAGAGAGTTGCCTAACTAGCCGATATGAATGGAGGAAAAAACCAAGGAGGAATTTATTAATGTCAGTAGTAACAATGAAACAATTATTAGAATCGGGTGTGCATTTTGGTCATCAAACACGAAGATGGAATCCAAAAATGGACCGTTATATTTTTACCGAAAGAAACGGTATCTATATAATTGACCTTCAACAAACAGTTAAAATGGTAGAAGATGCATATGACTTTATCAGAAACGTAGCAGCAGAAGGAAATAACGTCCTTTTTGTTGGTACAAAAAAGCAAGCTAGAGATAGCATTGAAGAAGAAGCTGAAAGATGTGGTATGCCATATGTGAGCCAAAGATGGCTTGGAGGCACACTTACTAATTTTCAAACAATTAATAAGAGGATTAGAAGACTTCACCAACTGAATGAAATGGAAGAAGACGGTAGTTTAGAAATTCTGCCTAAGAAGGAAGTTGGAGAATTACTTAAAGAGAGAGATAAATTAGAGAAGTTTTTAGGCGGAATTAAAAATATGAAAGATCTGCCTGCAGCGATATTTATTGTAGACCCTAGAAAAGAGAATATTGCAATAAAAGAAGCAATTAAACTTGGTATACCAATAGTTGCAATTGTTGATACAAATTGCGACCCAGATCTAATTGATTATGTAATTCCTGGCAATGATGATGCAATAAGAGCAGTAAAGCTATTTTCATCAATAATTGCAGATGCAGTATTAGAGGGTAATCAAGGAGCTTCTGCTGAAGAAATGGATAATAATCAAGACGAATTTTTAGAAGAAATAGAAGAATAATTACGGGGGTTTAACAATGGTAACAACAGATATGATCAAAGAATTAAGAACTTTAACTGGTGCAGGGATATTAGATTGCAGAAATGCACTAAGAGAATGTGAAGGCAATGTTGAAGAAGCTGTTGATTATTTGAGAGCAAAAGGGTTAGCTTCTGCAGCAAAAAAATCTGGCAGAATTGCTAGTGAAGGTGTTGTAACTTCATATATTCATGGTAATGGAAAGATTGGCGTTTTAGTTGAAGTCAACTGCGAAACAGACTTCGTTGCTAAAAATGAAGATTTTCAAAATTTAGCTAAAGACATTGCAATGCAAATTGCAGCTGCTAGACCTGAGTATGTAAGAAGAGAAGAAGTACCAGCTGAAGTAATTGAAAAAGAGAGAGCAGTTATTAAAGAAATGACTTTAAATGAAGGCAAACCAGAACACATAGTCGATAAAATTGTTGATGGTAGAATGAATAAATTCTTTAACGGAATTTGCTTGTTAGAGCAGCCTTTCATTAAAGATACTGATAAGACTGTTGAAGACTTATTAAAAGAAAAGATTGCTGCTATTGGAGAAAACATCCAAGTTAGACGTTTTACTCGATACGAAATGGGAGAAGGTATTGAGAAAAAACAAGAAGACTTTGCTGATGAAGTAGCATCTATGATAAAGTAGTAAATTAGGGAACACACTTTTTGTGTTCCTTTTTTTAAGCAGTATTAGAGAGGAATTTAGAATTTTTTATCGAAGCAAAATATTCAGGAGGTGCTCTTTTATGGCGAGTAGTCAGTACAAAAGGATAGTTTTAAAGCTGAGTGGGCAAGCATTAGCTGGAAATGGTTATGGTGGTATAGACCATGAAGTTATAGGTTGTATTGCCAAGCAGGTAAAAGAAGTAGTAGAATTAGGAATAGAAGTGGCTATAGTAGTTGGCGGAGGCAATATCTGGAGAGGTGCTACAGGAAGTGCCAGCGGCATGGATAGAGCAACAGCTGATTATATGGGTATGTTAGCAACTTGTATTAATTCATTAGCCTTGCAAGATGCCCTAGAGAGAATCGATGTTGTAACTAGAGTCCAAACTGCTATAGAGATGCGTGAAATAGCTGAACCTTATATTAGAAGAAGAGCTATTAGACATCTAGAAAAAGGTAGAGTAGTAATTTTTGCAGCAGGAACAGGCAACCCATTTTTCACAACAGATACAACAGCAGCCCTAAGAGCAGCAGAAATTGAAGCTGACGCAATATTACTTGCTAAAGGAAATGTTGATGGTGTCTATGATTCTGATCCACTAGAAAATCCAGATGCTGTAATATTCTCTGAGTTAAATTATATTGAAGTAATAAGGAGAGGTTTAGGAGTAATGGATTCGACAGCTACTTCATTATGTATGGATAATAAAATCCCTATTTTAGTTTTTGGCTTAGCTACTAAGGGTAATATTAAAAAAGTTGTTCAAGGAGAAAAAATAGGAACAGTTATAAGGGGGAACACTGATGCTTAACGCAATTTATGATGATTGTGAAAAGAGAATGAAAAGTGCAGTAGAAGTTTTGAGAGATGAATACAAAACAATTCGTGCCGGAAGAGCTACACCTTCACTTTTAGATAAGATTACAGTAGAATATTATGGATCACAAGTACCATTAAAACAGGTTAGTAATATATCGGCTCCCGAAGCAAGACTACTAGTTATTCAGCCTTGGGATAAGTCAGTAATTGCTGCTGTTGAAAAAGCTATAATAACATCAGATTTAGGGCTTACTCCAAATACTGATGGTAGTATTATAAGGCTAAATATTCCGCATCTAACTGAAGAAAGAAGAGTTCAGTTAAGAAAATTGGTATCACAAAAAGCAGAAGATGCTAAAGTGGCTATTAGGAATATTAGAAGAGATGCAAATGACGAAATTAAAATGCTAGAAAATGAGAGTGAAATTTCTGAAGAAAATGCTCATAGAGCTTATGATAATATTCAAGAAATGACAGATGAATATATAAAAAAAGTAGATGAAGTTTTGAAAGCTAAACAAGAAGAAATCATGGAAGTATGATAAGAGATTTCTTATTAGGATTTGAGTTAGAAAAAGCAATTATAATATTAGATAATAACAAGATTGATTATCAAATCCATGAATATGAGCTTTTAAATCCTAGATTTGCCATGTCAAATAAGAAAAGGATTATGGCAATAAAGGGAGTAGAGCTGCTTGATTTATATGTTTCTTGCGAACAAGAACCACTAGTTTAATTAGCCCCCTCTATGAGGGGGTTTATGACATATGGAGTGATAAGGATGAGAAAAGAATTAAACCACATTGCTATCATTATGGATGGTAATGGGAGATGGGCAAAAGAGAGAAGCAGACCTAGATATTACGGACACCAGAAAGGTGCTGAGAATATTTTAACCATTTCTAAAATATTAAACGATATGGGTATAAAATATTTAACCCTATATGCTTTTTCAACTGAAAACTGGAGTCGCCCAAAAAGAGAGGTTGATTATTTAACAAAAGAATTACCTTTTATAATTTATAATAGATTTAAGTCTCATTTAGAAAAAAGAAATATGAGATTTTTTGTATCAGGAAAATCAGAAGGTATTCCTCAAAAGACTTTAGATTTATTAAGAGAGCTAGAAGAGACTTCTAAAGATAATGAAGGACTAGAAGTTGTTTTTGCTTATAACTATGGAGGTAAGGCTGAAATTTTAGATGCAGTTAACTCTTTGCTGGGACAAGATTTAAAAGAAATTGATGAAGAGACTTTGAGAAGTGAGTTTTATGCTCCACATGTTCCTGATGTAGATTTATTAATAAGACCAGGTGGAGAAAAAAGACTATCTAACTTTTTATTGTGGCAAACAGCTTATAGTGAAATATATTTTTGTGACACGTATTGGCCTGATTTTAATGAGCAAGAGTTAAAAAAAGCTATCGAGTTTTATAATAATAGAAATAGGAGATTTGGGAGTATAAATTATGAAAAACAGAGTAATTAGTGCCTTAGTTGCATTACCTCTATTCTTTTTAATAGTATACTTTAGAGGAGACTACTTGTTTGCAGCTTCAGTTATAGTTGGCATAAGTCTTTTGTATGAACTCCATAGAATGGTATATAAAAAAGATGAGCTAATTATATTAATTTTATCTATAATATATTTATCTCTAGCTTTTCTGTTTATGAGGTTAGATTATAATTTCAACAATTATTTGCTACCGTTATATATATTTTTGATATTAGCAATTTCTACAGTTACTAAAGACAAGTTTGATTTAACCAATGTATGTATTTACATAGCTTTTTCTCTTTATATAATTACATTAATTCCTTTTTTAGCAATGTTAGATGAATTAGGAAGTGCAATAGTTTTATTGCCATTCATTAGTGGCTGGGCATATGACACAGCTGCTTATTTAAGCGGAGTTAATTTTGGTAAAAACCGACCATGGAAAAATTTAAGCCCCAAAAAATCTATTGAAGGCTTAATCGGAGGATCCTTGGCTTCAGTTATATTGGTTTTGATATATGGGTACTTTTTGAAATTGAATTTGCTATACTTGCTTTTATATGCCATATTAGCAGTAGTTTTGGCTCAATCTGGAGATTTACTAATCTCTGCAGTGAAAAGATTTACCAAAGTTAAAGACTCAGGGAATATACTTCCAGGGCACGGAGGATTTTTTGACAGGTTTGATAGTGTATTGCCAATATTTGCACTCGCATATTATTTTGCAACAAATTTTCTATAGGTGAAGGTGTTAAAATGATAAAAGTAGCAATCTTAGGGAGTACTGGTTCGATAGGGACTCAAACTCTAAGCGTAATTGAAGAACAAATCAAAGATTTTCAAATAGAAGGATTAACTGCTCATTCGAATTCTTCTTTATTGAAAATACAAGCGAAAAAATTTAAGCCAAACTTTTTAGGAATTAAACAAAAGATCAATTTATCAGATTCAATTATCATTTATGGCAATAATTATATAAATAAATTTATTGAAAAAACAGATGCAGATATTTATGTTAATGCAATTAGTGGTATCTATGGTCTAGAAGCATCTATAGGCATATTAAAAAAAGGAAAAGATCTCGCTTTAGCAAATAAAGAATCTATTGTCAGCTTTGGTGAGCTACTTATAAATATTGCAAGAGAGAATGATGCAAATATTTATCCTGTAGATAGTGAACATTCTGCAATTTGGCAGTGCTTACAAGGTGAAGATATAAAAACACTTAAGCAACTGATTATTACAGCTTCAGGAGGACCTTTTAGAGATTTTGATTATGAGAGTTTAAAATTAGTTCAGCCTGAGCAAGCTTTAAAGCATCCAACTTGGTCTATGGGCCAAAAGATTTCTATTGATTCTGCAACCTTAATGAATAAAGGACTTGAAGTAATTGAAGCATCAATTTTGTACAATGTGCCTTATAAGAAGATTTCAGTTTTAGTCCATCCACAAAGTATAGTTCATTCACTAGTAGAATTTAATGATGGTGCATTAATAGCTCAGCTAGGAACTACTGATATGAGACAAGCAATTCAATATGCGTTATATAGAGGTAAAAGAGTAGCAAGTAATAGAAAAAGACTAGATTTGGCGGAAGTAGGTTCACTGGACTTTCATAAGCCAAATACAGATATATTTAGATGTTTAAAATTAGCATATGAGGTTGGTAAGGCTGGAGGGGTAATGCCAGCAATTATGAATACAGCAAATAATATTGCAGTTGAAAAATTTTTAGATAATCAAATTAAATTTTTAGACATACCAATTTTCATTGAAGAAACATTGAGCAAATTTGAAAACAAAACAGTCAAATCTATTGATGACATAATAAATATACAAAAAGAAGTTATAGCAGTTACTAAAACAATAAAGGTCTAGGGAGGATTCTTTATGGCAGTTACAATATTTTTAACAATTTTTATATTAGGAATACTCGTCTTGTTTCATGAATTAGGCCATTTTATTGCCGCAAAAGCTTCAGATGTTTGTGTGCATGAGTTTTCAATTGGTATGGGACCTAAACTAATTAGTAGAGATAGAGGTGAAACTACCTATAGTTTGAGAGCACTACCTATAGGAGGATATGTAAGAATGGCTGGTGAAGAACCAGATGATGAACATCATCCACGAGGGTTTGACACTAAAAAGCCTTTTACTAGAATTTTCATTTCAATTGCAGGTGTAATAATGAATATCTTACTTGCAATTCTTATTTTTGCAATAGTAGGCTTTATGCAAGGAGTCCCAAGTGAACAGGCTATAGTAGGTGAAGTTATTGAAAATACACCAGCTGAAGAAGCAGGCCTGATGCCAGGTGATAAAATAATAGCAATAGATGAATATGAAGTAAATTCATGGGAAGATATAACAAAACATATAAAGCCAAGTTCGAATCAAGATAGACAGCTTACTATTGAAAGAGACAATCAAGTGATTAATCTGAGCATAACTCCACAAGAAGATGAGGTTACTGGAGAAGGCGTAATTGGCATTACCTCTACTTTAGAGAGAGGGAGCCCTTTTAAATCGATAGTAGCAGGTATTGAGCAAGCTTTCTTTATGATTTATATGATTTTTGCAGCTTTGGGATCAATGATAACAGGTCAAACTGCTGCACAAGGAGCAGGCCCAGTTGGCATAGCTCAAATGGTAGGTGAGATTAGTCGAACAGGTTTGATTAACACAATGTCCTTTACAGCGATGTTAAGTTTAAATGTTGGTATTTTTAATGCTTTACCTATACCACCTTTAGATGGCAGTAGAATTTTACTAATTATCATAGAGGCAATAAGAGGTAAAAAAATTGATCCTAAGAAAGAAAATCTTATATATATTTTTGGATTTGCTTTGCTAATAACTTTAGCAGTAGTAGTTACATATCAGGATATTATAAGATTAGGGCAGTAAAATGAATAAAGACATACGAAAAGTAAAAATAGCAGACTTGACTTTTGGTGATGGTAATATTTTAATACAAAGTATGACAAATACTAAAACTATAGATATCGAAGCTACATTAAATCAAACAAGGCAGTTATTCACTGCTGGGGCAGACATAGTTAGAATTTCTATCCCTGATATGAACTCTGTTAAAGCTCTATCAAATATAAAGCATGAGATAAATAGACCTTTAGTAGCAGATATCCATTTTGATTATAGATTAGCAATAGAATCACTTTTAGCTGGAGCAGATAAAGTAAGAATAAATCCAGGCAATATTGGCAGCTGGGAAAATGTAATTAAGATATTTGCGATGGCCAAAAAGCTTGATAAATGTGTTAGAGTCGGTGTTAATAGTGGGTCACTTGAAAAAGATATATTAGAAAAGTATAAACATCCTACAGCAAAAGCACTAGCAGAGTCTGCATTAAAGTATGATAGAAAACTTTTAGAAAGTGGTTTTGAAAATTTTGTAGTAAGTATTAAATCTTCTGATGTTATAACAACTATAAGATCAAATAAGATGTTTAGAGAAAAATCAAATACACCTTTACATGTAGGAGTAACTGAAGCAGGTACATTTGTTAGAGGAACTATAAAATCATCAATTGGAATTGGATCTTTGTTACTTGACGGTATAGGAGAAACTATAAGAGTCTCTCTAACGGCAGATCCTGTCAGAGAGATTGAAGTAGCCAAACTCATCCTTAAGTCGATTGGACTTAGGAAAGAAGGCATAGAAATTATAAGTTGCCCAACATGTGCTAGGACAAATGGTGATCTGATTGATATAGTCACTAAAGTAGAAGAAGTCGTAGGCCAAAAACAAGATAATTTAAAGATTGCAATTATGGGATGTGTAGTTAATGGCCCTGGAGAAGCAAGAGAGGCTGACATAGGACTTGCTTTAGGAAAAGTAAAAGGCGTTTTATTCAAAAAAGGCGAAGTAGTAACAACTGTACATGCTAATGATTATTTGGATGTTATTTTAAAAGAAATAGATAAAATGACTACCGCTAATAACTAGCTTGCAAGATACTCACTTTTTTGATAAGATAGCTTTAGGTGTTTATAGTTATTGAAAAAGAGTGGGTCGGCCCACTCTTTTTACTGTTATATATCAAGGAGTTATGTAAAATGAAGAAAAAAGAGGCAATTACTTTAATATCAGCAAAAGCTAGAGAATTAGCTAAAGAAAACAATGTAGAGTTTTTTAATATTGAAACAATTCAAAAAGGTGGAAGCTTAATTGTAAGTATTAGAGTTTACAGTGAAGACGGCATAGATCATGAAACTTGTTATTCAATACATCAAAAATTGGATGAGTATTTAGACGAGATAGATCCATTTGAAGAAAGTTATTTTCTTGAAGTCTCATCACCAGGACTTGATGCCAAGCTAAATGATACTCATACATTAAATCTGAGTATAGGAAAAGAAGTAGAGTTTAGAACCTATGTAGCAGGAGAAACTTGGCCAAAAAGCGGCGTCGGAATTTTGACTGAAGTTGATGATGAGAATATTATTGTCGTCAATGGTGCGGAAACTTATAAGATTGATAGAAAAATAATCTCATCTATAAGACTGCATTTTAGTTTTTAGGAGGGAGATAATTTTGAATAAAGAATTTATAAAAGCAATAAGAGATTTGAGTGAAAACAAAGGTATAGATGCAGAAATACTCTATGAAGCAGTAAAAACTGCTTTAGCAAAAAGCTATACAGAGAGACATGGCAATGAAGCTGATATTGACATTCAAATCAATGTAGATAATGGCGAAGTAAAAGCATTTAGAAGATACATAGTAGTAGATGAAGTCGAAGACTCTGAAAAAGAAATGAGTCTGGAAAAGGCTAAGGAAATAAGAAAAGAAGCAAAAATAGGTGATGTTATAAATGTAGACATAACTACAAAAGATTTTGCCAGAAAATCTGCAAGAGCTGCTAAGCAAATGGTGGTTCAGAAAATAAGGGAAGCAGAAAAAACAGCTATATTTGACAAATTTATTGATAAGACAGATGATATAATTACTGAAACTCTTTATAGAACAGATGGAAGAAATTTTTATGTAGACTTGGGTAATACAGAAGCAATATTACCACAGACTGAACAAATAGAAAATGAGCACTATCGAGTAAATAAGAGAATGAAGTTCTACATTGCAGAAGTTAAGAAAAGTAATAAAGAACCTCAAATTGTAATATCAAGAACTCATCCTGGACTTATTAAAAGGCTATTTGAACTAGAAGTTCCTGAAGTTTTTAACGGAATTGTTGAGATTAAATCAATTGCAAGAGAAGCAGGCAGTAGGACAAAGATAAGTGTCCATTCAAGTGATGAAAATGTAGATCCAGTAGGTGCATGCGTAGGGCCAAGAGGTACACGGGTACAAGCTATTGTCAATGAATTGAATGGCGAAAAAATAGATGTCGTAGAATGGGATGAAAGTCCAGAGAAATATGTAAAAAATGCTTTATGCCCATCACAAGTTTTAAATGTAGTGATTGAAGAGGAAGATGAAAGAAAAGCAAATGTAGTAGTACCAGATAATCAACTTTCCTTAGCTATAGGCAAGGATGGACAAAATGCAAGGTTAGCTGCTAGGTTAACATCTTGGAAAATTGATATTAAGAGCGCCAGTCAAGCAGGTTTTTCTAATGAGGAGGATACTAGTGAAAGATAGGAAAAAGCCTCAAAGGATGTGTGTGGCTTGTCGGGAAAAGAAGGACAAGTTTGATCTCGTTAGAGTGGTTAAAACTCCTGATGGAGAAGTAGTGATAGAAAAAGATAAAAGAGTTAATGGTAGAGGAGCTTATCTATGTCACAAAACAGAATGCATAGATAAAGCAAACAAAACTAAATCTTTAGATAAAGCACTAAACATCAAAGTACCACTAGAAATATATGATGAATTAAAAAAAATGATAGAGTAAGTTAAAAGTATCGACCCCAAAAGAAAATTGCGGAGGTGTAATTATTGAAAAAAGTTAGAGTATATGAAATAGCAAAAGAATTTAATATTAAAAGTAAAGAGTTGGTAGACGCACTAAATCAGGTGGGTATCGAAGTAAGTAGTCACATGAGTTCACTTGAGGCGGATGTTGCAAATCAAATTAGATCAATGTTAAAGCAGACACAATTAGGCAAAAACAATGTTGAACAAAAAGAAAACGATATAAAGGAAGCTAAAGAAGATAAAGTGAAAGTAAATACAGCAGAGAAGCAACCAAAAGAAGAAGTTACAAAAGAAGAAAAGCAATCAAAGAGCCAGCCTAAACAAGTTGATAAGGTTGAAACCAAAGAAGAAAAAGAAAAGAAAGCTAAGGCTTTAGAATTGTTGAAGTCTGCTGAAAAAGAAATTCCAGAAGTGATTCCAGAAGAAATGAAGAGTGACTACACTATAATCAAACATAGTGAAAGTGTAGAGGAAATCTGGGAGCAAGAAATTGAGAAAGAGAAGATCAAATCTGCTCGAAGAAGACCAAAGAAAAATAAAAGAGATCGTTCAGATGATAGACAGCAATATGTTGAAAGACCTCAAGAGATTGAAATACCAGAATACATAACAGTAGGCGAACTAGCAAAAGCAATGGCAATAGATCCAAATGAGCTAATTGCTCAGCTTATGAATTTAGGAGTAATGGCTGCAATAAATCAGCCTGTAGATCCAGAAGCTGCTATTGTTATTGGAGAAGAGCTTGGTATTACAGTAAATATAAAAAAAGAAGAGAAAGAAGAAACTATAATTGAGCCAACAGCCGATCCAGAATTACTAGAGGAAAGACCTCCAATAGTAACTGTAATGGGGCATGTTGACCATGGAAAAACTTCTTTACTTGACCAAATTAGAAACTCAAGGGTTATTGCAACAGAAGCTGGTGGAATTACACAGCATATAGGCGCATATCAAACAGAAGTTAATAATAAAAAGATTACATTTTTAGATACACCAGGTCACGCAGCTTTTACAGAAATGCGTTCACGTGGTGCAAGAGTAACTGATATTGTTATCCTAGTTGTAGCTGCAGATGATGGCATAATGCCACAGACCACGGAAGCTATTAATCACTCAAAAGCAGCTGATGTTCCAATTGTTGTAGCTATCAACAAATGTGATTTACCTAGTGCTAATCCTGATAGGGTTAAACAAGAACTCACTAAATATGATTTAGTACCAGAAGAGTGGGGCGGAGACACAATTTGTGTAGAAATCTCTGCCTTGACAGGAGATAACATACCTGAATTATTAGAAGCGGTTTTACTATTAGCTGAAATGAATGAATTGAAAGCTAATCCGACAGCCTTAGCTCAAGGAACAGTAATTGAGTCAAACATCGAAAAAGGTTATGGAAGAGTAGCAACAGTTATTGTTCAAAACGGAACACTTCGTAAAAGTGAGTCAGTTGTTGTAGGTAATTACTATGGTAAAATTAAGACTATTGTTAGTGATAAGGGTAAAAGAATAAAAAGTGCAGGACCATCGACTCCAATAGTAATTTCAGGATTGGACGGACTTCCTGAACCTGGAGATATTTTAACAGCTTATGAAGATGATAGAGAAGCTAAAGATATCGCTGAACAAAAACAGCAAAAAGCTCGCCAGATAGAATTAAGAGCTAAATCATCACGTATGACATTAGATGATCTTGTAGCACAAATGCAAGATGATAGAGAGTCTCATACATTAAATATTATTGTTAAAGGTGATGTGCAAGGGTCAGTAGAAGCAATCAAAGGATCATTAGCACACCTAAATGAAAAAGATACAAGAATCAAGTTTGAAGTGATACATAGTGGTGTAGGATCTGTAAATGAAACAGATGTTATGCTTGCAGCAGCATCAGATGCTTTAGTTCTTGGATTTAATGTTAACGCAGATGGATCAGCTAAATCATCAGCAGAAGAAGAGTCTGTTGAGATGAGATTCTATAGTGTTATATATAACTTGTTAGAAGACTTGGAGGCAATAGGTAAGGGAATGCTTGATCCGATATTTGAAGAAATTAATATTGGAACTGCAAAAGTAAGAGCTACTTTTAAGGTACCAAGAATTGGTACAATCGCTGGTTGTTATGTGACACAAGGCACAATTAAAAGAAATGCTATTGTTAAACTATACAGAGACGGCTCCTTAATCTATGAAGGTAAAATTTCATCACTAAAAAGATTCCAGGATGATGTTAGAGAAGTGGCCTCAGGCTATGAGTGTGGAATTGGTTTAGAAAACTTTAATGATATAAAAGAAGAAGATATCATTGAAGCTTATATAATGAAAGAAAAACCAGGCGAGTAATGTATCGAGTAGTTTCTGTTAAAATATATATCCCACAAGCATATTCATTAAAAGATAAAAGACAGGTTCTAAGATCTATTATCGATAAATGCAAACGGTTAAATGTAAGTATAGCTGAAACCAAAGATAATGAAAAATGGAATTATGGTGAGCTTACATTTGCAGCTGTCAGCAATACTGGAAAACATTTACAACAAATGATAGATAAAGTGATAGATATTATTGAGCAAGACTTCAGAGTGCAAATGCTTGATAAAAAAATATTAATATAAGGGGCTTTAAAATGACTAATTATAGAGTTAATCAACAACAGTCTAGAGTAAAAAAAATTATAAGCCATCTTTTACAAAACGATGTGAAAGACCCAAGGATTGGATTTATCTCTATTACTGGAGTAGACCTAACAAAAGATCTTAGTGAATGCAAGGTATATTTTTCTGTATTAAATGGAGAAGAAAAATTAGAAGAAACGAAAGAAGCACTTAAATCAGCTTCAGGATACCTTAGAAAGCAAGTTGCAGCAAAGGCAAATCTTAGGAGAACTCCTGCTTTAGAATTTATTTATGATGATTCTCTTGCATATGGAGCAAAAATCGATAGGTTGCTTAAGGAAGTTGAAAATGAAAAAGAATGAGTTTAATTCATTTGTTGTTGAATATGATTCGTTCTTAGTATGCTCACATGAGACCCCAGATGCTGATGCGCTGGGGTCATCAATAGCATTAGCAATTTATTTGAAAATTTTGGGTAAAGATGCAGAGTATTTATTGAGCGATGAGATTCCTATTAATCTAGAGTTTTTAATTAACAAACCTCTGAGTGTTACAAAAGAAACCTTAATCAAATCAAAATACCAAGCCATTATTGTTCTAGATAGTTCAAACTTAAGAAGAACACCTTTAAATCAAGAGAATAAGATATGGAACTTGCCAATATTAAACATTGACCACCATCCTGATAATGATAGGTTTGGTGATATTAACATTTTAAATTTTACTGCATCATCAACAGGTGAAATTCTTTATAATTTATTTGATAAGTATATGATTGATAAAGATATAGCAAAGCAGCTGTATGCAGCTATTGTAGGAGATACAGGAGGGTTCAAGCACTCTAATACTTCAGCTATAATAATGAGAGTAGCAGCAGATTTAATGGAGTATGAGTTTAATTCATATGAGATAAAAAGCAAGATTTTAGATTTCAGAACTAAAAATGCTTTTGCTTTAGTTTCTGATGCTATTTCTAATGTAAAAATTTTTGAAAAATTTGTCATTATGACAGTAAATAGAGAAATAATTAAAAAATATAATTTAAAACCTACTGAATATCCAGAGCTGGTCAACTATATTAGAGGAATAGAAGGAACTTATGTAGCAATAGTATTTACTGAGGTTTACGATAATAATGTAAAGATAAGTTTTAGAAGCATACCCCCAGTTGACATCTCAATTGTAGCAAGGACTTTTGGCGGTGGTGGCCATAAGTATGCATCTGGCTGTCAGATGAATGGAGAGTTTAGTGAGATTATAACAAAAGTTTGTAATTTTACACAAGAATATCTTGAAGGGCTGGATTTAGAGATTGATTAATGGAATTGTTTCAATAATAAAACCACCTGGGATATCTTCTCATGATGTAGTATCAAGGGTGAGAAAAAAACTAAATACTAGGAAAGTTGGACATGCAGGAACTTTAGATCCAGGTGCAGCAGGAGTGATGGTTTTAGGCGTAAACAAAGGCACAAGATTGCTTGAGTATGTTCAAAACTACAAAAAAGTGTATAGAGCTGAAATTACATTGGGATATGAAACCGAAACGGGCGACTTGTTTAGTGAAATTACGAAGCAAAAGCAAATAGAATCTTTAACAGAAGAACAATGGAAAGATCTGCTCAATTCTTTTATTGGCAAACAACTACAAACACCACCTATGACTTCAGCTATAAAAATGGACGGTGTTAGACTATATGAGTTAGCTAGAAAAGGCGAAAGTGTTGAAAGGGAAAAGAGATCTATAGAAATATTCTCAATTAAACTAGTAGAACTCTTAAAAGAGAGCATCATAATTGATGTAATGTGCTCAAGTGGTACATATGTCAGGGTTTTATGCGAAGATATTGCTAGAAAGAGCAATAATTATGGAGTTATGTCATTTTTGCTTAGAAAATCAATAGGTCCTTTTAGTTTAGACAATTCCAATATGTTAGATGAAAATATAGAGATAAAACCTATGAGTCAAGCAGTAGAGCCTATGGAATCTTTAATACTGGAAGAGAAGCAATTAGAGGATATAAAGCATGGTAGGGCTTTACCTAGCGAGAAGAAGTTTAATGATAATATTGCTTTAATATCTAAAGAAAGTGAATTAGTAGCTATAGCATATTATGAGAATGAATTGATAAAGCCTAAAAAGGTTTTTATATAATAACGAGGGAAGCTATGAGAATAATTAATAAATGGGAAAATTTCAATCAAATCAAGGATAATATTGTTTTAAATATTGGTAATTATGATGGTATTCATATTGGACATCAAGAATTAATTAGAGAAGGAATTAGTTTATCTAACGGAAGGAAATTTGCACTTCTAACCTTCAACCCACATCCGAAACACTTTTTTAACCCAATTAAATTTCATAGGATTACGACTAAATTAGAGATGAAAGAAATCTTATCTAAAATGGGAGTTGATATTTGGTTAGACTTGCCATTTAATTTTAAAATTGCAAGATTAAGTCCTACTGAATTTTTAGACTTGATAACTAAAAACTTAAAGATTGATCATGTGATTGTTGGATTCAATTTCAAATTTGGTAATAAAGCTAAAGGGGATGTAATTTTTCTAAGGAATTACTTAGAAAAGAAAGCAATAGGACTGTCCGTACATGAGCCAGTAAGATATGAAGGAGAGAAAGTCAGTAGCACTTTGATTAGAGACCTTTTACTTGATGGCAACATTGAGAAAGCTAATGTTTTAATGGGCAGGTCATATACAATTACAGGTATGGTGGAAAAAGGACAGGGTAGAGGAAAAGGACTTGGATTCCCCACAGCTAATCTTAATGTAGAAAAAATTAAATTACTGCCAAAAAACGGAGTTTATGCTGGGTACATTGAAGATGGTTTTTTAGCGGCTATAAATATTGGCGAAAACCCTACGTTTGAAAATAAAAGAAAGACTGTAGAAGTTCATATTATTGATCTAAAACAAGATAAGGACCTTTATGGTAGGGAGTTAAAAATTTATATTAAGAAGTTTCTAAGAAATGAAAGAAAATTTAGCAATATTAAAGAATTGCAAAAGCAAGTTCAGAAAGATATATTAACAGTAAAGCAACTAAATAACCAGCAATTATTTACAATTGATAGTTAAAGTGATAGAATACTTATGTTAGCTTTTTACTAGGCTTTACGCCTACTCCAGCGTATGCGTGGTATTAAGTGTATTATGATTAATAGGAGGAAATATAATGGCTTTAGGAAAAGAAGAGAAACAACGGATTATTGAAAAATACGCAATCAATGAGAATGATACAGGATCACCACAAGTTCAAGTTGCTATGTTAACTGAAAGAATTAATCAGTTAACTGACCATTTAAAATTGCACAAAAAAGACATTCACTCAAGAAGAGGAATGTATAAAATGATTGGTCAGCGTCGTCGTTTATTGAACTATCTAAGAAATAAAGATATTGAAGCGTACCGAGAATTAATTCAACAACTTGGTTTACGTAGATAGTAAAGTAAAAGCGGGGATACCCCGCTTTTTAGTTACAACAAAGCTTCACGAGGAGGGCTTTTATGAGAGAAATTTTTACAGAGAATATTAGCGGTAGAGAATTAACAGTAGAAATAGGAGAAATGGCTAGGCAATCTAATGGAGCGGCATTAATTAGATTTGACGATACAGTAGTTTTAGTAACTGCCACAGCAGCAGAGAAACCACAAGAAGGTATAGGGTTTTTCCCTTTAACGGTAGATGTTGAAGAGAGAATGTATTCTATTGGTAAAATACCAGGCGGATGGTTAAGAAGAGAAGGTAGACCTAGTGAGCAAGCTATTCTTAATTGCAGAATAATTGATCGTAGTATCCGACCTTTATTCCCAAAAGCATATCGTAATAACTTACAAATTGTCGCAACAGTCTTGTCAGTGGACCAAGATAATACACCAGAAGTAGTAAGCTTAATTGGTGCATCTTTGGCATTAGGCTTATCAGATATACCTTTCCATGAGATTATCGGCGCAGTAATAATTGGCAGGGTTAATGGAGAATATGTGGTAAATCCAACAGTTAAGCAAGAAGAAGTAAGTGATATACACGTATTTGTTGCTGGTACTGAGGATGCTATTGTCATGATTGAAACAGATGCAAAAGAGGTTGAAGAAGAAGATATTCTAGAAGCAGTTGAAATTGCTCACAACCAAATTAAGCAAACTGTTGAATTCCAAAAAAGAATTATTGAAAAATTTGGAAAAGAAAAGTTGCCTACTCCTGTTAAAGAAGAAAACGAACAACTAAAAGAAGATGTTATATCTTTAGCTAGTGACCAAATGTATAGTATTATGAAAGATATTAACAAAGAGGAAAGAAAAGAGAAACTAGCTAATTTAGAAGAAAGTATTAAAGAAAGATTAGCAGAAAAGTATGAAGATGAAGAAAACCTTGATAAAGAGGTTAGTAATTATATAAGTGAGTACTCTAAACAAACTATGAGGTCTATAATTATAAGTGAGCATCATAGAATTGATGGTAGAGGATTAGAGGACATTAGACCTATCTATACTAGAACTGGCCTATTACCAAGAACTCATGGTAGTGCTTTGTTTACAAGAGGTAGTACTCAGGCTTTGTCTATTACTACTTTAGGTACAATTAGAGACAGTCAAAAATTAGATGATATTGGTACAACTGAAGTTAAGCGATACATGCATCATTATAACTTCCCACCTTTTGCTACAGGTGAAGCAGGATTTATGAGAGGTCCTAAAAGAAGAGAAATTGGGCACGGTGCATTAGCAGAAAAAGCTTTATTGCCAGTATTACCAAGTGAAGAAGAATTCCCATATTCTATAAGAGTAGTATCAGAAATTTTAGAGTCTAACGGGTCTTCATCTATGGCGAGTGTATGTGGTAGTTCTTTGTCATTAATGGACGCAGGAGTGCCGATTAAGCGACCTGCAGCAGGAATTGCTTTAGGGTTGATAAAAACTGAAGACGATGTTGTTATATTATCTGATATACAAGGCATTGAAGACTTTTATGGCGACATGGACTTCAAAGTAGCGGGTACTGAAAAAGGTATTACAGCAATTCAGCTAGATATAAAAATTAAAGGACTTAATGTTGAGATAATTCGAAAGGTTTTAGTACGAGCAAAAGCGGGACGAATGCATATTTTAGATATTATGAATAAAGACCTATCTAAACCTAGAGAAGAGTTGTCAACATTTGCTCCAAGAATGTATTCTACTCAGATCCCAACTGATAAAATAAAAGTATTAATTGGATCAGGAGGAAAGACAATCAATAAGATTATTGATGAAACTGGAGTAGAAATTGATATTCAGGATGATGGTACAGTTTATGTAGCAGCTACTGAAAAAGAGAGTGGAGAGAAAGCTCTTAAAATGATTGAGCAGATTGTTAAAGATATAGAAGTTGGAGAAGTATATGAAGGTAAAGTTGTTAGAGTAGAGAAATATGGTGCCTTTTTAGAGTTGCTTCCAGGTAAAGATGGACTATTACACATTTCTGAAATGGACATTGGAAGAGTTAATAAGACCGAGGATGTCGCTGAAATGGGAGATACAGTTAAAGTGAAAGTGATTGGAGTAGACAATGGTAAGATTAGATTGTCTAGAAAAGCACTTTTGCTTGATGAGAAAAAAGAAAAAGAAGAAAAATAAAGTATAAAGACCCGGGATGTGGCGTAGGTTGGTAGCGCGCTTGACTGGGGGTCAAGAGGTCGTGGGTTCAAATCCCGCCATCCCGACCATAATAAAATCGTTGTGGATACAACATTTGCTTAATGTTGGCTGCAGCGTTTTTTTTGTTTTAAATACCTCTAAATTACTGTAATATTATTTTTCACTGGCAAGGAGCTTGCTTCTTTATATCTAAAAGAATTACTAAAAGTATTTTATTATTTATCTAAATCATTAATCTCTCATTTGTTTTACTTCACACATTTATAAAAGCTTATTAAGTATAGGTATATAAGTTTTAAGCATAAAAAACGATATAATTATCAAAAAAAAATATACTGGTGGCAACAACAGCTTCACATAAAAAGTAATAAACCATAATATTAAGTAATAAATTTAACACCTTCTATACATATGGTAC
>JBKHBO010000017.1:0-32087 GCA_046542315.1 Clostridia bacterium
AAAAAAAGATTCTCATAGTAATATTAGGATATACATCATATTTTATGGTAGTTTTTAATGAAAGGACTGGTTTATATTGAGAGAGATTTTGCTGAGAATCAAAAGAGGGGAGCTAAAACTTTTTAATGAAATACTAGACGAATACTTACCAAGTGTATATGGATCTGTGATAAAAAGTGATGCTAATATTGATCAAAATGAGTTGACAGCAGAAATAATAATGAAATTGTATAATAAAATAAATAGTTATCATTTCTGGAAGAATCCTGATTCCTTTATAGAAAATAGTTTAATTAAGATATTTAAAAGCTATAATATTAATTATAATAATAGTAATAATGAAGAAGAAGTACCTGAAGGTGTTTTAAGAAGCATTTTTATAAAGTTATCATCACTAAATAATAGAAAGAAAAAACTCTCTGTAATGGTAACAGGGCCATTAATTGTTCTTATTTTATCTATATCTTTAATGTTTTATCATCAAGTATACTCAGAGAAATTATCTTTTCCACAAGGAACTTTAGTAAGTGATACATCACAGAAGTTATATAGATTATCAAGTTCTGAAGAAAGAATTTATAATGGCTTCAGGTGGATAGATGGAGTGATTTCCATAGAAGCTTTTCAAGAAGATTTGGCACTAATAAAATTTGTTAATGAAGATAGTGAATACTTTTATAAAATTTATAAGGGTAAAAAACAAATTAATGAATTTCAAGCTGATGTTAAATATTTTTACAACAATCATGGAATAGATAATACGCTAATATTCAAGTCTAATAGCGCTTTTTATCAGTTTGATTATGAAGGTGATATAATAGGAGTTATAAATAGTAAAAATATTATAAAAACATCAGAAAATAATAGATATGTATATTTGCAAGATAAAAATGATAAGTATCAAATTTATGATTTGTATAATTTTGAAATGATTAAAGAGGTAGATGATAATATTCTTAAATTATGTAATGATGGAAGTTATATAACACAAGAACAGTTAAGAGCTTTGAAAAGTAAATACACATTAGATTATTATAACAACTACTACGATAGCTATTTAGATGAGTTTTATGTTCATTTAGATTTAGAAGGCAACCTTATCGTTTTTAAGAATGAAGAAATTATTTTTGAGAAAAGATTATTATATTTTGATTTTATAAAAGATAAAGAAATCGATTTAGATAACACTATGTTTCATATTGATATTAGTGATGACCTGATACTTGTTGGTGTTGAGGGTGACTTATATTGTGGCTTAGAGGCTTTTGATTTGGAAACAGGCGAGATTGTCATTCACCTAGAAGATACCATTTTTGAGGGTGAGATGGGGGTTAAACCTGTAATGTCAAAAGATAAAGAGAGATACTTCTTATCTATACAAAGGTGGAATTATCGAAATAGAGCGGCCAGAAATTTACTTTTTGATTTATCAGAGAGGCCAGTTACCGCTGTAAAGATGAGCGATGAAGAGTTTTTAAGGAAGGCAGTAATAGTGGCAGATAATTCTAGTTGCTTTGTCTATACTCTTTCAACTGGTGGTGTTTTTAATATCCATGAGCTTAAATAAAACAAGCAAATAAAATTTAATGGCAAGTAATACATAAAGGATTACTTGCCATTAAATTTTATTTTTCATTCATTTTTCTTAAAAGGTATTTAATACCTATAGAAATTACAATAATTAAAATACTGATTAGTTGAGCTACTCTAAAATTACCTAGCATTAAACTGTCTGTTCTTAACCCTTCAATCCAAAACCTACCAATAGAATAAAAAATAGCGTATGAGGTGATTATTTGACCTTTATAAACATATTTCTTTCTCATATAATATAGAAGTAAAACAGCAACACCAATATTCCATAGTGACTCATATAAAAAGGTGGGATGTCTATATGCTCCATCTATATATATTGCCCAAGGAAGATCAGTTATATAACCATAAGCTTCTTTGTTTATATAGTTTCCCCATCGACCTATTGCTTGTGCAATCGCTATTCCAGGTGATACAATGTCTACCCAGTTTAAAAAGGGGATTTTTTTAATTTTTGTGTATACATAACCTGCAAGAATACCAAATATTAAACCACCATGTATAGCTAATCCACCATGCCAAACCTTAAATATCTCACTTGGAAATTCTAAGTAATATGGTAAATTAAAAAGCACGTAATATAATCTCGCACCTATAATACCTACTGGAAGAGCTATTATAATAATGTCATAAAGCGTGTCTGGATTGAGCCCTTGCCTTTTCGCTTCTATTCTTGACAAAACTATAGCTATTATAATACCTAAATTAATTAATATAGCATACCACCTAATACTAAATGGTCCGATTTCAATAGCAACACCATTCATATAAATCACCGACTTTCCTATTTATTGTAAGGACAAGCATTAACACACTTCAAACACACTTCAGAAACTTCAGTGCTTGTGTATCTTATCAAACAGTTATTCTCATTTAACCTTTCACTTACTTTGTGATCTGGATGAAAAGCAAGTCCAGTTAATGCATTAACTGGGCAATTATCTATACAAATAGTGCATTCTTTGCATAGGTTTTCAAATATCTCACTTTCCTCTAAATCTAAATCAGTTAAAATAGTGGTGCAATGAATTCTAGAACCATGTTTTTTATTAACTAAGCGATTATTCTTGCCAAGCCATCCAATGCCTGAGTATGATGCTACAAGGTCATGGAAATAAAAAGGAAAGCTAGCATCATTGATATAATTAAATGCTGGTACTGGAAATGCGTTGCCACCACTTTTTTCAATAATACGGGACAAATAAATAGCTGCTCTATCTAATGTAGGCAGAATAGCGTTATTTAAAAAGTATTGATAGTAATCGCTTGTACTATCATACAATATCGACTTGGGAATAACATATCCGATGCTAATTGCATTTGTATATCTTTTAAGAATGGTTTTAGATATTACCCCATAATGATCATAAAAATTGGAAATAGGCCCAACACCAAAAAGTTCTACCCCAAGGATTTTTGCCTGAGTTTCTAAACTTGTCTCAATCTGCCCCATATTCTATTCCTTTAAAGTTACTAGCATTTCGACTTCTACTGCAGCGTTTCCAGGTAGGGCATTAGATCCGATTGCAGATCTAGCATGTCGACCATTTTCTCCAAAAAGATCTATTAAAAGTTTACTAGCTCCATTAATAACTTTAGGTTGGTCTGCAAAGTCTGGTTCACAATTAACAAATCCTAAAACCTTAAAAATTTTATCAATCTTATCCAGATCACCAATTTCTTTTTTTATCGATGCTAAACACCTTAAAGCAGAGTATTGAGCAGCTTTTTGCCCTTCTTCTATAGTTATATCTTTGCCTACCTTGCCTTTATATATTCTCGAATCCTGTCCGGAAGTATATATGAATTGACCATATATGTTTACAGGTTTATATAATCCCATTGGCTCTGGTACTTCTGGTAGATCTAACCCCATTTTTTTTAGTTTATCTTCTATTTTACTCATGATAAAAATCCTTTCTTAATGATTTTTAATAATTATGATTGTATACTACTAATAAAGAATACATTATTGTTAGATGAAAAAAAAGAGGAGATGAATAAAAATGTCATTTACTTGGGGTAAAAACGTAAAATTGACTATATACGGAGAGTCGCATGGAAATGGAGTAGGAATAATTATTGAAGGTATTAAAGCTGGTAGAAGCTTAGATTACGATTTAATAAATAGGGAGCTAGAAAGAAGAAGACCAGGAAAAAAAAGTGGCACAACTAAGAGAAACGAAGATGATGAATTTAAGATAGTTTCAGGAATTTTTAACGATTTTACAAATGGCGGACCTTTAAATGCTTATTTCCCTAATAAAGATGTCAGAGTGAAGGATTATAAGCAATTTAAGAAAAAACCTAGGCCTAGTCATGCAGATTATCCAGCGATGACCAAATACAAGGGTTTCAATGATTATAGAGGAGGAGGCTTTTTTTCTGGCAGGATGACTGCTCCCCTAGTTTTTGCTGGAGCACTTTCTAAAAGCATATTAAAAGAGGAAGGAATAAATATATATAGTCATATATCAAACTTGGGAGAAGTAATTGAAGATGAACATTTTTATAATTTAAATAATACTGATAATAGGCTAAAATTATTAATTCAAAATGAGAGATTTATGATAAATGTAGATAAAAATCTAGAGGCTGATGATGTGTTGAATGAATTAGCAAAAGAAGGTAATTCTATAGGCGCAAAAGTAGAGTGTATGGCAGTTGATGTTCCTGTAGGGTTAGGAGAGCCATTTTTTAATTCTATCGAGTCAGATCTTTCTTCCTTAATTTTTTCTATACCAGGGATTAAGGCAATAGAATTTGGACTAGGAGCTTCGTTTGGCCAATTTAAAGGCAGTGATGTTAATGATGAGTACTATTATGATAAAAATACTATAAAAACCTTTAGTAACCACAACGGAGGAATTTTGGGTGGGCTGTCAACAGGAATGCCAATTCTGTTTACTACTACATTTAAGCCGACACCATCAATATCAAAAATTCAAAGGACTGTAGATATAAATGGCTTAAGTAATAGTGAAATTTCAATTCAAGGAAGGCATGATAGCTGTATTGCTATTAGAGGGAGAGTTGTAGTGGAGTCTGTTTTGGCAATTGTCCTACTTAACTTTCTGTTAGGAAAATAGTTCAAAAATTGAAAAATATAAAAAGAAGAATCTAGTCATGGTAATTAAGTGATATAAGAGTAGATTCTTCTTTATATTTTAAATTCTTATCTCTAAATACTTTTTCTTACCTCTTTGAAGTAACAATTTGTTCTCTACAAAATCGTCTAAGGTAATTTCTTTATACAACTCTTTAACTTTTTTGTCATTGACACTTATACCGTTTTGCTTAATCAGTCTTCTAGCTTCACTTTTTGACTGTACTAAATCTACTTCTTCCAATAAATCAATGAGTAATATAGGCTCTTTAAAATAACTTCTCTCCATATTAGAATGTGGAATATTTTTGTCACTTCTGCCCCTATCAAACAGAGCCTTAGCAGCATTCATTGCCCTTAAAGCTTCTTTTTCCCCGTGAACTATCTTAGTAACTTCATATGCTAAGATTTCTTTAGCTTTATTTATCTTAGAACCTTCTAAGTTGCCCAATCTTTCAACTTCATCTTTAGGCAAGAAAGTCATCAAATACAAAGACTTTTTCACATCAGCATCTTCAATGTTTCTCCAATATTGGTAAAATTCATAAGGTGTAGTTAGTTGAGGGTCAAGCCATAAAGCACCTTTTTCTGTTTTCCCCATTTTCTTTCCTTCACTAGTTGTTAATAAAGTAAAAGTAACTCCAAAAGCGCTTCCTCTCTCTTTTTTTCTTATTAACTCAACGCCGCCAATGATATTTGACCATTGGTCATTTCCTCCAAATTGCATTTTGCAATCATAGTTTTTGTAAAGATGTAAAAAATCATAAGATTGCATAATCATATAATTAAATTCTAAGAAAGATAACCCTTTGTCTAATCTAGATTTATAACATTCAGCAGCTAACATTCTATTTACAGAAAAATGAACACCAATTTCTCTGAGCAATCCTACATAGTTTAAATCTAACAACCAGTCTGCATTGTTTAACACTAAAGCTTTTCCATCACTGAAATCAATGTATTTCTCAAAGTAAGATTTAAACATTTTTGCATTCTTATCAATTTCTTCTGGAGTAAGCATTTTTCTCATATCTGTTTTTCCAGTTGGGTCTCCAACCATGGTTGTACCACCGCCAAGCAATACTATAGGCCGGTGTCCTGCTTTTTGCATATGCTTCATTACCATAATTTGTAGTAAATGACCTACATGCAAACTTTCTGCAGTAGCGTCAAATCCTATGTAAAAGGTAACTTTTTCTTTTTCTAATAGGTCTTTAATTTCTTCTGAATGAGTTTCTTGTTCAAGGTATCCTCTTTCTTGAAGTATTCCATATACATTTTCCACTGTAATTCTCCTCACAAAAAATTTTTAATAAATAATAAAGGGCCAAACTCGCATAAGGACGAGTTTGGCCCGTGGTACCACCTTATTTCACACAATCTAATTTGTGCCTTAAAGCTTTAACGGGCTTAACCGCAGAAAAACTGTGCTCAAAAGTTGTAATTCACTGTTACTTATAAATATAAACTCACACCACCCGTTTACTCTCTTTAAAATATAAGTAAGCTACTTTTCTTTATCATTGCATCATTTATTTATTATCTATAAATTTTAGTATAACCCTTTGATATTGTCAATTAATCTAATCAAATTGATTGATTTCATATAAAAACATAGCAGCTTCACCTAAAGAAAGTTTATCAGTATTGTCTATTTGACTAAATATTTGATTTTTTTTAAGCAAGTCTGTTACATCAGTTTCTAAATAAAACATATTGAGCAGCATCTCTTTATTTAAATATCCTTCAAAATCATCTTCAATAACAGGCAAATTCCATTTTAGTTCATGATTCAAAAAATTATACATTTCAAAAAAGGTAAAAGCTCTAATTGACTCATCTAATTTGTAATCATTATCATATCTTCCTTGAACTAATCCATAATGTCTTAAAAGTTTTAGCCCTTCGTAATGTGGATGGTTTGTAATTTTAGCAGGGTAATCAAAGTCTGGCAGATATGCGCCATAGTTAATTAATTCCTTTTGCGCTGTATCAATCAAATTCTCATTTTCAAGAAAATCGCTTATAGTGATATTATTTTCAAGTAAATTACTTACAATTTGACCAACACCCTCTGCTACACACATACCAACAGGTACAACTCTGGTGCTACCATGGGCTAGTGAATCATACCCAGCACTTCGACTTACGATAAAAATATTTTCAACTTCTTTTGGTATAGTAGCTCTTAAAGGAATAGAGTAGATAGCGGGGTTACCGATAATAATTACGTTTTCTCCAGGAGAAGTCCCTTGCAAATCAACTGGATAAGAGCCTAAAGCAATTTTGTCTTCAAAATCTCTATGTTCTAAAACATCATCAATAGTAACTTTATAAAGTGTTTCGAAATGCCTTGATTCTCTCACATATAGCTCAGGAGCTACATTTAGTAAAGTTGCATTTTCCATGCCTGGGATATTATCTTGAAGGAATGGAATTATATAGTTTAGCTCATCCAAAGCTATATCCTTAGCTTTGTTTAATGATTTAGAATCTAATGGATCAATAGAAAAAATCTGCAAAGCATTTATCATAACACAACCATCTGTTTGCCTGGCAATATTAAGTCCTCTCATTTGCACATTGCTATTTTTGGGATTATACGTTTCATAAAGCTCTGGAAAGCCCCACGCAGTACTATGAGTTGATCCTGTATTAATGTCATCATCATTGGCTAAATAACTTCTAATCTTTTGCCAATGATCACTTTTAATACCACCTAATTTAAAAACTTGTGTTACCGCCATACCATGAGCTGGTCCGCCAATATCTTCTTGGCCTAAGGTAAACTTTGCTCCGCTTAAAGCGGCAATATCGCCGTCCTGAGTGGCATCAATTACGTAGGTTGCAAGATTATTTTTTTTGACATCTTCTTTTGCCGATCTAATGCCAATAACTTTGTTTCCATCCATAATAGGTTCTATTAAGTCATTTGATAATGATAATTTTATTAAATCTTCTTTCTCAATCATTTCACTAAAAACTCTTTCAGCTGTTTGTACATCGAAGGAAACACCTTCTATTTGTTGATAAAATGATTCAAAAATTCCTCTAGTCAGCAGCTCATTTTCTGGACTATAATTCATATCAAGAAAGTTTAACCAACCTAAAGTAAATAACCCACCTATAGAATCTCTTTTATCAATGAGTAATGTTTTAAAGCCATTCCTTGAAGTTGATATTGCAGCAGCTATTCCTTCAGGATCTGTGCCCACTACTATTACATCGTAGTTCTGTTTTTCTATATTTTTCTCTGTATTATCACATCCGCTAAATAAAGAAATGCTAATTATAACTAATAACATAATTATTATGTAGAATTTTTTCATAAGAACCCCTCAACAATTTTTATTTAGTATACCATAAAAGTAATATTTTTGTTTTCTTGTTTAAGTATTATTAATTTTATTGTACAATATGCATGACATAAAATACTGTAAGAGGAGTGTGTTGATATGAAGAAAATCCTAATTACTGGTGCTCTTGGGCAAATAGGCTCAGAATTAGCATTGAAAATGCGTAAGATATACGGTGATAATAATGTAATTGTAAGTGATTTAAAAGCTGATGGACCAGAAGAGATAGTGAAGGGTGGCCCATTTGAAGTTATAAATGTTACAGATGCAGATAAGATTGCTAGTGTAGTAAAAAAATATGACATTGATCATATAGTTCACCTAGCAGCTTTACTATCTGCAGTAGCTGAAGATAAACCGAATTTAGCTTGGGATGTTAATATGGGTGGTTTATATAATTGTTTGGAAGTATGTAGAGAATTTGGTGCTAGTATGTTTACACCTAGTTCTATCGCTGCATTTGGACCTAGCACACCACCAGATAATACGCCTCAAGACACTATTCAAAGACCTACTACAATGTATGGTGTAACAAAAGTCTCTGGAGAATTATTGTGTGACTATTATGCTAAAAGATTTGGTGTTGACGTTAGAGGTGTCAGATACCCAGGACTAATATCTTATAAAACTTTACCAGGCGGAGGAACAACAGATTACGCAGTCCATATCTTTTATGATGCAATTACAAAAGGAGAATACACTAGTTTTATAGATAAAGGTACCAAAATGGATATGATGTATATGCCAGATGCTTTAGATGCAATTATTCAATTATCAGAAGCTGATGAAAACAAACTGATTCATAGAAATGCATTTAACGTTACTGCTATGAGCTTTGCACCTGAAGACCTTGAAGAAGAGATTAAAAAACATATACCAAGTTTTAAAATGAAATATGATGTGGATAGAACTCGACAATCTATTGCAGATTCATGGCCAAATTCTTTAGATGATAGTGCTGCTAAAAAAGAATGGGGTTGGAATCCAAAATATGATTTAGAACTTATGACTAAAGACATGATTGAGAAACTATCAGAAAAACTAAAGAAATAAAGCAAAAAGGGAGTTTTTACTCCCTTTTTTAAACTATTGAGGAGGATAATTTTGAAGATTAATTTTGAAAGATTAAAAAACAATGTTTTAGAGCTTGCTGAAATTGGCAAAGATCCGGTTAAGGGTGTTACAAGGAAAGGATTCTCAAATGAAGAAAAAGAAGCTCAAAACTGGTTAAAAGAGAAACTTGACGCGCTTGGTCTATCAAATGAATTTGATCCAGTAGGAAACTTAATTGCATATTATCCAGGAAGTAGTGAAAAAGATATCATAATAGGATCGCATTTAGATACTGTTCCTCAAGGGGGTATTTACGATGGTGCTCTGGGAGTGTTGTCTGGGCTTGAAGTGATAGCAACTCTTAAAGAGAATGCTATAAAGCTCCCATATGGAATTAGATTAGTATCTTTCGTAGCCGAAGAAGGTAGTAAAGCGGGGGGTACATTTGGAAGCAGATGTGTTGCTGGACAAATGAGTGATATTGATGATAATATATTGCAAATGGTTAATTTAACTAATCAAAGTATTGAAGAGTCTGTTTTTGATAGAAGTAAAATTAAATGCTACCTCGAACTACACATTGAACAAGGCGGGATATTAGAATCTGAAGAGATTAATGTAGGGGTTGTTACTGGAATTGTTGGAATTCAAAGGTTTGTTGTTAATGTAAGTGGGAAATCTAATCATGCAGGAACAACTCCAATGGATTTACGAGATGATGCACTCCTAAAAGCAACTTATCTTATACAAGCTTTTTATGATCAAATTGATAAAAGAAGTAAAGAAATAGTAGGAACAATTGGCACTTTAGAGGTGTCCCCAGGCGCAGTAAATGTTATACCTGGTGAAGTAGAGTTTGTGATAGAGATGAGAGGCATGGATTTTTCATTAACTGATGAAGTTATTGAAAATCTTAAAACAGATTACTTAGAACCAGAGTTTAAATTTAAAGAAATTACAAGAAAAGATGGTGTTTATTTAAATAAAAGCATAATAGAGATAATTAAACATTCTTGTGAGGACTTAGACTATAGTTATAAATTAATGCAAAGCGGAGCAGGTCATGATGCTAATTCCATGGCAAAGATTATACCTACAGGCATGATATTTGTGCCTAGCATAGGAGGTATCAGCCACTCTTATGAAGAATATAGTAAGTGGGAAGATATAGAAAAGGCTGCAAATGTTTTATTAACAACAGTGTTGAAAATTTAGAATTGGAGGTTTAGGAAATGGCAATTTATATTGGTTTAGGAATTATAGCACTTATAGTTCTTTTCTTTGTAACCAGTTATAACAGCTTTGTAAGATTTCGTCAAAGAATCAGAGAAGCATTCTCTACAATGGATGTTTACCTAAAACAGAGGTATGACCTTATACCTAACTTAGTTGAAACAGTAAAGGGTTATGCCAGTCATGAAAAAGAAACTTTTGAAAGAGTAGTAAAAGCAAGAAACAGAGCCATGCAGGCTCAAAGTATTGATGAAGTTAGAGAAAGTAATAACATGCTTACTGAAGGATTAAGACAATTATTTGCATTATCTGAAAGTTACCCAGAATTAAAAGCAAATACAAATTTTTTAGATTTGCAGACACAATTAGCAAGAGTTGAAGGTGAAATAGCTCAGTCTAGAAAGTATTATAATGCAGTAGTAAGAGAATACAATACTAGAAGAGAAGTGTTCCCACATGTATTAATTGCTAGTTTGTTTAATTTCTACCAAGAGCCTTATTTCGAAGTAGAAGATTCGTCTCAAAGGGAAAATGTAAGGGTAAGTTTCTAATTATGAAAAGGCTTGTAGGTTTATTTTTAATTACGCTCACTATATTTAGCTTATCTGTCATACCTGCTTATGGTCAGGAAGCTTTTTATATTGATAATTATGATGTTGAAATACAAGTCTTTGAAGATAACACATACAGTGTTAATGAAAAGATTGATGTATTTTTTACTGATAGCAGAAGAGGTATATATAGAACTATTCCTTTGTACAGTTCTGAAAGTGACGCAAGAGTCGATGGCATAAAAGTAAAAAATGACCCTTATGCAATTTCTTATGATGCTAGTTCTGTTGAAATTCGTATAGGAGACCCTGACATATATATTACAGGGCAAAAAACCTATGAGATATCATATAATTTCAAAATAGGTGAAGATGGAATACCAAGTTATGATGAGTTTTATTATAATTTGATTGGTGATCAATGGGATACATACATTAACAATGCATCCTTTACAATAGAAATGCCAAAAGAATTTGATGAATCTAATTTAAGTTTTCAAGCAGGGAAATTTAATCAGACAGATGATACAAACTCAGTTGACTGGAATGTAGAAGGTAAGACTATATATGCAGAAACTAACAGAAAGCTAAGCAATTATGAAGCTGTAACAATTGTTTTAGTGTTACCTGAAGGATACTATTCAGAAGCTAAGCCACTAAATGCAGGCATCAATAATTATAGATATTTTATGTATGGATTAGCTATACTGTTGTCCTTATTAACTTTTTTCTTATGGTTAAGAAATGGTAAAGATGATAAATTAGTTGCTCCTATACAGTTCTATCCTCCGAAAGACTTAACACCAGCAGAAGTAGGATACCTTATTGATGAGACTGTAGACCCAAAAGATGTGACATCTTTAATAATTTATTGGGCCTCAAAGGGCTATCTAAACATTGTAGAAGATGAGCCTGAGGATGTTACTTTCTTAGGCAAAATTAAAAATAAGCTAAGTAAGCCTAAGTTTACACTTGTAAAGTTAAGAGATCTTGATAGTGATGCAAAAGATTTTGAGAGAATAATGTTTGAAGATCTCTTTGAAGTTTATGGTGATGGCCAAAGAGTGACTACAGATGATTTAAAGCAAACATTCCATGTGACAATGAGTGTTGTAATTTCGAGAGTGACTGCTCATTTTCATCTTGACGAAAAACGATTGTATACCAAGAAAAGTATTAGATTTAAATATCTAACTCATTTCTTATCAATAATACCAACTTTTGTTTTTTTAACAGCTGTTTTTAGTTATGAATTCTATTCTTTGACTTTTGGACTGATTATTGCACTTCTAAGCAGCATATTCTTGACAGTGCCGATGGGTCTCTTGTTAAGATTTTTTGACAAAAATAAGCATATGCGCTCATTAAAGTTGATTTTACCAGCTTTGGGTGTGTTTGTTTTAGCTGTGCCATTTATTTTTGTAGGAGTTTTAATTATAGGCGCAATGATCATCAATTTAGCTGATATTATCTTTATCGTTTTTTCCATACTATTCATGAATTTAATAGGAATTATTATGCCAAAAAGAAGCGAGTATGGCGAGAAAGTAATGAATGAAGTTTTAGGATTTAGAACATTCATTTTAACTGCAGAAAAGGATAGATTAGAAAGATTGATTAGTGAAAACTCTACATACTATTATGATGTTTTAGCTTATGCAATAGTTCTGAATGTCTCAGATAAATGGGCTGATAAGTTTAGAGATATTACAATAGAGCCACCAGATTGGTATGTATCTTCTATGTATTATAGAGCTGGATTTAGTGCAGCAATGTTCAATCAGCATTTCACTGAAAGTTTTAGTACACTTCAAGACACTATGGCTTCAAAACCACCATCTCAAAGAGGAGGAGGTTCAAGTTTTGGTGGAGGATCTGCTGGCGGTGGAGCTGGCGGAGGAGGAGGCGGAAGCTGGTAGACAATCCGCTTGCTTTATGGTAAAGTACTCCACAGTAAATTAGTGGAGAGATGTTTATGAATACAATTGTTCTTTGGTTAATATTAATGCTAGTAAATTTTTTAGCGATACTATTGTTTTATAAGTTGTTTGATGATGTAGGGCTTTATTCGTGGATAGCTATTTCTGCGATAATAGCGAATATCCAAGTACTAAAAACTATTGAATTATTTGGTTTTGTTGTGACTTTAGGAAATATTATATATGGCACTTCCTTCTTAGCAACCGACATTTTATCTGAAGTTTATGGTAAAGAAAAGGCAAAAAAGGGAGTTTATATAGGATTATTGACTTTAGTTAGTATGACCCTAATTATGCAGTTAAGCTTAATGTTTATACCTCATGAATCTGATTTTGCACAGGGAGCTTTACAAACAATCTTTGGTATAATGCCTAGGATTGCTTTTGCTAGTTTTGTTGCATACTTTATTAGCCAATTGCATGATGTTTGGGCATTTGATTACTGGAAAGGAAAACTTCCTGAGAGGAAATACTTATGGCTCAGAAATAATTTGAGCACATTAGTTAGCCAATTGATTGACTCAGTTGTGTTCACTGGCATTGCTTTCTATGGAGTTTTTGAGTTCAATGTTTTTCTACAGATACTGATTTCAACATACGTCTTAAAATTAGTAGTTGCATTAATGGATACTCCTTTTGTGTATATTGCAACTAAAATTAAAAACTAAGAAATCCCTTGCAGATCTGCAAGGGATCTTTTTATATAGTTATTAAATTGTCCGAGCTCATCATCACTTCAGTAGCTGTGTACATATTTGTGATTTCTCCAATTACTAACTCTTCTTCTTTGTTTAAATAATTAAGACAAGTTCCACAAGTCAAAATTTCACATCCCTTTGTCTCCAAATCTCTTAAAGAATCTAAGATTTTTGAGTCTTTAAGTGTTAGCTTAGCACCACTATTCATAAAAATAATAGTTTTTGGAAGAGTATTGACTTCTGTCAAAGAATAGAAAAAACTATTTACTAAAATACTGCCTAGCTTCTCATCTCCCCTTCCAAAATATTCTGAAGAGCATAAAATCACAATATTTTTTCCTTTATCAAATTCTTCTCCTACCACAATCGGTTCAGGCAAGGTGTTTTTATCTTCATTTTTTGTAATTTTAATTTCAAATGAATCAGTTTTAGTTTCTGTAATTACTGAATATGCTAAACTTTTAGCGAGTTTTTCCACATTTTTTTTAGCAACTTCGTTATCTACAATTGTAATAACTCCACCAACTTTATCATTTTCTAATGCTTTCTTAGTTAAGATTACTGGATTAGGACAATCAAGACCTTGAGCATCTATTATTTTCATAATTACCTCCTGATAAAATTTAATTATTGTATACATTATAAAAATTTATTGCTTGTAATGCAAACTTTATTAACTTGCAAAACTATATATGTGTTAAAATTAAGCATATGAGGAGTGGTGAAATTGATACGAGTATCAAATATAAAGTTAAGCATAGAAGATAGAGGTAACTATTTAACTCCTATAGCACAGAAGTTGGGTATTAGTCTTGATAGTATTAAATATCACAATATCGTAAAGGAATCGTTTGATGCAAGAAAGAGACATCAAAGCTATGTATATACTGTAGATATTGAAATTGAAAATGAAGATAAAATTTTAAATAGAAATATAAAAAATGTTTCAAGGCCTAGTTTTAGTAAATATGATCTGCCAAAAATCAATGTGCAAAGCCATGTGAAAAGTTCTCCGATTGTTGTCGGCAGTGGTCCATGCGGTTTATTTGCTACTTATGCTTTAGCAAAAGCAGGATTGAATCCTATTCTTCTTGAAAGAGGCGCAGATGTAGACACAAGAGTGAGAAAAATTAACAGATTTTGGGATGATGGTTTATTGGACAGTAATACTAATGTTCAGTTTGGAGAAGGTGGAGCAGGTACATTTTCTGATGGCAAATTAACAACAAATATAAAAAATCCTAGGTGCAATTTAGTAATAGACACATTTGTTAAGCATGGAGCCCCAAATACTATAAAATATAGTTATCAGCCTCATATTGGAACTGATAATTTAAGAAAAATAGTTAAGAATATGAGAGAAGAAATATTATCTTTAGGTGGTAAAGTATATTTCAACTCTTTAGTTACAGATATATTAATAGAAGATAACAATGTCATAGGGTTAAAGATAAACGATGAACAAGAGGTATTTTCAGACCATATTGTATTAGCCATAGGCCATAGTGCTAGAGATACATATTTTATGCTTGATAGTAAAAATATAGTTATGGAACCTAAGCCTTTTTCAGTAGGTCTTAGAATTGAACATTTACAAAAAGAACTTAATAGGTCGCAATACGATGAGTATGCTAATCACCCTAACCTAGACCCTGCGAGCTATAAGCTAAAGTATCATAGTAAAAGCGGTAGATCCGCATATTCTTTCTGTATGTGTCCAGGAGGTGTTGTTGTGGCATCTTCTTCAAATGAAGGTGAAGTAGTAACCAATGGTATGAGTTATTATAATAGAGCAGGAAAAAATGCAAACAGTGCAATCTTAGTTGGTGTAAATCCTAATGATTTTGAAAGCAAAAGCCCCTTGTCTGGTGTTGATTTTCAAAAAGAATTGGAAAGGAAAGCTTTTAATTTAAGTGGTGAAGATTTTTCAGCACCTATTCAACTAGTAGGAGACTTTTTAGAAAATGAGAAGTCAAAAAATTTAGGGAAAGTTAAGCCTACTTATAGACCTGGGGTAAAGTTTGTAAATCTAGTGGAGATTTTACCTTCTTATGTTACTCAAACTCTAAAAGAAGCCATTGTTTACTGGAATAGATATGTAGACGGTTTTTCTGATTATGAGAATGTTTTAACGGGTGTAGAAACAAGAAGTAGCGCACCTTTAAGAATTGTAAGAAACAAAGAGATGCAAGCTAGTTTAAATGGATTATATGTTGCAGGTGAAGGAGCAGGATATGCTGGGGGTATAATGTCTGCAGCAGTAGATGGGCTAAAGGTTGCAGAGAGTATAATTAAAAAGGTGGAACAAAAAAATTCTTAATGTAGTCAGATAAAATAAAGAGGGTGAATTGGGTGAAAAAACTTATATATCTAAGTCTTCTATTAGTTTTATTAATCGCTGGTTGTTCAAGCAGTTATCAAGATTCAGTAAATCAAGAACCAAGTTATGATAGTGCTAATGATGAGATGGGATCTTCTTCTGACTCATTACAGAAGATAATTAAAAGTGGAAATATGTCAATGGATGTCGATAGTCTAGATTCAGCAATAAAAGAGATTGATATTCTAATACAAGAGTACAATGGTCAAATCATTAAAGTAGAAAAGTACTCTAGTGGTGAGAACAATTATGCTTTTTATAAAATTAAAGTGCCAAGTGAAGATTATGATGCTATGCATGACTCATTGATAAAATTAGGGAAAGTGACTAATGACACCACAAGTACAAGAGATGTTACAGAAGAATTTATTGATCTTAATGCAAGGCTTGATATGCTCAAAGATTCTAAAGAGGCATACACTCGATTATTAGATAGAGCTGAGACAGTAGAAGAAATTCTACAAGTTGAAAGAGAACTTGAAAGGATAGTATATGAGATAGAAAGCACTCAAGGTAGGATAGATTACATTAATAATCAAGTAGAAATGAGTAGTATAAATATTTCTATTAAAGAAAAAGCAGCGACAGAGTTTGAAGGAATAAATTTCTTCGAAAGAATTCAGTTTGCAATTAAAGACGGATTTAACTCTATGCTAAACTTTTTGGTTAATGTAGTTATTGCGTTGATATGGTTGATTCCATTCTTACCATTTATCTTTTTATTATATATAGTTATTAAGAAGATTAGGCAATTCTTAAAGAAGCGTAAAGAAAGAAAAGTAAAGAATAAAGAACAATAATAGATTAGAGTCTTAATGAGAGAAGTTTTTGTTAAGACTCTTTGTATTTTAAATTGTAATCAATTTCTTACAAATTTCTTCATAATACTTGACATATCTCTATAAGGGTGGTATTTTCATAATAGCTTTTAGCACTCATTAGCAGAGAGTGCTAATAAGAAGGGGTGATAAAATGTTATCAAGAAGGAAACTCCAAGTACTAAAAGCTGTAATTCAATCATATGTTGATTCTGGAAATCCTGTAGGTTCACGTACCCTAACAAAAGAGCATGATTTAGGAGTGAGCGCTGCAACTATAAGAAATGAAATGGCTGATTTAGAAGATCTAGGACTATTGGAACAGCCTTACACATCTGCTGGCCGAGTGCCATCAGATAAAGGTTATCGTTTATATGTTGATAGTCTGATGCCTAAAATGAATGTAAAAAATAGTGAAGCAAAAAGAATTGAAGACGAGATCAACACTATGATCTTGGATAAAGAAAAACTAGTAGCAAATATAGCAGATGCATTAGCAGAAATAACTTCATATGCCACAATTTTTAGTGGTCCAAATGTTGGAGCTTGTAAATTACAAGAGTTTTCAATTATACCTATTAATGAAAGAACTATTATAGTGGTATTAATTGCAGATAATGGTTTATCAAGTAATAAGACAATACACTTGCCAGAACCTCTTTCCCAAGAAGAAATCCAGTTTATTAACAAAATCTTAAATTATGGATTTAAGGGTAGATATTTAGGTGAGATTAAAGAAGAAGAGAAAGAGAAGATTCTTCAAACTATCAGTGCATATTTAACAAGTGAAAATATTCAACTAAAGAATATTTTAGATCAAATGATAGCAATTCATAATGCCCCATCAATTACAAATAGCGCTGTAAACGTAGTATCTCAGCCTGAGTTTAAAATGGGTGAGAAGTATTTAGATTTATTACAGGTTTTAACCACTAAAGAGCATTTGCTTAATATATTAAATCCAGTAAATTTTGATAAACAAGATCAAATACAAATAGTTATCGGAAATGAAATTGATATAGAAAATATGCAAGATTGTAGCATTGTTAAGGTTTCTTATACTATTAATAACAGAATTGCTGGTGCTCTTGGTGTGATAGGACCAAAAAGAATGGACTACTCAAAGATAGTAGCATTGTTAAACTACACATCAGAGAGATTGAAAGAAGTTTTCAAAGAATAGGGAGGTCTTATCTTGTCAGTTAAAGACGCAACAAATACTACAGAATTAGATGAGAAAATTGCTGCATTAATGACTAATATGCGTGCTGTTAAAGCCGTATCATCTGCTGTTGAAGGAACTATTGGACCTAAAGGACTTGATACTATGTTAGTTGATGGTTACGGGGATGTAGTCATAACTAATGCAGGCGTTACTATTTTAGAGAGAATGGATGTGACACATCCAGCCGCAAAAATGATGATAAATATAGCAAAGTCTCAACAAGAAGAGATAGGTGATGGCACTACAACTGCCACTATAATGGCAGGATCTTTAATTAGTGAAGGAGTAGAGCAGGTTGCTAAAGGAGTCCCCGTTGCCAGAATTATAGAGGGAATTGGTTTAGGAATACAAGAAGCACTTAATGTTTTAGAGAGCTGTAGTATTCCACTTGATGATTTTGATAATGAAATTTTAAAAAAGATAGCTTATATAGCTGGAAGAGAACATCAAGATATTGCTGATTTAATTGTTGAAGCTGCTAATATGATAGGTATTGAGAAGTTTAAAGATCAAAATTTTAAATTTTCTGACACTGTTGTTGCTCAAGCAGGAGCTGAAAATGAAGTTTTTCGCGGAGTGTTAATCAATAAAAAACGACTTAATAGACAAATGCCAGAAAAATTAAAAGATGTTAAAGTCCTATTAATTGATGATGAGCTAAAACCTGAACAACTTAGTGAAGAGGCTTTAGCGACTGAAACTGGGTTCCAAAGATTTATGGAGCTAAAAAATCAGTTTGTTAATAATCTTAAAAAGATACAAGAGTTAGGTATTAATCTTGTGTTAGTTGATAAGGGAGTTGAAGACTTTGCTGAAGAATTTTTAACTGACTCAGGCATTATTGTTTGTTCTAGAGTTTCAAAAAAGGATATGAGAATAGTTGCTGATCATACTAATGCAAGAGTCATTAAAAGAACTGGATTAAACAAATCTTTAGATGAATTAAAAGATAGTTTAGGATATGCGGAAGAAATTTTTGAAGATTCTAAACTGAAAAAAATGAGACTTATTAATGGGTCAGGTAAGTCTATGGCAACTGTATTAGTTGGAGCAGCTACAATTGAGGTTGTAGCTGAAAGAGAAAGAATAGCTAAAGATGCAGCTTCAGCAGTACAAGCTACAATTAAGGGTGGCTATGTAGTCGGAGGCGGTTCAGTTGAATTAGCTATTTCCAGAGAAGTTGAGAAAGCAAGAGAAAGATTGAAGGGTATGGCTTCTTATGGTTTAGATTGTGTTGTTAAAGCTCTAAGAAAACCGGTTTTTCAAATTATTCTTAACGCAGGATTTAATCCCCTTGAAAAAATTGAGGATATAATAGCCAAGCAGATAGAAACAGAGAAGTTTACTTATGCAATTGACTGTGACACAGGAGAATGTGTTGATATGATTGATAAAGGTGTTATTGACCCTTATTTAGTGAAATACCACGCGATAAAAGCAGCGGGTGAAATAGCTATATCAATTCTGAGAATAGATACAATAATAAGGATGAAAAAAAATCAGGAGAATCCTGATTTAAATAATGGTTAGGTGATGATATGAGCGATAAAAACAAAGATAGTAAAAAGAATGGATCTTTCGAAGAAGAAGTAATTGAAATCTTTGATGATATCGATGAAAAAGTTGATATCAAAGAAGATGTAAATGAAAGTGAAAATATGAGTTTGGATCAATGCAAGGAAAGAGTAAGTGAATTAGAAGCAGAAAATGAAAAGCTTAAAAATCAGTTTCAAAGATCTTTAGCAGATTATGCTAATTTGAAACTAAGAAGTGAAAGAGAGCGTTTGAGTTTGTTAAAGACTTCTAATGCAGATTTTATACGCAAACTATTGCCTATTATTGATAACTTTGAAAGAGCTATTAAAGCTAAGGATGATGATTCAAAGTCGGTAGGTATTTCGATGATATATAAACAACTACACAGTGTTTTGGAAGAACAAGGACTTGAAAAAATAGAAGCTGAAGGTGAACATTTTGATCCTAGCATGCATGATGCTTTAATGATGGAAGAAACAAATGAGTATGATGATGGTATAGTTATCGAGGTTTTTGAACCTGGGTATGTTTTTAAAGACAAATTAATAAGAACAGCTAAAGTGAAAGTTTCAAGTAATAAGGAGGATTTATAATGGGAAGAATTATTGGTATTGATTTAGGAACAACAAATTCATGTGTAGCAGTTATGGAAGGTGGACAACCTACAGTTATAACTAATGCAGAAGGAGATAGAACAACACCTTCAGTAGTTGCTGTAAGTAAAAATGATGAAAGATTAATTGGTAAGCTTGCAAAAAGACAATCTGTAACAAATCCAGACAACACAATATCTTCAATAAAGAGACATATGGGCGAAAATTATAAAGTTAGTATGGGTGGAAAAGAGTATACTCCACCAGAGATATCAGCAATGATTTTACAAAAGCTTAAAGCTGATGCAGAATCATATCTTGGAGAATCCGTGGAGCAAGCAGTAATTACTGTTCCTGCATACTTCTCTGATAGTCAGAGACAAGCCACTAAAGATGCAGGTAAAATTGCTGGTTTGGATGTGTTAAGAATTATTAATGAGCCTACAGCTGCTTCATTAGCATATGGTTTAGATGATGAAAAACAGCAAAAAATACTAGTTTATGATTTAGGTGGAGGAACATTTGATGTTTCAATTCTAGAAATCGGAGACGGAGTATTTGAAGTATTAGCTACTAACGGGGACACTCAACTAGGTGGAGATGACTTTGATGAAGTATTAATGGACCACCTAGTAAAAGAGTTCAAAAAAGATACTGGCGTTGATTTGACTAAAGATCGTATGGCAATGCAAAGATTGAAAGATGCTGCAGAAAATGCAAAGAAAGATCTAAGTAGTACTAGTCAAGTTAATATTAATTTACCTTATATAACTGCTGATTCTTCAGGGCCAAAACATTTAGATATAACAATTACACGTGCTAAGTTTAATGATTTAACATCTCATTTAGTACAGAAAACTATTGGTCCATTGAAAAAAGCTTTACAAGATGCTGAGTTAACAGCGAATGAAATTGATAAAGTAATACTAGTTGGAGGTTCTACAAGAATTCCTGCAGTTCAAGAAGAAGTAGAAAAAGCTACTGGTAAAGAACCATACAAAGGAATAAACCCTGATGAGGTTGTAGCACTAGGTGCAGCTATTCAAGCTGGTGTTTTAGCAGGAGATATAAGCGATATAGTTTTAATTGATGTAACTCCGTTATCACTTGGAATTGAAACTCTTGGTGGCGTAGCTACTAAGCTAATCGATAGAAACACAGCTATTCCAACATCTGCTAGCCAAATTTTTTCAACAGCTGCAGATAATCAAACACAAGTAGATATCCATGTAATTCAAGGTGAAAGACCTATGGCTGCTCAAAACAAGACTTTAGGAAGATTTACTTTAACAGGAATTCCACCAGCACCAAGAGGAGTTCCACAAATTGAGGTAACTTTCAATATAGATACAAATGGTATTGTAAATGTAAGTGCTAAAGATTTAGGTACTGGAAAAGAGCAAGCAATAACCATAACATCATCTAGTGGATTAAGTGAAGATGAAGTTGAAAAAATGGTTAAAGAAGCTGAAGAACATGCAGAAGAGGATAAGAAACAAAAAGAATTAATTGAAAAAAGAAACGAAGCAGATACACTAGTTTATAGCACTGAAAAAATGGTTAAAGATCTTGGAGATAAGTTAGACAAGACTAAAACTGAAGAAGTTAACTCTGCTTTAGATAAGTTGAAAGAAGTAAAAGATAGTGATAATATTACTGATATTGAGAATGCATTAGAAGAAGTGAAAAAACATGTTAATGAGTTGTCAACATTATTATACCAGCAAGCTCAACAAGAGCAGCAGGCACAGCAAGAACAAGAGCAACCTGATTCTGAGCCAGACGGTGAAGATGTTTACGACGCAGATTATGAAGATGTAGATCCAGAAGGTGAACAGAAATAATGAAGCTTTATCTAAGCTTCTAGTGGGGTGGTATAGTGGCAAACAAGCGAGATTATTACGATATATTAGGAGTAAATAGAGATGCTAGTACTGATGAGATAAAGCGAGCTTATAGAAAGTTAGCGCGCACACACCATCCTGACGTTAGCAAAGATGAAAATGCTGAAGAAAAATTCAAAGAAATTACTGAAGCGTACCGAGTATTAAGTGACAAAGAAAGAAGAGCTAAGTACGATAGGTTCGGTCATGCTGGAGCGAACCAGCAAGGTGGCGGAGCTGACTTCAGCGGTTTTGGGGGCTTTGAAGATATCTTCGATATGATGTTTAGTGGTGGATTTGGCAGAAGAAATACTTATAGTGGCCCTGAAAAAGGTGCTGACTTAAGATATGACCTTACGCTCACACTTGAGGAAGCCGTTTTTGGTGTGGAAAAAGAGATAAATATTCAAAGATATGAAACATGTGATAGATGTGATGGTTCAGGAGCTGAACCTGGTAGTAATGTAGAAACTTGCCCAGTTTGTAATGGCTCTGGGCAGGTTAGAAGAAGTCAGCAAACACCGTTTGGACAATTTGTTAACGTTACAAATTGTGACAATTGTGGCGGTACTGGTAAAATTGTTGAAGAGAAATGTCATCAATGTAGAGGCAGTGGCAAGACATTAGAGAGACGTAAAATTGAGGTGAAAATTCCACCAGGTGTAGATAATGGAACTCGTCTAAGAGTAGCCGGGAAAGGTGAAGCTGGGGATAAAGGTGGGCCATATGGTGATCTTTATATCTATATTAGAGTAAAAAGCCACCCAACTATTGACAGAAAGAATGACCACCTTTACACAAAGAAAAAGATTTCTTTTGTGCAAGCAGCAATAGGGGCTGAGATCCCTATTGAAACTCTTGATGGTGTTGTGAAATTGAAAATACCGCATGGAACTCAGCCAAATACTACATTCAGAGTAGAAGATAGAGGAGTTCCAAGGGGAAGTCGAGGGAGCAGAGGAGACTTTTTTGTTACAGTGCAAATAGAAGTCCCTAAAAAACTAACTGACAAGCAATTAAGAGCTTTATCAGAGTTTGCAGAAGCTAGTGGCGAAGAATTTGACCCCCCTGATAAAACATTTGTAGATAGAATAAAAGACATTTTTAAATAATCTATAGCAATTACAGCTCAAGAATAACAGTCTCAAAACAAAAATAAACTTGTTTTGAGACTATTCTTATTTAACCAAATTAAAAACATTTTAGATTTTAAATTGACTTAATACTATCACCATTCTTAGTAGAATCGTGACATTTGTCAGGTGATGTATTATAATAAAAGCTATCAAAAAGAAAAGGTGATAATATGTCACAATGGATGGAAATAAAAATACATACAAAATATGATGCTGCAGATGCAGTAGGAGATATTTTTTACAGGAATGGGGCGAATGGACTAGTTATTGAAGATATTGAAGTTGCACTAGATAAAGACTCTTCTATTAACTGGGATTATACGGAGTTACCTGTTAATGAAACACTTCCTGAATGTGTTAATATAGTGGCATATTTACCTATTGATGATTCAATATTTAAAACAATAGAAGAAATTCAAGCTGAGATTGAAAATATCAGAGATTATGGTTTAAATGTTGGCTCTGGTGAGCTTGAGTATCATTCAGTAGATGAAAAAGATTGGCAGAGTAATTGGAAGGAGTTTTTTACACCCATCCAGATTGGCGAATCATTTGTTGTCAAGCCAGAGTGGGAAGATATTTCTTTTGAGGGTAAGAAAACTATTACAATTGACCCTGGAATGGCTTTTGGAACAGGTTCTCATGCAACAACACAACAAGCATTAACTCTAATGGAGAAATACCTCGATGAAGGTGAAAAAGTCATTGATGTTGGCTGTGGCTCAGGAATATTGACAATAGGTGCAAGCTATTTAAATGCAGGTTATATTTTAGCTATAGATATAGATGACCAGGCAATCAAAATGACTAGCAGTAATATTGCACTTAATGAAGTCAAAAATACTGAAATAGAAGTAATAGAAAACAATTTATTAGAGGGTATTGATTTGATGGTTGATGTAGTTGTTGCTAATATTACAGCTCCTATTTTGAATAAGCTAATTCCACAAGCAACAAAAATAACAAATATAAATGGATATTTTATTTGTGCGGGAATAATTGATGAATATGAAATGCAAGTTCAAGAAACCTTGATAAGTAACGGTTATAAAATTGTTGATAGACTAGTTGAGAGAGATTGGGTTGCATTAGCAGCAAGTAAGGTGAGATAAATTGCATAGGATATTTTTGGAAGCAAAATTAGAATTAAATACTCAATTAGAAATAAATGATGAGCAAGCTCATCATTTATTTAATGTTTTGAGGATGAATCCTGGTGATGAAATAGAAGTGGTAGATGTTAATAAGAATTTGTTTATAGCCTCTCTTGAAAAGTCATCAAAATTTGTGGTAACTACAAAAGTAGATGTAACTACTGAACCATCTGTTGATATAACTATATTCCAAGGGATTCCAAAAAAAGATAAGCTTGAACAAGTAATTAAGATGGGGACTGAAATAGGTGCAAGTAGATTTGTTCCAGTTCATATGAAACGATCTGTTGTTAAAATTAAACCTGAGAAGGTAGAAAAACTTGTTAATAGATGGAGTAGAATTGCTTTGTCAGCTTCAAAGCAATCTAAAAGACAAGAAATACCTTTAGTTAGTCAGCCTATTGAGTTTGAGGAAATGATAAATAGATTTGATGAGTATGATCTAATAATATGCTTATATGAAAATGAGGACAATATTAGCTTAAAAGATGTTAATATAAAAAATTATTCTAAAATTGCGCTTATTATTGGGCCTGAAGGTGGAATTTCAAATCAAGAAGTAAAAAAATTACAAGCTACTAAAACAATATTTTGTTCTTTAGGACCAAGAATCCTAAGAACAGAGACAGCTGGCGTTGTGGCTCTCAGTATAATTCTATATTTAACTGGTGATATATAATGAATAAAACATATGAAGAAGTCAACTTATATATTTCTACTTTAGGGTGTAAAGTTAATCAATCGGAAAGTAATGCAATAGCAAATTATCTAATAAATCAGGGAGCAACTTTAACTGATGAAATAAAAGCAAATATTATTATCGTTAATTCATGCGCAGTAACAGTGCAAGCAGCTAGTAAAACAAGACATGAGTTAAGAAGGTTGAGAAAAGCAAACACTACTGCTTTATTGATATTTATGGGGTGCTATGTTGAGCAAAATGAGATAGAAGAAGATATATTTGAATTAGCAGATGTTTTGATTGGAACAAGTAATAAAGAAATTATTTATGATGTTATTAATGAATATTTTTGTAGTGATTCACAAATTGATTTTAAAGATTTATCAAAGAAAAAACGATATGGATTCTCTGAATTAATTGGAGTTGCTGATAGTAATCGTACAAGAGCACAGGTAAGAATTCAGGATGGTTGTGAAAATTATTGCACATATTGTATTATCCCTTATTTACGTGGCCCAGAAAGAAGTAGAAAGAAAGAAAATATAATAGAAGAAATTATGTCATTAGAAAAAATAGGATATAAAGAAATTGTTTTAACAGGGATACATCTAGGTTCTTATGGGAATGATTTTGACTTTGACTATGATTTATCAGCTCTCCTCAAAGATTTGTTAATACATACTAAAATTCCTAGAATCAGACTTTCATCAATAGAGCCAAATGAAATAACAGAAGAATTAGTAGAGCTTTTTAAAAACCATGATAGATTAATGTCGCATTTACATATTCCTCTTCAAAGCGGGTCAGATAAGATTTTAAAAAAAATGAATCGCAAATATACCACCAATGAATACAGAGAGCTAATAAAAATGCTAAGGCAAAATATCGAAGGGATAGCTATAACAACAGATTTAATAATAGGTTTTCCAGGAGAAACAAATAAAGATTTTGAGGATATATATAATTATGTTAAAGATATTAATTTTTCACAGATGCATGTTTTTAGATATTCTAAAAGAGAAGGAACTGCAGCAGCAAGTATGCCTGATCAAGTAGATGGAAACATATCAAAAGAGAGAAGTAAAAAGATAAGAGAATTAGAGAAGATCATGAGTGAATCTTATACAAGTAATATGCTAGGAGAAACTTATAATGTTCTAATAGAACAAAAGATCAATAGCAGTGAGTTTTTTGGACATTCCGAAAATTATGCAAAAGTAATAGTCCAGCAGGAAAATTTAATAACTAATAAAATATATAAGGTGAAAATAATTAGTAATTCCCCTTACTCTGTTAAGGGTGTTATGGTATAATTTATTTGTGTTGTCAATAACAAAGGAGGTGTAAGGTTATGCAAAATTGTATATTTTGCAAAATTATTGCAAACGAACTACCATCGAAAAAGGTTTATGAAGATGATAATTTGTTAGCATTTGAAGATATAAATCCTATTGCACCCATTCACATGTTGTTAATACCAAAAAAACATATTTCTTCTTTAGCCAAACTCAATGAAGAAAACAAAGAAATTACAAATGAGCTTTTGTTTGTTGCATCAGAGTTAGGTAAAGAATATTGTGGTAATAATGGTTTTAGAGTAGTAATAAATACAGGTGAAGATGGTGGACAAGAGGTTGATCACTTGCACCTACATATTATAGGTGGCAGGAAAATGACCTGGCCACCAGGTTAAACTTTTTGTTGACAGAGAAGAACTAAGGATATATAATTGTCTGGTATTATATAATGGCAATTTCCGGGAGGGGGGTTAAGGCAGATGGCAGAAGTAAAGGTCGGTAAAAATGAAAGTCTAGACCAAGCTCTGCGCCGATTTAACCGGGAATGCCGTAAGGCTGGTATTCTAAAAGAAGTGCGCAGACGGGAGCATTATGAAAAGCCAAGCGTCAAGCGTAAAAAGAAAGCTGAAGCGGCTCGTAGAAAAAAACGTAAAAGCGATGATTAATAGCAATAAAACATTAGGGCTAATGCTCTAATGTTTTTTTGTCTTAATTTATTATAATGACACTAATAATTGTTAATCATCTCTAAAAGATATATAATGAGATATACATTAGATAACATAAAGTTATGGTACCATAAGGAGGTTATTTTTTTTTGACTGAAGGAATGCAAGAAAGAAAACTACTAATTAGATCAATAGACGAGATACGAGCTTTATTTGGGGAGAGAGACTCTTTTTTAAAGCAAATTTCAGAAGCTCTAGATGTTCAAATAGTTACTCGGGACAATGAAATTGTTATCAGTGGTCAAGAAGAAAACGTGAATAAAGCAGATAAAGTTTTTAGAGAATTACTTTCTGTTCTTAGAAAAGGAAGATCATTAGAAGAGCGTGATATTGATTATGCTGTAAGGATTGTTGATAGCAATGAAGATTTAGATCTATTAAATCTGTCTGATGATGAAATTGTATTTACAAATAGAGGCAAGTTAGTAAGGCCAAAAACTAAAGGTCAAAAAATGTATGTTGATGCAGTAAGAAATAATACTTTAGTATTTGGTGTGGGTCCAGCAGGAACTGGAAAAACTTATCTCGCTATTGCTTTGGCTGTTGCAGCTTTAAGAGCTAAAGACGTTGATAGAATAATCTTAACTAGACCAGCGGTAGAAGCAGGAGAAAGATTAGGATTTTTACCAGGAGATTTGCAAGCAAAAATTGATCCATATTTAAGACCTCTATATGACGCTTTATTTGATATTTTAGGAAATGATCAATTTGCTAAATATATGGAAAGAGGAATAATTGAAGTCGCTCCTTTAGCATATATGAGAGGGAGAACATTAGATAATAGTTTTATTATATTAGATGAAGCCCAAAACTCAACTAAAGAGCAAATGAAAATGTTCTTAACAAGACTAGGATTTGGTTCTAAAGCAATAGTGACAGGAGATATAACGCAAATTGACTTGCCAAGGAATAATAAATCGGGTCTTATTCAAGCTATAAATGTATTAAAGAATATAGATGACATAGGTATTGTTATGCTAACAGCAAAAGATGTTGTAAGGCATAAACTAGTACAAAAAATTGTAAAAGCATATGAAAAGAGTGAAAAAGCGCGAAAGAAATAGGTGTATTTGATGGTAGAAATTTTTAGATCTATTTATAGAATATATAATAAGTATTTTTTAAGAAAGCCAGTTGTCAAAAAAGGCTTAATTTTAGTGAGCTCTTTTTTAGTGATTTGGTTAGTAGCAGTTGTTTCAATAATACCTAAAAATATGAATGTCGACGAAGGGGATTTGAGTGAGAACACTATTTATGCCCCCTTTGATATAGAAAATGAAATTGCAACAAATAGGAATAAACAAAAAGCAATTGATAGTGTGCCAGATGCTTATGTACGCGATATGGCTCATGAAGAAAATGTTTATGAGAATCTTAACTTAGTCTTAACAGAAATTGTTAATGAAGAAGAACTACCTTTAGAAGAATTAAGGGATAAACTAACTAACTTGGGAGATGGATCTATCTCTCAAAGGATAATTAATCTATCAAACAATAGCATTAGATACATTCAACAATTAGAAGAAGATGAGTTTGGATCTTTTTCAAGGCAATCTGTCAATATATTAAAGACAGTATATGATGATGGAATTGGCACTATAGAAAGAGGTCACCAGCTTATAGATTCAGAGATAGAAAACAATAGTTTACCAGACCCAGAAAAAAAAGTAATAAGAGAAGTCTTATATACAGTATTTAGCCCAAGTTATCAGTATAGTGAAGAACTAACTTCAGAATTAAGAGAAGAAGCTAGAGCAAATGTAAAACCTGTCATTGTTCGTAAAGGTGATGTATTGGTTTATGAAGGGCAAATTATTGATAATGAGAGCATAGAAATGTTAAAAGTATCTGGATTTATTAATGGAACAAGAAGGCAGCAAATGATACTTGGATTAGGCCTCTTTTTATTAATTGTTCTATCTTTGTCATTTTTAACTATAATTACTTTTAGCAAAGAAGTATTTAATAAAGTCAGCAACTTAAGCTTGTTTTTTCTAGTTTTAGTATTAGGTTATATAGCTTCAAGTTTATTAGTAAACATATCGCCTTACTTAATTGTGGGTATAGCTCTTGCTGTAATTATTGCTGTATTACTTGATTGGAAACCAGCAGTAATAATGCTATTGACACATAATTTCCTAGTCATTCCGATGTTAATAGATAACTATTTAATTTTAACTTCAATTACTATTGGTGGCTTAGTAGCAATTGCGATTAGTGACCAAATGAATCAAAGATCTGACATGGTTCGAATCGCAATTGGAAGTGCAGCGATGCAAACTATCTTTTTATTTAGTATGTATCTATATAATGGTAACCTTTCAGGATCGGGTAATTTATTTACACAATTATCAATCTCTGGAGTATCTTCTATGACGTTTGTGATAATTGCTATAGGATCTTTACCCTTCTTTGAGAATCTTTTTGGAATAATTTCATCGGTAAGATTGTTGGAACTATCAAATCCTAATAGAAAACTTTTAAGAAAGATGCAAAAAGAAGCTCCTGGAACTTATAATCATAGTCTAATAGTCGCAAATCTAGCAGAGGTAGCCGCAGATGCAGTAGGAGCAAATGCCTTATTAGCTAGAGTAGGCGCATATTATCATGACATTGGAAAGTTAAAAAGGCCACAGTTTTTTGTAGAAAATCAACTAACCGAAGAAAATCCTCATGAAAAATATGAACCTTCTTTGAGTGCATTAATAATATCATCTCACGTAAAAGACGGTGTAGAAATAGCTAAAGAGTATAAATTACCAAAGCAAATAATAGATATAATTGAACAACATCATAGTGAAAGTACTGTTAATTATTTTTATCATAAAGCTTTAAATAGTAAAGAACTGGAAAAGACAATAAAAAGAAAAGAATATCAATATGACGGGCCAAAGCCAAAAACAAAAGAAGCTGCTATTGTTATGCTGGCTGATACTGTAGAAGCTGCTGTTAGGTCTTTACAAAGACGCACTCCATCAAAAGTAGAAGAATTGGTGAAAAAACTTGTTAAAGATAAATTAGAAGATGGCGAATTAGATAAGTGTGATCTCACATTTAAGGATATTGATACAATGATAAAAACATTTACACAATCATTATCTGGGGTTTATCATAGTAGAATTGCATACCCAGAAAAAAGTATTGCTGATCTAGAGAGGAGCAGGAAACTTGGTCGACATTCAAATAAGTAATCTTGACGAAAGAGGAATTTTAAATATTGAAGATGTTGAAAAGTTAGAAAATTTCGCTAAAGATATTTGTAAAGAAATAGGAATTAAAAATAAAACTATTAGTATAGTTATAACTGATAGCGATGTTGTGTCTAAGTTAAATAAACAATATAGAGATGTTGATTCAACTACAGATGTATTGTCATTTCCTTTAAATGAGCTTGAATCTCACGAAAAGGTATTAGGCGAAATCGTAATTGATTTAGATAGAGCAAAACTGCAATCAGATGAATATAATAATAGTATACTAAGAGAATTGTCCTTTCTAATAATGCATGGGATCCTGCATTTAATTGGATATGATCATGATAAGGACCACAGGGGAGACATGAGAGAAAAGGAAAAATCGTTAGAACACTTTTTGTTAAAATAAATAAAAAAGTTAAGATGAGGAGTTCTTATTAGATGTCTAACATAATAAGATCATTCAAAAATGCTATAAGAGGACTTTTTATAGCTTATAAAGAAGAAAGAAATTTAAAAATTCATTTTATGATTTCTATTCTTGTACTCTTATTTGCAATATTTTTTAATATTTCAAATCTTGAGCTTACTTTGCTTCTTCTTGTTATTATGGTTGTAATAGCTATGGAGATGCTAAACACTGCTTTAGAAAGGATACTAGACATAATAAGCCCTAAGTATAATAATAATGTTGGCAAGATAAAAGATGTTGCTGCTGGCAGTGTCCTTGTGTGTGCCTTTATTGCAGCTATTATAGGAATACTAATATTTACGCCATATGTATATGAAAGATTGGGTAGGTGAGGAATAGATGAAATTATCAAAAATAGTTGTTGTATTTATCGTTATTGCAATAGTATTTAACTCTTTTGTTTTATTGAGATCTTTTGATATTATCAGTTTACCTGGAGAAGTTTCTGGCTTAGATTTGGCACGTGCAGGGACGGATGCGATGCTATCGTACTTGAACAATTATGCTGAAGTTTTAAATGTAAGTGATTCAAGTGTAGTTAAAGAAAGTATAGGCTTGTTGCAATACAAAATACATACAGCGAAGACAGAAGAAGAATTAGCTCAAATAATCATAAATGAAAGTAGAAGTGTTCAGGAAACTATTGTCAGAGAACATGAAGACTATAGAAATCGAGAAATTTTGAATATAATTAGTGCTGATCCAAACCTAGCTAATGCTGACAGTTCTGAAAATATTGTAGTTTGGGGTGAGTCAGGAGAAGGTATTCAAGTAAATGACAGTGGTAATATTTTATCAGAAGAAACAATAGATAAAATAAAAAATTCAGAGGAATTGCCAACTATATTTAGTGAGGTTGCAGTAAATGTTATAGACGGAACACCTCGGATTATGAGTTCAAGACGTTTATATGATAGATTAGATTCTTTAGAAACAGAGGTTGTAAATTTACAACAAAAGTTAATTGAAGTAGAGACAAAAGCAGGATTTCAAAAATTAGTAGGAGAAGGCATTCGAATTAAATTATACGATGCTGAAGGCGGATATCTAGAAAACGAAATAGTTCATGATGTCGATGTTAGAGATATTTTGAATGAACTTTTTGCTTCTGGGGCACAGGGTGCTAGTGTTGGTAATCAAAGAATTATTACTACTTCTTCAATCAGGTGTATCGGCCCCGTTATTTTAGTCAACTATGAACCAATAGCTGTCGACCCTGTCATAATAGATGTTGTCGGGGATTCTGATAAACTTACTAGTGGATTAGAGGTAATAAAAAATACTTTAGAACCTATAAAGGGGATTTCTATTGAAATTGAACAAATAGAAAGTATAACACTTCCTGAATATAGTAGAAATAATACATAAGCTTCCTGTGATATAGTAAAAAAACAAGAATCCTCGCAAGAAATTAAGTTA
>JBKHBO010000072.1:0-6786 GCA_046542315.1 Clostridia bacterium
AAGAGGTTTCATGTGACCCTTTTCCTTTTACACAATTATATGGACTCTATCTAAAGAAGCGGGAAATAGGTGATATGTCTATTAAAAAGCCACCATATAATATGGAATTTGTTATAAATTAAGTATTAGTAATAACCTTATTAAAAGAAATATGCAAAAAATATTTTAAGTTCTATTATATCTCGCAAAACAATTTAACACTTAAAAAAGCATCTCTACATACAATTATAATTTTTAGTAGATATAAGCTTATTGTTCAAAATACAAGAAAAAACCTGATTCTAATATAGCAAAACTTAGCATGGAGTAAGAAGCTCTTGAAAGTACGATAAAGCTTATTTTAAAGTGGCCAGAATATTAGTATTAATGGAACTGCAACAGTTAATCCTATAATTTGCAGAGGTAAACCCATTCTCCAGTAGTCTTCAAAATGATACCCACCAGGACCCATAACTAATATATTTGATTGATGTATAGGTGTTAAGAATGCAAAAGAAGCACTAACAACAATACCCATAAGAAATGTGTCTGTAGAAACTCCCAAAACCATAGACATTTCAAGTGCTATTGGTGCCATTAGCACTGCACTCGCTGCTGTATTTATAATATTTGATAATCCCATAGTAAAAACCATCAGTAGTATTAAAGATGCAACTGGACTAAGAGTTCCTGAGATATTAAGAAGCTGATTTGCTACTAAATGAGATCCTCCTGTTGTTTCGAGAGCTTGCCCTACTTGAATCATGGAGCCTAGGAAAATCAAAATAGGAAAGTCTATTGCAGTATAAGCTTGTTTTAATGTTATGAACTTGAAAAAAATCATTAATAGAGCAGCTATAGAGAAAGAAATGTGTACTGGTAACACGCCTAAAGTAGTTAAAATTACTGCTGAAACAAATAGAGTTAATGACTGCCAAATTCGGGGTGATTTTGGGATGTCGAATGCTCTATCAGCTAAAGGCAAACAACCTAATGTTTGCAAAGCTTCCCTAATGGTACCCTCCTGGCCTTGTAATAACAATATGTCCCCAGGCTTAAAAGTTATAGATGCTAGTCTTCCTTTAATTCTATCTCCTTGTCTTGCTACTGCAAGTAAGTTTAAGCCATATCTATATCTTAAATTTAAATCTTTGACATTTTTATTCACCATAGGTGAGTTAACACTTATTACAGCTTCTACGGTAGAGGGGTCTTCTAAAATAAAGGAACTGTCTCGAGGCGTTCTACTGCCAACAGGAGTTAAACTTTCTTTAATAATAAGGTTTCTTATGTCTTGTTGAGCTGCTTGTACTAATAAAATATCACCCTCTTGTATTATGTAATCATAAAAAGGAGCATGTCTTTCATGACAAGTACCATCTTCAATAGAGCATATTGTTATATAATTATCACTTAGTAAATTTACTTCATTGACTAGCTTGCCCACTAATGGAGATGTTTTTGGAACAAACAATTCAGTAAAATACCCCTCTTTAATTTCAAACAGATCTTCTTTTTTGGGAGAACCTTTTCTATTCTTTATTAGTTTCCATCCAAAGAAGCATATAAAAATCACACCAGCAATAGCAACACCTGAACCTACAAGAGCAAAATCAAACATCTTAAATGGTGCACCAAGATTGACATTTCTAAAATTTGAAATAATCATGTTTGGAGGTGTTCCAATTAGGCTTAATTGCCCTCCTAGAAGTGAGCCAAACGACAGAGGCATAAGTAATACAGAAGGAGATATATTATTCTTTCTTGCTAAAGTCATAGCTACTGGCAACATTAAAGCCAAAGATCCCACATTATTCATGAAAGCAGAAAGCAGAGTAACAATTGAAGTTAGATAGATCATAGTTTTTGTCCTTGATGAACAAATGTTGGTTAAATAATTTGCAATTGCATCAACTATCCCTGCATTCATTAAGCCTTTACTTATAACTAAAATTGCTGCAACTGTAATTACTACAGGGCTTCCAAGCCCATTAAAAGTAGTAATGGAGGGAGTAATTCCAAATAGTGTTAATATTAGAAGTGCAGATACTGATATAAGATCATATCGATATTTGCCTGTTGTTAAAAAATACAGAGTTGCTCCTAATGTAATAAAAACAATTAATTGATCAAGCGTCATTTCACACCTTCTTTCGTGTTAGCGAATAAATTTTATATAATTTAATTAAAGTTTACACTAAAACAAGGTTTATTGCACTAGAGAAGAGCCTATAGCAGTATTAGAAATCTAGAGAGATGTAATTATTTTAAGTCTTGAAATATACTGAACAAAAGAATGCATTAATGTGTAGATGAAATATTATTTGATTTTGTATAAGAAAATATTGCATAATAAGCTAAAGGTGATGTGTAATTAATTAACAAGGAGGAATTCAGATTAAAGAATATAATGTAATCACTTTATGCGGTAGCACTAAATTTAAAGAAGAATTTTTGCAAGTACAAAAGGATTTGACTTTGCAAGGGAATATAGTGATTTCTGTGGGACTGTTTGGCCATTCTGGTGACAATGAAGTATGGAAAGAAGGCATAAAGGAAATGCTTGATGATATGCATAAGCGAAAAATTGATATGGCAAATGAGATATTTGTAGTCAATAAGGGAGGCTATATCGGCAGTAGTACAAAGTCTGAAATAGAATATGCAAAGTCTATTGGCAAAAACATAAGATATCTAGAACAACTCTGATATTTAAAAGAATAATTACAACTAGACTTTGTTTTATTATCAAAACAACACGAAAATATAACGGAGTAAAATTATAATTATAAAAAGAAGAGAGAATTTTCTCTCTTCTTTTTATAAGATATTGTATCCATAAAACTTGAAATATTTACTGAAGTAACTTTAGCCAGTCGCCAAGCAGAAATTGTACACGCCCAATCATCATACTCATACGACTCATTGCTGAGTTACCAAAAGAAGCTCCGAGAGCAATCGTCATTACTTACTTACCGATAGTGCAACTAAATCTAACAACTTTATTTTCTCTTGTTAAAGTAAAATAGAAGAATAATACAGTAGTTACACTACCAACTACTATAATAATATTGTCTATGCTATTCAAAGGAATCGTAGTTGCTTTTATTTGTTGAACAAGCTGAGATCCTATTGTACCACGAATTGTCAATCCTGTACCAATTCCAACAATTACTGCCATTGGGTAACGAGAGACCCAGTTATATCCTCTAAAAAATCTAGCATAAAGCTATAATCCTAAAATGAGAGGAATAACAAGCCAGTAGTTATTACCGGAAGATAATGGATTAATTAAACTACTCTTTAGATTATTCTAGCCCATAACAGTAGCATGGCCAGCAGATATTCCAATATAGATATGCTCAAAATCACGATAAAAAATATTCTCACACCAAGCAAAAGACATCATTCCTAATGTTCCAAGAGCTGCAATCCATACATCTAAAGTATTAAGCATTATTATTTCTCCCCTTTTCCGTTAGTAATTACTGAAATAAATCTTATTATATTAGCGATCAATATAAAGAAAAGTACTAGAAGATGTGTTGCAGAAAGGGCATCCATACCAGCAGTTGCGATTTTTGGTTGACCTATTAATAGTTCATATTCTGCTGCTCCTGTGAGTCCATTAATTATACCGAATATTTGTCCTGAATTTAAATATGGCAAGTTGGTTGTGTAAATGACAGCATTGATTCCAACAGCTAAAGGTGTACCATATTTTCCTTCTACTTGCCGAACATATTGGCTAGGTTCACTAGCACTAAAAACTAAAAAGGCATCAACATCACCAACGTTTGTAATTCCATCTAGTACAGGAAGCTCTTCAGTTGGGGTTCCGTAAAAATCAGTAGAATATGCTTTTTTAAGATTTTGATCCATAGCTGAGATTGCTGTTTCTTCTCCAGCTAAGTATCCTAAGTGAACATAATCTTCTTCATAAACTCGATTATGTCCTTCAACACTATCTAATAATTTTTCAGTAAACATTGGCCCCTGTAGTAACGATTGAAGCAAATATTGCATTAACATTTTTGTCATAAAACAAATGTCTAGCAACTGCATTGCACTGAGGCTCTACTTCTGGAGCAGCACTAGGAGAGTAGTCTACAGCCATAACTACAGTAGCCTCATCAGGTAAAGCAGCTAGATTACACCCTGAGTTGTATAGGTGATTTCAGCTGGCAGGCCAATTTGGTTTAATAGAGGCAAAGCAATAGCAATTAGTACTAAAACAAAAATAAGTCTTCTATCTTTATTACGCAGTTTTTCTATCATTGTAATTTTCCCTCCTTTACTGGTCGATGCCTAGGTAGCCGCGCTCAATACCAAGCATAATTCTAAGACCTAATGCTATAGCACCAATCATAATTCCACGCATCACTGCGGTATTTGGGACACTTGTAAGCCAACCACCAATAACAGGAAACTGATCTCAAATAGTGTTACTAATCGGAGCATTTCCTAACATAACTAATGCTGCGCTTATTAATAAAACTGTAGCTTCAGCAGATCTAACATTAAAAAAGCGATAAGCAGCAGAAGCAATCCAAAATGCAAGCATCGCATACATTGTTGAACCTAGAGGAGTTAAAATGTTATCAAAGCCAAAAGCATAAGCTGTGTGTTCTGTCCCTAAAAATACTCCGAAAAAAATCATTATAAATAAGAAAAATAAAAGCAAAATAGAGTTAATCCAGTTAGGTCTCTAAGCATTATTCTTCTCCCGTGAATACGAGTTAAGTTTATTGCAGCTAAACCTAAGTCAAAAGCAGCAATAATAACTGCCCAGTTTTGCAATTCTTGTGATAGATTACCAAAATTCAATCCAGGCATAAAGAAGCCTACAATTAATAATAAACTCAATAGAAACGTAATAGCTACATATGGGGTTGATGATTTCATTAGATCCTCCCTCCTACTTGCTAACAATTTCTGATAAGAAACTTATACCAGCACTTTCCAAAATGGCGCCAATAACAATTAAAGATACTGCAACAAGTTTTCCTATATCTTGACCATCGATACTTCCTAGTTTAATAGGGTTGATAGAAGCAATTATTTTTGAGCTTAAATGGTTTGCATATTAAATATTATGTAATAAACTTCATAGAAAAGGCTCTTAAAAATTGTAAAGATTAAGCAGGGGGGAATAATAATTTAGAAATAATTGTAGTTAAATATTTATGATTAAGAAGGAGTTTAGAGTGTGATTTTAAACCTAAAAATCTTCACTTATGTGTCTATTTAAAATAAATACTATAATAAAACAAAGAGTCCTCAATTTCTTATAGTGAGAACTCTTAGCAAATAAGTATATTTAATTAAACTGACTATATCAACTTAGCAAACTCTACATGCAGCTCATTTTTTAAGCCATAATTCTTTTGTTTAAAGAAGTCATCAAGTGCTTTAAATAAAAGAAATAGATTTTCTTCTTTAGCATTCTCTCCCATATGTCCTATACGAAATATTTTTTCAGAAAACTCTGCAAGGCTTCCTCCAATCAATATATTATACTCATTAATTAAATATGCAAACATTTCTTCTGAATTAATTTCTTTTGGTACTTTTATAGCAGACAATGTATTAGAAAAACTATTGCTCGGGTATAACGCTAGACCACAATTGTTAATAGTTTGTCTAACTTTTTCTGCTAGTTTTTTATGATTTTCAACACTATTGTCGCTTATAAGATGTTCTAGTGCCACATTTAGTGAGTTAATTATTGCATCTGAATGAGTATAAGGAAAAGCTCCCGTTTCATAAACATCCAACCAGTTTTTAATATTTAGATAGAAAGAATTGATTATGCTCTTTCTATTTACTAAGTATTCTTTTGCTTTTTTTGATACAAATATAATTGTTCCACCAGAAGTTGCTGATAAACATTTTTGGCTTCCAGCAAGTAACACATCTAAATTCCATTCATCCATTAGTAATTCTTCACCGCCAAATGAAGAGACTGCATCTACAATTGAGATTATTCCATGCTTATCTAGTAAGGGACCAATTTTGTTCAATCGGTTTGTAACTCCAGTAGGTGTTTCACAATGTACTAATGTAGCAACTTTAAATGGTCCATTATTTACAATAAAGCTTTCAAGCTTATTAGCATCAATACCTTTATCATAATCGCTTTTATAAATTGTAACATTCCCACCATAAAGCTTTACGAAGTCGCTAAACCCTCTACCAAATATTCCATTGTCTATAACTAAGACTTTATCATCTTTTTCAATGAAAGAAGCACATGCAGCCTCTAGACCCAGAATTGCTTCTCCTAGCATAATTATCGCTTGACTTTCTTTAGTTTTAGCTACCACTTTAGCTTTATCACAAGTATCTTTATAAAGTTTTAAAAACTCACTATCTAAGTCTGTATTAGTGTTTTTGATTGATAAAGCATTTCTAACTTGTTCTGAAATTTGAGTAGGTCCTGGAGTCATAACTAATTTGTTCATTTAAAAACCTCCTTAAATTCATTATATTCTGTAATATAAAATTAAAAAAGCAATATATTGCACATTTTTATAAAAAGTTGTTGAACTGTAATGATACAGATAAATTAGAGCTAAGGTTCTTAGGATATGGATTTGTCAAAGCAACTAATTTTGAGTTTAGTCAATAAGTTTAATAATTTGTAAATTATTAATAGTAAAATTAAATGTCACAATTTGTGACAAAATTTTGTCAATGACAAAATTGCTAGTATTAAGAAATTTATCTCTAAATTATATATACTTTAAATAACAGAGCAAAAGTATTTAAAGAATGATTTTAATTAACTTAGCAAATTCAAATATA